>JBJMIH010000124.1:0-14053 GCA_045806985.1 Mycobacteriales bacterium | reverse complement strand
GTCGTCGGGATGGGGGGCGGTGGAGTCAACGCCGTGATCCGGATGATCGAGGTGGGGCTGAAGGGCGTCGAGTTCATCGCCATCAACACCGACGCCCAGGCGCTCCTCATGTCCGACGCCGACGTCAAGCTCGACGTCGGCCGCGAGCTCACCCGCGGGCTCGGCGCCGGCGCCAACCCCGACGTCGGCCGGCAGGCCGCCGAGGACCACCGGGAGGAGATCGAGGAGGTCCTCAAGGGCGCCGACATGGTGTTCGTCACCGCCGGCGAGGGCGGCGGCACGGGCACCGGCGGCGCGCCGGTGGTCGCCAACGTCGCCCGCAAGCTCGGCGCGCTCACCATCGGCGTGGTCACCCGGCCGTTCTCCTTCGAGGGCAAGCGGCGGGGTGCGCAGGCCGAGGACGGAATAGAACACCTGCGCCAGGAGTGCGACACGCTGATCGTCATCCCGAACGACCGGCTGCTGCAGATCTCCGACCGCAACGTGTCGGTGATGGACGCCTTCCGCAAGGCCGACGAGGTGCTCCTCTCCGGTGTCCAGGGCATCACCGACCTGATCACCACGCCCGGCCTGATCAACCTCGACTTCGCCGACGTGAAGTCGGTGATGAGCGGGGCCGGCAGCGCGCTGATGGGCATCGGCAGCGCCCGCGGCGAGGAGCGCGCGGTGCAGGCCGCCGAGGCGGCCATCGCCAGCCCGCTGCTGGAGGCGTCGATGGAGGGCGCGCACGGCGTGCTGCTGTCCATCTCCGGCGGCTCCGACCTCGGCCTGTTCGAGATCAACGAGGCCGCGTCGCTGGTGTCCGACGCCGCCGCCTCCGACGCCAACATCATCTTCGGCGCGGTCATCGACGACGCGCTCGGCGACGAGGTGCGGGTCACGGTCATCGCGGCCGGGTTCGACAGCGGGCAGCCGCCGCAGCGGCGGTTCGAGGCGATGCCGGCCCAGCCGCCGGAGGTCAATCCCGTGGACGGCAGCGGGCTGCGGTCGGGCACCCACGACCGGCCGGCCCCGCCGCGCCGGGTAGTTTTCGACGATGACCTCGACGTCCCCGACTTCCTCAAGTAGGGCGAGCACCGTCCGCCGCGTGCTCACCACCCGGGAGGGCGGGGTGAGCCGCGGCCCGTACGCCAGCTTCAACCTCGGCGACCACGTCGGCGACGACCCCGCCGCCGTGGCCGCCAACCGGGCCAGGCTGGTCGAGGCGACCGGTGTCGACGCGGTGGTCTGGATGGAGCAGACGCACGGCGCGAACGTCCGGATCGTGGACGGCCCGCGGGCCGGGCCGGTACCGGACTGCGACGGCCTGGTCACCGCCACCCCGGGGCTCGGGGTCGCGGTGCTGACCGCGGACTGCGTGCCGGTGCTGCTCGCCGACCCCCGTGCGGGGGTGGTCGGCGCCGTCCACGCCGGCCGGCGGGGCGCGGCGGCCGGCATCGCGACCGCGGCGGTGGCGGCGATGGAGGGGCTGGGCGCGGCGCGGGAGCGGATCGAGGTGCTGCTCGGCCCGGCGATCTGCGGGCGCTGCTACGAGGTGCCGGCCGCGATGCGCGACGAGGTGGAGGCCGCCCTGCCCGGCAGCGCCTGCACCACCCGGGACGGCACTCCCGGCATCGACCTGCACGCCGGACTGCGGACCCAGCTCGCTGCCGCCGGGATCGGCGCGGTGGCCACCGACACCCGCTGCACCCGGGAGGACCCGGCGCTGTACTCGTACCGCCGCGACCCGGTCACCGGCCGGCTGGCCGGCCTGATCTGGGTGGGGCGTTGACGGAACGCGCCCGCGAGATCGCCGTCAACCTCGCCACCTTCCGCGACCGGCTCACCAGGGCCTGCGACAGGGCCGGCCGGGACCCGGCCGGGGTCACGCTGATCGCGGTGACCAAGACGTTCCCGGTCGAGGACGCGCGCGTCCTCGCCGACCTGGGCGTGACCGACTTCGGTGAGAACCGGGACGCCGAGGCGAAGGTCAAGGCCGCCGCCCTGCCGGACGTGCGCTGGCACTTCATCGGCCAGCTCCAGCGGAACAAGGCCCGGTCGGTGGCCCGGTACGCCGCCGTGGTGCACAGCGTGGACCGGCTGGAGCTGGTCGAGGCGCTGGACCGGGGCGCCGCGGCGGCCGGTCGCGACCTGGACGTGCTGGTCCAGGTGGCACTGGAGGAGCCGCCCCGGCCGGATCGCGGCGGCGTGGCCCCGCTGGACCTGCCCGAGCTGGCCGCCACCGTCGCGGACGCGGACCGGCTGCGGCTGCGCGGGCTGATGGCGATCGCGCCGCTCGGCGCCGACCCCGACGAGGCGTTCGCGCGACTGGCGCGACTGGCGGGGCAGGTACGGGCCGAGTGGCCGGACGCCGGGGTGCTGTCCGCCGGGATGAGTGGCGACTTGGAGTCCGCAGTCAAATACGGTGCGACGCATGTGCGTGTCGGAACCGCTTTGCTCGGCAGACGTACGTATCTTGTCGGTTAGTGTCCCGACCAGACTTGGCGAAGGAGGCTCCAATGGCCGGTGCGATCCGCAAGATGGGGATCTACCTCGGCCTCGTCGAAGACGACGAGGACCGTCGCCGTGCCGAGGAGTACGACGACTACGACTCCTACGAGGAGCCGGAGCCGGTCCGCACGGTGAGCCCGGCGGCGTCGCGTTCGTCGCGCCCCGTCGCCGACCCGTACGCCCAGGGCTCGCTCGCCGTGGAGCCGGTGGCCCGACTGGCGAGGGACGACGAGGACTCCGACGCGCCGGCAGGGGACTCCGTGTCGTACCAGATCACCACGCTGCACCCGCGGAACTACAACGAGGCGCGGATCATCGGCGAGCACGTGCGCTCCGGGATCCCGGTGATCATGAACCTCTCCGAGATGGACGATTCGGACGCTCGCCGACTGGTTGACTTCGCGGCTGGCCTCACCTTCGGTCTGCGTGGGACCATCGACCGGGTGACCAACCGGGTGTTCCTGCTCTCCCCGGCCAACGTCCAGGTGACCCCCGAGGACAAGGCGCGGATCGCGGAGGGCGGGTTCTTCAACCAGAGCTAGGAGATCTGGTCCGCCGTGAGCAACTTCTGGAGCGCGGTTTATCTCGTTCTGTTCCTCTTCTACCTTGGGCTGCTCGCGAGGATGACGGTCTCCCTGATCCGGATGTTTGCCCGAAGGTGGCATCCGGCACGAGGACTCGCGGTAATGTTCGAGGGGATCTACACGGTCACCGATCCGCCCTTGCGGGCGCTGCGGCGGGCGATCCCGCCGGTGCGTGCCGGTGGTATCGCGCTCGACCTGGGGTTCCTCGTCCTGATCATCATCGTATGGCTGCTTCTGAACGTGGTCGGTTACCTGCGCTAGCAGACTTCCGCTAGCGTGGGAAGGCGACCGCAGCAGATTCGCCCCGAGGAGAGACGCACATGCCGCTGACCCCAGCCGACGTGCACAACGTCGCCTTCAAGAAGCCCCCGATCGGGAAACGGGGCTACGACGAGGACGAGGTCGACGCTTTCCTCGACGACGTCGAGCGGGAACTGGCGCGCCTCATCGAGGAGAACAACGACCTCAAGGCGCAGGTCGAGCGGCTCGGCCGGGGTGGCGGCGCCCCGCAGGCCGGTCCGCCGGTCGCGGACCCGCAGGTCGAGGCCGACAACGCGCGGCTCACCCGGGAGAACAAGGACCTCAAGGCCCAGATGGAGCGTTTGCAGGGGCAGCTCCAGCAGGCCAGGCAGAACACCGGTTCGATGGCGCCGGTCGCGGCCGCCCCCGGCCCGGCCGCCGGCGGCGACGGCGAACAGCAGGCGCTGCGGATGCTGATGATGGCCCAGCGGACCGCCGACGAGACGATCTCCGACGCCCGGCGCGAGGCCGAGAAGCTGCTCACCGACGCCCGTACCAAGGCCGAGGCGCTCGACCGGGAGTCCAGGGCGAAGGCCGAGGCGCTGGACCGGGACGCCCGCCAGCGGCACCAGGAGACCATGGGCGGCCTGGAGCAGAAGCGGGCGGCGCTGCAGAAGCACATCGAGGAGCTCAAGGCGTTCGAGCGGGAGTACCGGACCCGGCTGAAGGCGTACCTGGAGGGTCAGCTGCGGGACCTGGACGGGCGCGCCGGATCGATCGACTCGGAACTGGCCAGGGCGGGCGCCGGCACCAACAACAGCGGCGGCATCGGGGCGGCCGCGGCCCAGGGCAGCCCGTTCGGCTCGGCGTCGCGCGGGTACCCCGGCGGCAGCGGCGACCCCGGCCACGGCCGCTGAGCCTGGGTGTGATGAGCTGACGCGGTGATCGTCCTCACGCTGCTGCTGGTCCTCGCGTCGCTGGCACTGCTGGCGACCGGGCTGATCGCCGACGCTCTCCCGTACATCCTCGCCTCCATCGGCGCGAGCCTGCTCGGCGGTCTCTTCCTCGTGCTCGGCGTGCGGCAGCGCCGCGGGCCACTGCCGCACGGTCCCACCGCCACCACCATCGGCGGCGTGACCGGCGCCCCGGCGACGCTGGTGACCGAGGCGTCGCGGTCCGACACCGCCTACGACCGGGAGACGGCCGTCGCTCAGGGCGGCCAGGCTGGCCAGGCTGGCCAGGCTGGCCAGGCTGGCCGGGGTGGCGCCGTCGACGAGCCGTACCCGCCGCTCGACGAGCCGGCCGAGGAGCCGGTGAGCGACTCCGACGCGCTCCGGGTGGCCGGCCTCAGCGCCGACGTCGTGGTCATCGACGGCCGTCCCCGCTACCACCTCCCCGGCTGCCCCCACCTGCTCGGCCGGGTCACCCAGCCCCTCCCCGTCTCCGAGGCCCGCGACCTGGGTTTCACCCCCTGCGCCCTCTGCCGCCCGGACACCACCCTCCTCGCCACCCACTGACCCGGCCCCGAGAACTTGATCCCGGACGGCGGCGAGGTACGCGGTCGCCCGCGTCAGGACCGGGGTGTCGCGGTGAACTCGGCCCAGCGGTCCACCGCCTCCCGCAGGCTGAGCGCGGCCACCTCCTCGGGCGCCATGCCGACGATGTGCACCAACCGGTCGGCGAGCCAGGCGGGGACGATCTCCGGCGGGGCGGCGGTCTCCGGCGCGGCGACGTCGCCGGCCAGCCGGCCGAGCCGTTCGATCAGCTCCGCGAGAGGGCGAAGCTCGGGACGCCGGCGCGTCGCCTCGGCGATGCGCGCGGTGGCCGCGCCGTACACCTCGGCGTCCGCACGCCAGCCGACCGCCCAGATCTCGCAGATCTCGACGGACTTGTCCTCGGTGACGCGGTAGACGATCCGCCAGGTGTTCCGGCCCACGACGAGCTTGCGGAACCCGGTCAGGTCGCCGCCGAGCGGGTACCCCGCCTCCGGGTTGTCCACCAGGAGCAGCACCTTCCTGAGCACCCGGGGTACCGCTGAGGGACCGATGCGACGGAGGTCGTCCACGGCGGCGTCGGTGAAGGTGACCTCGGCCACCGCCTAGTCCTCGTCGTCCTCGTCGTCCGGGAGCGCGGCCAGCGTCTCCCTGCTGTGGCCGAAGGCGGCGAGCAGCTCGTCCAGCGGCGTGCGCCGCCCGCTGTCGGTGGCGGTACGCGCGAGCACCAGCGCGAGATCCCGGAGATCGGCCGCGGCCTGCTCCAGCTCGGCCAGCCTCCGCATGCTCACCACCGCGGCGACCGGCTGGTGCCGCCGGGTGACGACCAGGTCGGACCCTTGTTCCGCCCTGGCCACCAGGCCGGCGACACCATACTTCGCCGCTTCGGTGACGCTCACCTCATGGGCATCGTTGAGCAACGTCATGGCTGAACTGTACAGGAAACTGTACAGTTGCGCTCCCGCTTACCGCTCCAGTTTGCGGAGCCAGAAGGTGAGGGTGGTGTCGGCGTCGGTCCGGGTGAACCAGGCCGTGCCGTCCTCGTCCGGGGCGCCCTCGTCGTACTCGACCGCGAGTACCTCGTCGGAGAGCAGTTCGGAGTGCACCCGGAGGGCTCCGGCGAGGGGTTCGGGGGCCGTCCAGCGGAGGGCGATCCGGTCGGAGACGTCGAGGCCGGCGGCCTTGCGGCCGTCCTGGACGAGCCGGATCGCGTCGCGGGCGAGGCCGGCCTGGCGCAGCGCCGGGGTGATCTCCAGGTCCAGCGCCACCGTGGCGCCGGCCTCGCTGGCGACCGCCCAGCCGCTGCGCGGCGTCTCGGTGACGACCAGCTCGTCGGCGGACAGGTCCACCGGCTGGCCGTCGACCTCGAGGGTGGCGGTACCGGCCTTCACGGCGGCGGCGAGGGCGACCGGGTCGGCGGCGGCGATCGCGGCCGCCACCGCCTTCGTCCCGGAGCCGAACCGCTTGCCGAGGGCCCGGAACTGCGGCTTCACGGTCACGTCCACGAGGTCACCGGCGGCGGCGCCGAGCGTGTCGACGGCCACGACGTTGAGCTCGGCGGCGACCTCGGCGCGCAGCTGCGCGGGCAGGTCGGCCCAGCCGCCGGCGCCGACGAGGGCGCGGGACAGCGGCTGGCGGGTCTTCACGCCGGAGTCGGCGCGCGCCGCCCTGCCCAGCTCCACCAGCCGCCTGACCAGCGCCATCTGCCGGCCGAGGGCGGGCTTGACCCGGTCCGGCCGCTCCTGCGGCCACTGCGCCAGGTGTACCGAGTCGGCGGCGCTCAGGTCCACCGGCACCATCAGCGCCTGCCACACCCGTTCGGTCACGAACGGGGTGAACGGCGCCATCAGCCTGGTCAGCACCTCCAGGCACTCGTGCAGGGTGGACAGCGCGGCCTTGTCCCCGTCCCAGAACCGGCGCCGCGACCGGCGCACGTACCAGTTCGACAGGTCGTCGATGAACTGCGCCATCCGCCGCCCGGCGCGCTGCGCGTCGAACGCCTCCATGGCCGCCGTCACCTCGGCGACCGTGTCGTACAGCTCGGACAGCGCCCACTGGTCCAGCAGCGGCCGGGACGCCGGGTCCGGTGCGGCGGCCGACGCGCCCGGCGTCCAGCCGGCGGCGCGCGCGTACAGGGTCTGGAACGCGGCCGTGTTCCAGTACGTGAGGAGCACCTTGCGGACGATCTCCTCCAGCGCCTCGTGCCCGATCCGCCGGTCCGCCCACGGCGAGCCGCTGGCCAGCATGTACCAGCGCACCGCGTCGGCCCCGTGCTCGTCCATCAGCGGGATCGGCTCCAGCACGTTGCCCAGGTGCTTGCTCATCTTCCGGCCCTGGGTGTCCAGCAGCAGCCCGAGGCAGAGCACGTTCTCGTACGCCGACCGGTCGAACACCATCGTGCCGATCGCCATCAGCGTGTAGAACCAGCCGCGGGTCTGGTCGATCGCCTCGCAGATGAACTGCGCCGGGTACGACGCCTCGAACTCGTCCTCGTTCCGGTACGGCGCCCCCACCTGCGCGAACGGCATCGCGCCGGAGTCGAACCAGACGTCGAGCACCTCGGGCACCCGGGCGGCCCGGCCCGCGCAGTGCGGGCACGGGAACGTGATCTCGTCCACGTACGGCCGGTGCGGATCCAGGTCGGACAGGTCGCGGCCGGCGAGCGTGCCCAGCTCGGCCCGCGACCCGACGACCGTGACGTGGCCCTCCAGGCACCGCCACACCGGCAGCGGCGTGCCCCAGTACCGGTTGCGGGACAGCGCCCAGTCCACGTTGTTGGCCAGCCAGTCGCCGTACCGGCCGTGCTTGATCGTGGACGGGTACCAGTTGGTGGCCTCGTTCTGCGCGATCAGCGCGTCCTTGACCGCGGTCGTCCGGATGTACCAGGACGGCAGCGCGTAGTACAGCAGCGCGGTGTGGCAGCGCCAGCAGTGCGGGTAGGTGTGCAGGTAGGGCAGGTACCGGTACAGCAGGCCGCGCTCGCGCAGGTCGTCGACCAGCGCCGCGTCGGCCTTCTTGAAGAACTGCCCGCCGACCAGCGGCAGCGACGGCTGGAACGTGCCGTCGGCCCGGATCGGGTTCACCATCGGCAGCCCGTACCGGCGGCACACCTCCAGGTCGTCGGCGCCGAACGCGGGCGCCTGGTGGACCAGCCCGGTGCCGTCCTCGGTGGTCACGTAGTCGCCGAGCACCACGTAGTGCGCGGGCTCGGGGAACTCGACCAGGTCGAACGGCCGCTGGTAGGTGACCCGCTCCAGGTCGCGGCCGCGCACCGTCGCCTCGACCGTCCAGCCCTCGCCGAGCGCGGTCGCCAGCAGCGGCGCCGCCACGACCAGCGCCTTCTCCTCACCCGGCCTGGTGGCGAGCACGTACTCCACGTCCGGGTGGACGGCGACCGCGGTGTTCGACACCAGCGTCCACGGGGTGGTGGTCCACACCAGCAGGTCGGCGCGGCCGGCCCAGTCGCCCGAGGTGATCGGCATCCGCACGTACACCGACGGGCTCTCCCCCTCGGTGTACACGCCGGGCTGGCCGAGCTCGTGGCTGGACAGCGGGGTCTGGCAGCGCGGGCAGTACGGGGCGACCCGGTGGTCCTCCACCAGCAGGCCCTTGGCGTGGATCTGGGCGACCGCCCACCACACGCTCTCCACGTACTCGGCGTCCATCGTGCGGTAGGGCTGGGTGAGGTCCACCCAGAAGCCCATCCGCTCGGTCATCCGCTCCCACACGTCGACGTTGCGCAGCACCGACTCGCGGCACTTGGCGTTGAACGCCGCCACCCCGAACGCCTCGATGTCGGCTTTGCCGGTGAAGCCCAGCTCCTTCTCCACCGACAGCTCGATCGGCAGGCCGTGGCAGTCCCAGCCGGCGCGGCGCGGCACGTGGTACCCGCGCATGGTGCGGTACCGGGGGAAGGCGTCCTTGAACGCCCGCGCCTCCACGTGGTGGATGCCCGGCATTCCGTTCGCGGTCGGAGGACCGTCGTAGAACACCCAGGTGGGACCGCTGGCGGTCTGTTCGAGGCTGCGCTGGAAGACCTTGGTGTCCCGCCACTGGGCGAGCACGTCCCGCTCCAGGGCGGGCAGGTCGACACGGGCATCGAGCGGTTCGTACACGGTTCCTCCGCGGACAGGCTTGCGTTCACGCGGAGGGACGACACCCGCAGGTGCCGCGGTACCACCCTCCTTGGCGGTCCCCGCCGTCGGGACGGGCGCCGCCCACTCTCTTGGGGTGCCGGTTCTACTGGGGTCCCGGGGGACCTGTTCTTCCGGCGGCTCGGGGGTGATGTTCGCGGCGGCCAGGCCCCTGGGCTCACACCATCCCCAGGTCGCTACGGGCTGCGTCCGGCGCTACTCGTCCCCGTCATCGCCTCAGGGTGAGCATTGCGGTACAACGATGGTAGCGGTCGCCGCCACCTGGCGGCGATTCGGTTTACCAAGACCTGATCCGGCGGGAGGAATGCGTGGTACGGGTCGCCATCCGGGTGAAACCCGGCTCCGCCCGGACCAGGGTGGGCGGGTCGTACCCCGGCCCGCGCGGCGCCGCCCTGGTGGTGGCGGTCACGGCGCCGCCCGTCGACGGGCGGGCGACCGAGGCCGCGCTGGCCGCCCTCGCCGCCGCGCTGGGAGTGCGGCGGGCGGCGGTCACCCTGGTCAGCGGGGCGACCGCGCGGGACAAGGTGGTCACGGTGGATCCGGCGCCGGCCGGACTCGCCGCCCAGGTGGTGGCGTTACGGGACGGTACCGGGAGCTGACCGGAAGGGGACGAACGGCGGCGAAATGCGAGGGTGCTCCGTAACATTGTGTGATCGGCCGCGCGCCGCGTTGTGAGGGTCGCACTCGAGATCTATCCTTGCGCATCCCTACTGCGCGGGCCGAGGGCGCCGGGGGCCGACAAGCTCGGGGAGGGGAGCGAGATGGCGGGTACCAGCCGCGGGCGGAAAGCGGCCAAGAAGACCGCGCCGACCACGAGGCCGACCGGGAGCGCGGCGAAGAAGGCGACGCCGGCCCCCAAGGCGCCGGCGAAGAAGTCCACCGCCACCGCCAACAAGGCCGCGGCGAAGAAGACCACGGCCAAGAAGGGTACGGCCAAGGCGACGACGGCGAAGGCGACGACGGCGAAGAAGGCCGCCACGAAGAAGGCGACCACGAAGAAGGCGACCACGAAGAAGGCCGCCGCGTCGAAGGCGACCACGAAGAAGACGACCGCGAAGAAGACCGCGGCGAAGAAGGTGGCCACCAGCAGCACGCGGAGTGCGGCGAAACCCGCGCCCGCCACGAAGTCGCCGGTCAGGACGACGGCGGCGAAGAAGGGTGCGGCGCCGGGAACCAAGACCGCCGCCAAGACGGTTAGGAAGACCGTGAAGAAGGCGGCGGCCAAGGCCGCCTCGGCGGCGACGACAGCAGCCAGGACAGCGACGACAGCAGCCAGGACAGCGAAGACAGCGAAGACGGCCCGACCGAGTACCGCGACGAAGACCAGCGCAAAGACCACCGGGAAGAAGGCGACCAAGCCCGTGCCGAAGGCCACGACGACCGTTCCGAACAACACCGCTCCGACCAGGGTCGAGCCCACCGTGCCGGAGGGCTGGAGCGCCGAGGAGATCGCGGCGGTCAAGGCGTCGCTCCAGACGCGCGCCCAGGAGCTCCGCGACGACCTGGCCAGGCAGATCGCCGAGCTGGACGAGATCCAGCGTGCCCAGCAGGGCGAGGGCGCCGGCGACGACCAGGCCGACGTCGGCAGCAAGACGTTCGAGCGCGAGCACGAGATGGCGCTCGCCGAGAACTCCCGCGAGCTGCTCGCCCAGGTGGAGCGGGCGCTCGACCGGATCGCCGCCGGCACCTACGGCCGGTGTGAGAACTGCGGCAATCCGATCCCCAAGGCGCGGATGCAGGCGTTCCCGAGCGCTACCCTCTGCGTGACCTGCAAGGAGCGCGAGGAGCGGCGCTGAGCGACGTGGTGTCCACCCCCGGATCGACCCCCGAGTCCACCGCCGGCGAGAACCCGGAGCCGGCCACCCCGCCGGCACGGGACGGCCGTGCCGCGAGGGCGGCCCGGCCGGCGTGCGTGGCCGTGTTCGTGCTGACGGCCGCCGTCGTGCTGGGCGCGGACGCCGGCAGCAAGCAGTGGGCGGACCACCGGCTGGCCGGCGGGGACCCGATCTCGCTGCTGGGTGGGGCGGTCAAGCTGGTGTACACCACCAACGCCGGGGCGGCGTTCAGCATCGGCACCGGGTTCACCGTGGTGCTGAGCGTCGTCGCCGCCGGCGTGGTGGCGGTGCTGCTGCGGATCGCCGGCCGGCTCCGGTCCACGGCCTGGGCGCTCGCGCTCGGCCTGGTGCTCGGCGGCGCGCTCGGCAACCTGGTCGACCGGATCTTCCGTGCTCCGGCCACCTTCCGCGGCCAGGTGGTGGACTGGATCCAGCTGCCGCACTGGCCGGTCTTCAACCTCGCCGACAGCGGAATCGTGTGCGGTGTCGTTTTGATACTCCTTCTGGAGCTTCGTGGAGTCCGCGTGGACGGTGGCCGCCACGTGCAAGAATCGGCCGGTGACTGACCGGCGTCTCCTCCCCGTCCCGGACGGGTTGGACGGGACCCGGCTCGACGTGGCGCTGGCGCGGATGTTCGGCCTGTCCCGTACGGTCGCCGCCGACCTGATCGCGGCCGGCGACGTGACCGTGGACGGGACGGCCGGCGGCAAGTCCGACCGGATCACCGCCGGCAGCTGGCTGGAGGTGACGCTGCCGCCGCCGCCCACCGCGGCCGCCGCGCCGGAGCCGGCCGCCGTGGAGGGCCTGCGGGTGGTGTACGCGGACACCGACGTGGTCGTCGTCGACAAGCCGGTCGGTGTGGCCGCCCACCCCAGCCCCGGCTGGACCGGCCCGACCGTGCTGGCCGGGCTGCTGGCGCTGGGTCACACGGTGGCCACCGCGGGCGCGGCCGAGCGGCAGGGCATCGTGCACCGCCTCGATGTCGGCACCACCGGCCTGATGGTGGTGGCCAAGTCCGACGCGGCGTACTCCTCGCTGAAGGCCCAGTTCAAGCAGCGCACGGTAGACAAGGGCTACCACGCGCTGGTGCAGGGTCACCCGGACCCGCTGCGCGGCACCATCGACGCCCCGATCGACCGGCACCCCACCCTCGACTACAAGTTCGCGGTGGTGGCGGGTGGCAAGCCCAGCGTGACGCACTACGAGGTGATCGAGGCGTTCCGGGCCGCCAGCCTGGTCGCGATCAAGCTGGAGACGGGCCGTACCCACCAGATCAGGGTGCACATGGCCGCGGTCCGCCACCCGTGCGTCGGCGACCTGACCTACGGCGCCGACCCGACGCTCGCGGCCCGGCTGCGGCTGACCCGGCAGTGGCTGCACGCGCGGAGCCTGGCCTTCGACCACCCGACGACCGGGCAGCGGGTCGAGTTCACCAGCCCGTACCCCGACGACCTGGCCGCCGCCCTCGAGTCGCTGCGGGCCGAGAGCTGAGGGGGAGGACCGGACCGTGCTGGTGAAGGCGCTGCGGCGGCTGGACGACCGGGTGGTGCCCACCCTCGCCAGGGTCGTGCAGGCCGTCACCGGCACCGGCCGGCGGGACGCGGCGGGCCGGGACGGGGCGCCGCCGGCCCACCGCGGCCGCCTGGTCGCCGGGGTGGCGCTGCTGGTCGCGGCGGTCGTGCTGGGCGCCGCCGCGTACGCCTACCAGCGGCACGGCGGTCAGGACCGGGCCGCCGCCGGCAACACGCCGGTACACGTCGGCCTGGCCACCGACCAGCCGGTCGCCGACTACCTCAACAAGGCGTCGCTGAACCTGGTCGCGCTGGCCCGCAACACCACGATCACCACGTACGCGCTGGTGTCGCTGGGTGGGTACGGAACCCCCGACCAGGTGGTCAAGCTGGTGGACGGGTTCTCGGTGGCGCGGGCGTTCGTCCGGGTGCCGCTGGCCGGCACCACCACCAAGACCGTGTCGGTCCGGGTGCGCACGCTCGCCACCGACCTGCCGGCCGGGATGGCGGCGGCGGCGCGGAAGCGGCTGGCCGACGCCAGCGAGTTCGACAACCTGGCCAAGAAGGTGGTCGGCGAGGACGAGCAGTCCACCGAGCTGCGCAGCTTCTACGTCTCCTCGGCCACCGTGGCCCGCAGCGAGGCCGCCCAGCTGCAGAAGGCGTGCGCGTGCGTGTACGCGCTGCTGGTCCGGGGCAAGCCGGACAGGCTGCTGGACCTGTCCCGGACGCCGGGGGTGCGGGTGGTGGATCCGGCCCCGGAGATCAGCGACCTGGAACGGACCGTGTTCGCGCCGCTGCTGCCCGAGCAGCTCGCGCAGCCGGCGACCCCGTCCCCGACGCCGTCCGCGTCCACTTCGTCCAGGTAGCTGGCACCGCTACCGATTTGAGCAGCCCGGCCGTACCCGGGTTAGGGTCGGGGTAATGAGTGACGTCCACACCGCGCGGATCGGTCCGTACCGGCTGGTCCGCCGGCTCGCCGCCGGCAGCATGGGGGTGGTGTACCTCGGCGAGGACGCGGACGGCCGCCGGGTCGCCCTCAAGGTGGTCCGGCCCGACCTGGCCGGCGAGGCCGAGTTCCGGATCCGGTTCCGCCAGGAGGTGCACGCCGCGCTGTCGGTGTCCGGCGCGCACACGGCCGCGGTCGTCGGCGTCGACCTCGGTGCCGCCGAGCCGTGGCTGGCGGTCGAGTACCTGGACGGCCCCACCCTCGCCGAGCGGGTCGCCCTCGGCGGGCCGCTGCCGGCCACCCGGGTACGCCGGCTGCTCGGGCAGCTCGCCGCCGCGCTGGCCGCCATCCACCGGGCCGGCATCGTGCACCGCGACGTCAAGCCCGGCAACGTCATCCTCGCGCCCGGCGGGCCGCGCGTCATCGACTTCGGGGTGGCGCGGATCCCGGCCGGCTCCGACCTGACCGACGACCACCAGCTGCTCGGCTCGCCCGGCTACCTGGCGCCGGAGTACCTGCGCGGCGTGCCCGCCCACCCGCCCGGCGACCTGTTCGCGCTCGGCGCGACCCTGCTGTTCGCCGCCACCGGCCGGCCGCCGTTCGGCGCCGGGCCGCCGGAGGCCGTGCTGGACAGGGCCGCCGCCGGCGAACCCGACACCGACGGCGTGCCGCCGGCGCTGGCCGCGGTGCTGCGGGCCCTGCTCGACCCGGACCCGGCCGCCCGGCCGGCCGCGGAGTCGCTGGTGCCGCCGCCGCGTGCCGGTACCGGCCGGCACCGCGCCCGGGTCCGCCGCACCGGC
>JBJMIH010000123.1:0-51519 GCA_045806985.1 Mycobacteriales bacterium | reverse complement strand
CGCCGCCGATGAGACCGGGCTGCTGTGGGCCACCAGCCAGCACCAGCTCACGGTGCTGGCCGACAAGGGCTACCAGGGCGCCCCCGGCCATGTGCTGACCCCCTACCGGGCCGAACGCGGCTGGCCACTGCCAGCCCAGTACAAGAAGGCCAACACCGCCCACGCTGGTGCCCGCGGCCCCGGCGAACGCGCCAACGCCACCCTCAAAACCTGGCGTGTACTGCACAAATACCGCTCCAGCCCACACCGGGCCACCGCCCTCACCCAAGCCATCCTCACCCTCGAAACCCGCCCATAACCCAGGATGGAAAAGGCTCAAGGAGTTGTGTCCGCGTTGTCGTGTGAAAACGCGGACACAACTCCTTGATCGTGGCCAGAGAGGCCGGCGGGTGGCGGGTTTCGGACCTCGCCGGCTACTTCGAAACACTGCCTAGATGCGGGCGGGTACCGGGACGGCCTGCGGGCTGGCGGCGGGGGCCTTGCGGAGGTAGACGGCCCAGGTGACGACGAGGCAGAGGGCGTAGAAGGCGAGGAAGCCGGCGACCGCCGGGGTGCCGCTGCCGGTGGACTGGAAGGACTGGCGGAAGGCCAGGTTGACGCCGACGCCGCCGAGGGCGCCGACCGCTCCGGCGACGCCGATCAGGGCGCCGGACAGCTTGCGGGCCTCGGCGAGCGCGGCGGGTTCGTCGGCGCCGGCGTCGACGGCGGCCCGCGCCTTGGCCAGGAAGATCCCGGGGATCATCTTGTACGTCGAGCCGTTGCCGACACCGGAGAAGACGAACAGGGCAACGAAGGCGGCCGTGTACAGGCCCAGCGAGGCCGCCCTGCCGGCCGCCGCCAGGCCGGCGGCGCACGCCGCCATCAGCGCGAAGTTGATCGCGCTGACCCGCGCCCCGCCGAGCCGGTCGGCGAGCCAGCCGCCCACCGGGCGGGCCAGCGAGCCGAGCAGCGGGCCGAGGAACGTCACCGACGCGGCCTGCACCGGCGTGCGGTGGAACTGGTTCTGGAGCACCAGCCCGAAGGCGAAGCTGTACCCGATGAACGACCCGAACGTGCCGACGTACAGCAGCGACATCACCCAGCAGTGCGGGTCGCGCACGACCGCGCGCATCGCCCCGCCGTCGTGGCTGGTTGTCGCGAGGTTGTCCATGAACAGCGCGGCCCCGGTCGCCGCCAGCACGATCAGCGGCAGGTAGATCCACAGCACCAGCCGCGGCTGCGCCGCGCCGGCCGTGCCCAGCACGAGCAGCCCCACCAGCTGGACCGCGGCCACGCCGAGGTTGCCGCCGCCGGCGTTGACGCCGAGCGCCCAGCCCTTGCGGGCCTGCGGGTAGAAGGCGTTGATGTTGGTCATCGAGGAGGCGAAGTTGCCGCCTCCCACCCCGGCGACGGCCGCGACCAGCACGAACGTGCCCAGCGAGGTACCGGGATGGATCACCAGCGCGCACAGCGAGGTCGGCACCAGCAGGAGCAGCGCGCTGACCACCGTCCAGTCGCGACCGCCGAACCGGGCCACTGCCAGCGTGTACGGCACCCGCAGCGCCGCTCCGACCAGCGTCGGCGTCGAGGTGAGCAGGAACTTGTCGCCCACCGACAGCCCGTACTTCGGCCCCATGAACAGCACCATCACCGACCACAGGCTCCACATCGAGAAGCCGACGTGCTCGGTGAGGATGGACAGGATGAGGTTGCGGCGGGCGGTGGCGCGGCCGGTGGAGGCCCAGAACTCCGGGTCCTCCGGCTCCCAGTGCTCGATCCACCGCCGGCCTCGGCCGGGGCGGGTGTTCGCGACGGTCACGCTCGTGGTCATGGTCGTACTCCGTAGGCGTCGTCGTGGCGTTCCAGTGCCACGGCTGACCGTAGGAAGGGCCGGTTACCTGGGCATTCACCGCACGTCACCGGGAGGGGACGGACCCCGCACACCGCGCCGGCCGGCGGTGTGAGGTCAGCCGGCGTCGAGCGAGGACAGCCAGGAGGTGACGTCGCCGACCGCGTCGCGGCAGCCGCCGCAGCCGGTGGTCGCCCTGGTGGCGGCGGCGAGGGCGGCCTCGGTACGCGCGCCGCCGCGCCACTCCCGGACCAGGTCGGCCTTGCTGACCCCGTTGCAGCGGCAGATCACCGCCGTGCCGGGCAGGGTGCGGGCGCTGGCCTCGGCGGCCTCCGGCAGCGCGCGGCCGAGCAGCAGCGCGAGCCGGTCGACCGGGACCGGCGACTGCCGGTCGTAGAGCTGGGTGATGGTGGCGGCGGCGTCGGGCACGCCGAGCAGGATCGCGCCGGCCACCCGGTCGGCCCGCACCACCAGCTTGGCGTACCGGCCGCGCACCGGGTCCTCGACCCGCAGCACCTCCAGGTCCGGGTCCTCGGTGCCGGCGTGCACCTCGCCGAGCGCGGCCAGGTCCACGCCGGCCGCCTTCAGCCGGGTGACCACCGGCGTGCCGCGGTACCGCGCCTCCGGGTCGGCGCCGGTGAGCCGGGCGGCCAGCACCGCGGCCTGCTCCCAGGCCGGCTGGACCAGGCCGCCGGGCGCGGCGCGGTGCCGGGCGCAGTCGCCGATCGCGTACACGTGCGGGTCGCCGGTGCGCAGCGCGTCGTCGACGACGATCCCGCCGTCCACGGCCAGTCCAGCCGCCACGGCCAGGCCCGTCTCGGCGCGCACGCCGGCGGCGACCACGACCAGTTCGGCGTCCACGTGGGTGCCGTCGGCCAGTTTCAGCCCGTCGCCGGGCACGTACCGGACGGCCTCGGCCGGCAGCCGGAACGCGACACCGCACGCCTCCAGGCTGCGCGCCAGCACCCGCCCCGCGCCCTGGTCGAGCTGGCGTTCCATCACCTGACCCGCCGGGTGTACCACGGTGACCAGGCAGCCCCGGCCGGCCAGCCCGCGCGCCACCTCCAGGCCGAGCAGCCCGCCGCCGAGCACGGCCACCGGGGCACCGGTGCGGGCGGCGGCGAGGATCCTGGCGCAGTCGTCCAGCGTGCGGAAGGTGGCCACGCCGCGGGCCGGCCCGCCGTCCTCGCCGGCCAGCCCCTCCACCGGCGGCAGCCACGGCCGGGCGCCGGTCGCCAGCACCAGGTCGTCGTAGTCCACACCCGTCCGGTCGGTGAGCGCGAGCCGCCGCCCGGCCCGGTCGATGCCCGCCGCTGCCACGCCGAGCCGCAGGTCGACGTGGTGCCGCGCGGCCCAGTCCGGGTCGTGCGTGCGTACCGCGGCCGCGTCCAGCGACCCGGCCAGCACGCCGGACAGCAGCACCCGGTTGTACGCCGGGTGCGGCTCGGCGCCGACGACGGTGACCGCGACCCGCGTCCCGCCCGGGTCGTGCCGGCGCAGCTCCTCGGCGAGCCGGGCGCCGGCCATGCCGTACCCGACGACGACCACCCTCCTCATGGGATGGCCTCCAGCCGTACCGCGCAGACCTTGAACTCCGGCATCCGGCAGGTCGGGTCCAGCGCCGGGTTGGTGAGCAGGTTGGCACGCTGTGCGCCGGGGAAGTGGAACGGCAGGAACACCACGTCGTGGCGCATCGACGGCAGCGCCCGCACCACCGCCTCCACCGTGCCGCGCCGCGACACCACCCTGGCCCGCTCCCCGTCGGCCAGGCCGACGCCGGCGGCGGTGTCGGGATGCACCTCCACGTACGCCTCCGGGACGGCGGCGGCCAGCTCGGGCACCCGCCGGGTCTGCGCGCCGGACTGGTAGTGCGCCAGCACCCGGCCGGTCGTCGCCCACAGTGGATAGTCGAGATCGGTGGACTCGGCCGGCCCGGTGTGGTCCACCGCCACGAACCGCGCCCGGCCGTCCGGGTGGGCGAACCGGTCCAGGAACGGCCGCGGCGTGCCGGGATGGTCGGCGGCCGGCACCGGCCAGTGCAGCGCCTCGCCGTCCCGCAACCGCCGGTAGCTGATCCCCGAGTAGTCGGCGGCCCCGCCCGCCGAGGCCCGCCCGAGCTCGGCGAACACCGCCTCCGCGCCGGTGGGGAACCGTTCGGCCGGCTGCCCGAGCCGGGTGGCCAGGCCGTTCAGCACCTCCAGGTCGGTGCGTACCCCGGCCGGCGGCGGCACCGCGCGCTGCCGCAGCAACACCCGGCCCTCCAGGCTGGTCAGCGTGCCGTCCTCCTCGGCCCACTGCGTCACCGGCAACACCACGTCGGCCATGGCGGCGGTCTCCGACAGCACCACGTCGGCGACGACCAGCAGGTCGAGGGCTGCCAGCCGGGCGGTCACGTGGCCGGCGTGCGGCGCCGACACGGCCGGGTTGCTGCCGAACACCAGCAGCGCCCGCGGGCCGGCCGGCGTGCCGAGCGCGTCGAGCAATTCGTACGCGGACCGGCCCGGACCGGGCAGCGAGGCCGGGTCGACGCCCCACACGGCGGCGACGTGCGCGCGGGCCGCCGGGTCGTCGATCCGCCGGTACCCGGGCAGCTGGTCGGCCTTCTGCCCGTGCTCGCGGCCGCCCTGGCCGTTGCCCTGGCCGGTGAGGCAGCCGTACCCGGAGCCCACCCGGCCGGGCAGACCGAGGGCGAGCGCCAGGTTGATCCACGCGCTGACCGTGTCGGCGCCGCGCGCGTGCTGCTCGCTGCCCCGCCCGGTGAGGACGTACGCGCCGCCCGCGCCGGCCAGCAGGTCGACGGCCCGGCGCTGGTCGGCGGCTGCGACGCCGGTCACCCGCTCCACCCGTTCCGGCCACCAGGCCGCCGCCACCCGCCACGCCGCGTCGAACCCGCCGGTCCGCCCGGCGACGTACCCGCGGTCCAGGTGCCCGCCGGCGACGGCCGCGTGCAGCAGCCCGAGGGCGAGCGCCAGGTCGGTGCCGGGCGCCGGCCGCAGGTGCAGCGTCGCCAGCTCGGCGGTCGCGGTACGCCGCGGGTCGACCACGATCAGGTCCGCGCCGCGCAGGTGCTGGACGAACGGCGGCATCGTCTCGGCGGGGTTGGACCCGGCCAGCAGGATCGCGCCGGCCCCGGCCAGGTCGGTGACCGGGAACGGCAGCCCGCGGTCGACGCCGAAGGCGCGCAGCCCGGCGGCGGCCGCCGCGGACATGCAGAACCGGCCGTTGTAGTCCACCTGCGAGGTGCCCAGCGCCACCCTGGCGAACTTGCCGAGCAGGTAGGCCTTCTCGTTGGTGAGGCCGCCGCCGCCGAACACCGCCACCGCGTCGGCCCCGTGCGCCGACCGGAGGCCGGCCACCCTGCCGGCCACGAGGTCCAGCGCCTCGTCCCAGCGGGCCGGGCGCAGCTCGCCGCCGGACCGGACCAGCGGGCCGGTCAGCCGCCGGCCGGGCGCCAGCAGCTCGGCCGCGGTCCAGCCCTTCCGGCACAGCCCGCCCCGGTTGGTGGGGAAGTCACGCGGCCGTACCCGCCCGCCGTCCAGCGCCATCCCGCACTGGAGGGCGCAGTACGGGCAGTGGGTCGCGATCACCCGACCGACGGTACGGACGTCCGGTTTCCCACCGGTGCCATCGTGTTTCCAACGTGCGAACTTGCCCGCCCACCCCGTCCGGCCGGGCTGTGAACCGCCGGGGCGCCCCGCGCTACCGAACTGGCATGGACGACACACGAGCTGGGAACGGGGTCGCGATCGCGGCCACCGACGTGGTGAAGGAGTACGCGACGGGCAGCGCCGTGGTCCGCGCGCTGGACGGCGTGACGCTGGCCTTCGAGCGGGGCCGGTTCACCGCGATCATGGGGCCGTCCGGGTCCGGCAAGTCCACGCTGCTGCACTGCGTGGCCGGCCTGGACACGGTCACGTCCGGGTCGGTGCGGCTCGGCGGCACCGAGCTGACCGCGCTGCCGGACCGGGCGCTGACCCTGCTGCGGCGGGAGCGGCTGGGGTTCGTCTTCCAGAGCTTCAACCTGCTGCCGACACTGACGGCGGCCGGCAACATCCGGCTGCCGCTGGACCTGGCCGGCCGCCGGCCCGACCGCGGCTGGTGGGACACGGTGATCGACGTGCTCGGCCTGCGCGACCGGCTCGACCACCGGCCGGCCGAGCTGTCCGGCGGCCAGCAGCAGCGGGTGGCCTGCGCCCGCGCGCTGATCAACCGGCCGGAGGTGGTGTTCGCCGACGAGCCGACCGGCAACCTGGACTCCCGGTCCGGCGCCGGCGTACTGGAGTTCCTGCAACGGTCCGTACGCGAGCTGGACCAGACCGTGGTCATGGTCACCCACGACCCGATCGCGGCCAGCCACGCCGACCGGGTGATCTTCCTCGCCGACGGCCGGCCCAACGGCGAGCTCGCCGCCCCCACCCCGGAACGGGTCCTCGACCAGCTCAAGCAGCTGGAGCTGGCCCGATGAGGCGGGCGGTGCTCGCCGGGCTGCGCGCGCACGCGCTGCGGCTGGTGCTGGCCTCGACGGCGATCCTGCTCGGCGTCGGGTTCGTGACCGGCACGCTGGTCCTCGGCGCCACCTCCAAGCAGGCGTTCTTCGACCAGTTCGCCCGCGCCGCCCGCAACGTCGACACCGGCGTGCTGCCGGCGCCGCACACCGGCGGCAAGGGCGACGGACCGGCCACCCTGCCGCCCGACGTGCTGAACCGGGTACGGGCCGTACCCGGTGTGGTGTCGGCGGCCGGCCGGGTGCGGGGCGCCGGCCCGCTGCTGGACCACCACGGCCGGCTGCTCACCAACTTCGGCTCGCCCGGCGAGGTGTTCTCGGTGCCGGCGGACCGGCGGCTGGCCGGGGTCACGGTCGTCGACGGCCGGCTGCCCGGCCCGCGCGGCGAGGCCGTGCTGGACCGCACCACCGCCGGCGAGCAGCACTTCCATGTCGGCGACACGCTCACCCTGCTGGACCGGTCCGACACCCGGCGGCGGTACCGGCTGGTCGGCATCGTCGACCCGGGCGTGTTCAAGAGCGACTCCGGCACCACGCTGGTCGGCCTGCCCACCGCCGAGGCCCTGGCGGTGTCGGGCGAGAACGGGTACGTCGAGGTCGACGCGATCGCCGCGGCCGGCACCGGCCGGCAGGCGCTCACCGACCGGATCGCCGCCGCGGTGCGCGGGCGGCCGGGGGTCGGCAGGGTGCTGGCCGGCCCGGCGCTGGCCCGGTACCAGGCCGACCAGCTGGTGAAGTACACCAGCCAGTTCCTCACCGCGCTGCTGATCTTCGGCGGGGTGGCGTTCGTGGTGGCGGCGCTGGTCATCAGCAACACGTTCGCGATCCTGGTGGCGCAGCGGCTACGCGAGCTGGCGCTGCTGCGCTGCGTCGGCGCGACCCGCGGCCAGGTGCTGCGCGGCGTGCTGGCCGAGTCGGCGGCGATGGGCCTGGCCGGCGCCCTGCTCGGCGGCGCCGCCGGCGTCGGGCTGGCCGCCGCGCTGCGGGCCCTGGTCGGCTGGCTGGGCGCGGCCCTGCCGTCCGGGTCGCTGGTGGTGACGCCGACCTCGCTGCTGGTACCGGTGCTCGCCGGCCTGGCATGGACGGTCGCCGCCGCGCTGCCGCCGGCCGTGCGCGCCACCCGGATCGCCCCGGTCGCCGCCCTCGGCCAGCGGGTCGAGCCGGCCCGCCGCCGTACCGGCTGGTGGTGGGTGCGGATCGCGTTCGCGGTCGGGTGCGCGGCCGGCGGTGTGGCGCTGGCGGTGGCCGGCGTGCGGTCCGAGCGCCCCAGCGGCCTGCTGCTGGTGGCCGGCGGCGGGTGCGTCTTCTTCGTCGCGGTGCTGGCGGTGGCGCCGCTGGTCGCCGGCCACGGCACCGCGCTGGTGGGCTGGCTGCCGGCCCGGCTGCTGGGCGTGCCGACCCGGCTCGCCGTCGGCAACGCGCGCCGCCACCCCGGCCGGGTCGCCGCCACCACGCTGGCGCTCACCATCGGCGTCGGCCTGATGACGCTGTTCACGGTCGCCGTGTCCACCGCCGAGGCGAGCGCCAGCCAGATCATCGAGCACCACTACCCGGCCGACTTCATCCTCCAGGCCCGCTCCATACGGGAGTCCGACCGGTCGGTCCCGCCCGCCGTCGCGGACCGGCTCCGGCACCGGCCCGAGGTCGGCACGGTCACCGAGCTGCGGGAGCACTCCACCGGCGTCGGTGGCCGCCGGATGGGGGTCGGGGCGCTCGACCCGGCCGGGTACCGGTCCTTCCACCTGGCGATGGCGTCCGGCTCGGTGCGCGACTTCGGCGACGGCACCGTGCTGCTGCTGTCCAGGGACGCCACGGCGATCCACGCGCGTACCGGCGGCACGGTCACCGTGGACGTGGGTGGCCGCCGGATGCCGCTGCGGGTGGCCGGCACGTACAGCGCGGGCTTCGGTCCGGCGGCGCTGGTCACCTGGCACGACTTCGGCACGTTCTGGCCCGCGGACGGCGACGACACGGTGTACGTGACGCTCGCCAAGGGGGTGCCGACCGGGCGCGGCCGGGCCGCCGTCGACCGGATCGCCGCCACCGACCCGCTGATCCAGGTCGGCACGGTGGCCGAGTACAAGCGGCAGCTCACCGGCGCGGTGGACTCGGTGCTCGGCGTGTTCGCCGCCCTGCTCGGGCTGGCCATGCTGATCGCCCTGATCGGCATCGCCAACACGCTCTCGCTGTCCGTACTCGAGCGGCGGCGGGAGTCGGCGCTGCTGCGCGCCCTCGGCCTCACCGCCGGCCAGCTGCGCCGGATGCTGGTCGCCGAGGCGGTCCTGATGGCGGTGCTCGGCGCCCTGATCGGGGTGGCCCTGGGCGGCGGCTTCGGCTGGGCGGTCGGCGAGGCCTTCCTGCGCCGGGTCGGCGAGGGCCGGTTCAGCTTCCCGATCGCCAGGGTCATCGAATACGTCGCCATCTCCGCCGTCGCCGGGGCCGTCGCCTCGGTGATCCCGGCCCGCCGGGCCGGCCGCACCTCCCTGGTGGCAGACATGGCCGAGGATTGAACCTTGACGGCACACGTGGCTACCCACCGGGTGATGAGCGGAAGCGAGGCGATGGCGGCACGCGGGCTGGCGCACCGGACGTACCGGGCGCTGTGGCGGGCGCGTGTCGCCGGCGAGCCCGACGAGCGGCTGCTGGCGGCGGTGGCCGGCGGGGACGGCCAGGCGCTGACCGAGCTGTACGAGCGGTACGCCGGCCCGCTGTTCGGCTTCCTGGTCAGGCTCGCCGGCGACCGTACCGTCGCCGAGGAGATCCTCCAGGACACGCTGCTCGCGGTGTGGCGGTCCGCGGCCACCTACCGCGGCCACTCCAGCGTCCGGACCTGGCTGTTCGGGGTGGCCCGCCGGCAGGCCCACAACCGGCTGCGGACGTGGCGGCCGCCCACCGCGGACCTGGACGAGGCCGGCGACCCGCCGGAACCGGGCCCGGGGCCGGAGGAGCAGGCGCTGGCCGCCGCCGACGCCGCCGAGGTGACCGCCGCCCTGGACCGGCTCCCGGCCCACCACCGGGAGGTGCTGGTGCTGGCGTTCGTCGCGGACCTGCCGCAGGCCGAGATCGCCGCCGTGCTCGGCGTCCCGGTCGGTACCGTCAAGAGCCGGCTCCACCACGCCAAGGCGGCGCTCGCCGCCATCCTGCGCGACCGGCAGGAGAAACGATCATGACCAGCCCTCATCCCGATCTCGTCGGGTACGCCACCGGCCGGCTGGCCGGCGCGGACCGGCAGGCGGCGACCGCGCACCTGGCCGGCTGCCCGGCGTGCCGCGCCGAACTCGCCGGCTGGCAGGCCGTCCGGGGCGCGCTGCGGACCGGGTCGCCGGCCGCCGACCAGCCGCCCGCCGCCGCGCCGGTGGTCGCGGCGGTACTGGCCAGGTCGGCGGCCGACCCGGTACGCCACCTGCCGGTCCCCCGCCACCGGTTCGCCTGGCAGCTGCTGCGCGCCCAGCTCCGGCTGGTCAGGCCGGTCGTCTGGGTGATGTCGGTGCTGGTCACCAGCTTCGGGGTGGTGCTGGCCGGCGCGGCTGGGCACTCCTCGTCCGGTGACGTGTTCGGCCTGGTCGCACCGCTGGTGGCGGCGGCGGGAGTGGCCGCCCTGTGCGGCCCCGACCAGGACCCGGCCTTCGAGATCGGCGCGGCGACCGCCACCCCGCCGTCGGCGGTGCTGCTGGCCAGGATCACCGTGGTGTTCTGCTACGACCTGCTGCTCAGCCTGGCAGCGTCGGCGGTGCTGGCCGGCACCGCGTCCGGGGTCGGGGTGGGCGGGCTGATCGGCGGCTGGTTCGGGCCGATGGCGCTGCTGTCCGCGGTCAGCCTGCTGCTCGCGGTGCGGATCGGTACCGGCGGCGCGCTCGGCGCGGTCGTCGCGCTGTGGTGCGGTCGGGTGTTCACGATCAGTCCGGACGCCGGCTGGGCGCACACCGTGTCGCAGGCGGTGTGGGGCACGAACGCGCTCACCGTGCTGGCCGCGGTGGTGGTGGGCGGCGCCGGCGTGCTGCTGGCCGGCCGGCCACGGGCGGCGTCGCGGTGACCGCCCTGGCCGCCACCGCCCGGTACGAGGCGCTCATGCAGTTGCGGAAACCGGCGCTGTGGCTCGGGTCGGCGGGCCTGCTGGCGGCGCTGGTGGCGGTCAGCAGGGGTCAGGTGCTCGGGGTGCTGGCGGAGCGGCGGGCCCGGGTGGCGGTGCTGGACGTGACGCTGGCGACCGGGTTCCTGATGCCGCTGGTGTGCGGGTGCGTGCTGGCCGACCGGCTGGTCAGGGACCTGCGGCTGGGCGTGTGGCCGCTGCTGGACGCGACCCCGGCCGGGACCGGGACCCTGCTGGTGGGCAAGTACCTCGGCACCTGCGCGGCGGCGGCGGTGCCAGGCGCGGCGTGCCTGTTCGGGTTCGCGGCCGTGTACGGCGCGCGGCGGGCCGACGCCGGCGCGCTGGGCTGGGCGGTGGCCGGGTTCGCGACGGTGACCGTGCCGGCCGTGCTGTTCGTGGGCGCGTTCGCGCTGCTGTGCCCGCTGGTGATGCCGCCGCCGATGTTCCGGGTGCTGTTCGTCGGGTACTGGTTCTGGGGCAACGCGCTCAGCCCCGAGTTCCTGCCGACGCTGAACGGGACGCTGGTCAGCCCGCTCGGCGGGTACCCGGTGCGCGGGCTGCTGCACTGCTCGGACCGGGACATCGCCACGGTGATACGGGCCGGGCCGGTACGGCACGCGATGCTCAACAGCCTGCGGCCGGCGCCGAACCCGCTCACCGCGTCGCTGTCGATCGCCGTCCTGCTCGCGGCCGCCGCGGCGGCACTGCTCGCGGCGCACGCGCTGCTGACGAGGTACGCGCGGGAGGCATCGTGATCGTCCAGGTCAGCGGCCTGCGGAAGGTGTACCGGCGGCGGGTGCACGCGCTCGACGGGATCGACCTGACCGTGCCGCCGGGCATGTTCGGGCTGCTCGGCGCGAACGGCGCCGGCAAGACCACGCTGATGCGCATCCTCGCCGGACTGCTCAGCCCGAGCGCCGGCACGGTCACCGCCGGCGGGCACGACCTGCGCACCGCGGCCGGCCGGCGGGCGGTGAAGCGGGTGCTCGGGTACCTGCCCCAGGATCTCGGCCTGTACCCGGAACTCACCGCCGCCGAGTTCCTCGACTACGTGGCGCTGCTGAAGGGCCTGGACCGGCCGGCCGAGCGGCGGCGGCGGGTCGGCGAGCTGCTGGAGGTCGTCGGCCTCACGGCGGACCGTCGCCGGCCACTGAAGACCTACTCCGGCGGGATGCGCCGGCGGATCGGCATCGCGCAGGCCCTGCTCAACGATCCCCGGCTGCTCATCGTGGACGAGCCCACCGCGCATCTCGACCCGGAGGAGCGGATCCGGTTCCGCATCCTGCTCGCCCAGCTCGCCGGCGACCGTACCGTCCTGATGTCCACCCACGTGGTCGAGGACGTCGCCCAGACCTGCCGGCAGGTCGCGGTGCTCGCCGCCGGCCGCCTCCGCTTCCACGGCACCGTCGCCGAGCTGACCGCCACCGCCGACGGCAAGGTCTGGTCGGTCGTCACCGCCGGCCCGGCCCCGACCACCGGCACCCTGGTCGCCGCCGTCCCGGACACCGGCGGGATGCGGTACCGCGTCCTCTCCCCCACCAGGCCCGCCCCCGACGCCACGCCGGTCCCGCCCACCCTCGAGGACGGCTACCTCAGCCTTTCCACTGGCCGCTGACCAGCTGGTACGAGTGGTCGATCATCCACCGGAGCTCGTCCTCCGCGACGGTGCCGTCGAGTTCGACGGTGTTCCAGTGCCGCTTGTTCTGGTGGTAGCCGGGACGGACCGCGGGATGCCGGGCCCGCAGCTCCAGGGCCAGGTCCGGCCGGCACTTGAGGTTCACGCTGCCGGGGCTGCCGGCCAGCGACACGAGGGCGAACATGTGGCCGGCGACCTTGAACACCGCCACGCCGTCGCCGAACGGGTAGTCCTCCACCGCTCCCGGCAGCCCGGCGCACAGCTCCAGCACGTCGTCCCTGGTCATGACGTCCGCGGGTTGGTGTAGACGCGGCCGGGGGTGATGAGCACGGCGGCCCGCCGCTCCTCGGCCATCACCCGGTCGTAGGTGTCCCAGTCGTCGTGGGTGCCGCCGGCGGCGGTGAAGATGTCGCGCAACAGCAGCCGCAATGCCTCGCGGTCGACCTCGGGACGCGGGTCGTCGGGGCCGATGACCTCGGCCTGTCCCTCCACCGCGGCCCATCGCCAGCCGGCCCGGGCCACGATGGTGGCGTGGTGGTCGGCACGCAGGTGGCGCAGCTTGCGGGAGCCGCCGAGGGCCACCAGCCCGACGACCTGCCCGCCCCGCCACGGGTGCTCGAGCACCCCCGCGTTGACCACCGAGGAGTGGACGCCGCCGTCACCGCGCAACGTGCTGACCACGCAGAGGCCGTGGTCGAGCGGTACCAGTTCGGCGAAGGCGGCAAGGTCGGTCACGATCGGTTCAGCCTTCCTGTCCGGGGTCCGTCGAGGTCGGCCGCGACGAACAGCGACCCGTACGGACAGCCGTACCGGGCGATCGCGTCGCCCTGACCAACCCTAATCGCCTCGATCCCGCCTGCCGACCTCGCTCAGCGAGCCCGATCGGCCTGGTCCGCTCTCGAACATCGCTGTACTGTCGCGAACATGGTTGTTCGCGCTGAGGTGCGGCGGGGGTCAACGGCCTCGCTGCTGGACGCCGCCGTGAAGGTGTTCGTGGTGAGCCCGTCCGCGTCGCTCGCCCAGGTCGCGGAGGCGGCCGGCATCGGCCGTACGACGCTGCACAAGTACTACGCCACCCGGGACGACCTGCTGCGCGCGGTCGGCCACCGGGCGATCGACCTGTGCGAGCAGGCGGCCGAGTCCGCCGAACGGTCGGCCGCCGACGACGGCGGCCTGCTGGCGCTCGCCGAGGCCATGGTGCCGATCGGCCCGCACCTGGCGGTGCTGTGGCGCAACCCCGTCATCGACAGGGCCCCGGACATCACCCGGCGCTGGTGCGAGCTGGAGCCGCGGACCCTGGCGGTACTGAAACGCGCGCGGGCCCGCGGCGTCGTCCGCGACAGCGTCCCGGACTTCTGGCTGCTCCAGGCGTTCTACTCGCTGGTCTACGTCGCCGCCGAGTCCGTCCAGGACGGACACCTGGCGGCGCGCGACGCGCCCGGCCTGGTGGTCGACACGTTCGTACGGGGGCTGGGCACGCCATGAACCAGACCCTCCAGACCGTCCTGTTCGGCGCCCGCCTGTACCGCCAGCGGGCCGCCCTCGCCTTCGCCGGCTACGCCCGCCGCGATCCGGTGGCGCTGCTGAACCTGCGGCCCGGCCGCGACGACCCGTACCGGATCTACGGGAGGATGCGGCGCGCCGGCACGCTGTCGCCCACCCGGCGGGGCAACTGGGTGACCACCAGCCACCGGGTCTGCGACGCGGTGCTGCGCGACCGCCGGTTCGGCGTGCGGCCGGTGGACAGCCCGAGCGAGGACGTCGACTTCTCCTTCCTCGAGATGAACCCGCCCGACCACACCCGGCTGCGCCGGCTCGCCCAGCCGGCGTTCAGCCCCCGGCAGATGGCCGGTTACCGGCCCCGCATCGAGGCGACGGTCGGCGAGCTGCTGGACCGGGCCGAGGCGGCGGGCCGGTTCGACCTGGTGTCGGGGCTGGCCGCTCCGCTGCCGATCGCGGTCATCACCGACCTGCTCGGCATCCCGGACGCCGACGCCGACCGCTTCGCCCGGTACGGAGCCCTCATCGGCAGCGCGCTCGACGGGGTCCGGTCGCTGTCGCACGCGGCCCAGCTCCAGAGGGCGGACGCGGAGATGGCGACGCTGTTCGAGGAGCTGTTCGCGCTGCGCCGCCGGGAGCCGGCCGACGACGTCGTCAGCCGCCTCGTCGCGGCCGAGGGGGACCGGATCCGGCCGGCCGAGATGGTCCCGATGTGCGTGCTGCTCCTCGTCGCCGGGTTCGAGACGACCGTCAACCTGATCGGCAACGCGGTGAACGCGCTGCTCGACCACCCCGAGCAGTGGGAGGCCCTGCGCGCCGACCCGGACGGCATGGCGGCGAAGGCGGTGGAGGAGACGCTGCGGTACGACCCGCCGGTGCAGCAGACCGGCCGCTTCGCGCTGGAGCCGCTGGAGCTCGAGGGCAGGCCGGTCCGCCGCGATCAGTACGTGATGACGCTCATCGGGGCGACGGGCCGGGATCCCGACGTGTACGCCGACCCGGACCGGTTCGACATCGGACGCGAGGTGACCGCCGACCACCTGGCCTTCTCCGGCGGCATCCACTACTGCCTCGGCCAGTCCCTCGCCCGGCTCGAGGCCACGATCGCGCTCCGGTCACTCGCCGAGCGGATGCCGGGACTGCGCCGCGCCGGCGCCACCCGGCTGCGCCCGTCCAACGCCATCCGCGGGCCGCTCCGCCTGCCGGTCAGTGCGGGGTACGGAGGCGTTCCAGCCCGTCGAGGATGATGTCCAGGCCGAACTCGAACTCGGTCTGGTCGTCGCACCAGCCGAGGGTGGAGTCGGCCTCATGGGTGACCTCGCGGAGCATCCCGGCCAGGTGCGGGAAGTGCGCGGCCATCTGGTCGAGCTCCGCTGGGCTGGGGGTGACGGGGCCGTCGCCGGGATCGAAGAGTTCCTGGCTGAAGCCGAGCGCCCGGCTGCCGAGGGCGTGCATCGCGTGGTGGATCAGGTCGTGTGAGAAGCCGCCGGCGCGCAACTGCCCGACCAGGGCGTCGTTGTAGCGCAGCACCTCCGGGCCGGCGTGGTTCCGCGTCTCCAGCACGGCGGGGACCCACGGATGGCGGAGCATGATCTCGCGGGCGGTCAGGATCCGCTGGCGTACCGCCTTCTTCCACTCCGCGGCGGACACCTCGGTCCGGTCGACGGCGTCGTTGATCTCCCGCATGACGACCTCGACGACGCCGTCCAGCACGTCCTCCTTGTTGTCGACGTGGTGGTAGAGCGACATCGCCTCGGCGCCGACCTGCTCGCCGAGGCGGCGCATGGTGAGGGCCCCGATGCCGTTCCGGTCGGCGATCTCGACCGCCGCCCGCAGCACCCGCTCCCGGCTCAGTGAGACGCGAGGCTCAGCCACCGGCCGATCGTACAAGGTAAGGCCGGCCATTGACTGCCTTACGTTGTACGGCTACCTTACGGCGTAAGACTTACAACGTAAGGAGCTTGGGATGAAGGCATACACGCTGCGCCGGTACGGCACGCCAGCGGACCTGGCGGTCGCGGAGGTGGACCGGCCGGCGGCCGCCGCCGGAGAGGTGCTGGTCCGGGTCCATGCCAGCTCCGTCAACCCCTACGACTGGCACTACCTGCGTGGCGAGCCGTACGTCGCCCGGCTGATGCTAGGCGCCGCCGGGCTGCGCCGGCCGAAGATCGGCATCCTCGGCTGCGACATGGCCGGCCAGGTGGAGGCGGTCGGCGCGGGCGTGACGGGCTTCCGTCCCGGCGACGACGTGTTCGCGCTGGTGGCGCGGGGTGGCGGGTTCGCGGAGTACGCCGCCGTCCCGGCCGGCCTGCTGGCGCCGAAGCCGGCGAACCTGTCCTACGAGCAGGCGGCGGCGGTGCCGATGGCGGCCGTCACCGCCCTGCTCGCCGTGCGCGACGACGGCCGCGTCCAGGGCGGCCAGCGGGTACTGGTCAACGGCGCCTCTGGCGGCGTCGGCACGTTCGCCGTCCAACTCGCCCGCGCGTACGGCGCCGAGGTCACCGGCGTGTGCGGCCCCCGGAACGTGGACCTGGTCAGGTCGCTCGGCGCCGCCGAGGTCATCGACTACAGCACCGCCGACTTCACCCGCGACGCCCGGCGGTACGACGTGCTGCTGGACATCGCCGGCAGCCGACCCCTGCCGGCGTGCCGCCGGGTGCTGGAACCCCGGGGCACCTTCGTCGCCGTCGGCGGCCCGGCCGGCCGGTGGCTCCAGCCGGCAGGGCACGTCCTCGCCGCCGTGGCCAGGGGACTATTCGTCTCCCAGCGCGTCGTCGTGACGGAAGCCCGCAAGGCGGAGCGGCGGGACCTGCTCGCGCTCTCCGAGCTCCTCGGGAACGGCACGATCACCCCGGTCATCGACCGGCGGTACGGCTTCGCCGACCTCCCCGCCGCCATCGCCTACCAGGAACAGGGCCACGCCGCCGGCAAGGTCGTCGTCAGCGGGTGGTGAGGCCGTCGAGCACCAGGTCGAAGGGCGGGTCGGCGACGGCGAGCCAGCGGCGCAGCGTGTCGACGTAGCAGGCCATCAGGACCTCGGCGGCCGGCGCCGGGTCGACACGCGCCCCGAACCCGCCGCGCTCGCGGCCCCGGTCCGCGGCGGCGAGGACCGCGTCGGGTACCCGGTGCTCGTGCGAGAGCACCTCGTCGTGGGTCAGCTCGCGCTCCCGCTCGTTCATCCGGGCCAGCGCCGCGAAGTACCGGTGCGGCTGCTCCCGCGCCGGCTCGTCCGGCCCGCCGAACACATCGCCTGCGGCGACGCCGCCGCCCACCTGTCCGGCACGGTCCTCACCATCCGGCCCTTCACCGGCTGACCTCCGCCCGATCGGGGCATGCAACCCGGCAGGGGCCGGCGGGTGTGTAGGTGGTGAAGGGATCCGGCCGCCGGGGGCGGGGTCCTCGACCCCGAGGAGGACTTCCGTGCGCCCGACCCTGCTGACGCCGCCGTCGCGGTGACGGCCGGAGCTGGTTCCGGTGGCCAGCTCGTGTCCGGCCGCCATCGCGCCGAGTCGCGGCGGAGCCGGCGGTCGGCGCGTGCCGGCGACGGGGAGCGGGACGAGGACTTCCGCGAGTTCGTCGCGGGCCGTGCCGAGGCGATCCGCTTCACCGCGTACCTGCTGTGCGGCGACTGGCACGAGGCCGAGGACATCGCCCAGACCGCGCTCGTCCGGCTGTACCTCGCCTGGCACCGCCTCGACCGGGAGCGGTCCCTGGACGCCTACGTCCGGCGCGTCGTCACCCGCACGTTCCTCAACGAGCGGCGGCGGCCCTGGCGGCGCCGCGAACAGCCGACCGACAGCCCGCCCGACACCCGCGCCGCCCTGCCGGCGGTGCCGGAGGAGCGGCTGGTGCTGTGGGCGGCGCTGGCGGAGGTGCCGCGCCGGCAGCGGGCCGCGCTGGTCCTCCGGTACTGGGAGGACCTGAGCGTGGAGGAGACCGCCGAGATGCTCGGCTGCTCGGTCGGCAACGTCAAGAGCCAGTGCTCGCGCGGCCTGCGCACTCTCCGCGCGCTGCTGGAACGCCAGGGAGTCGTCGCCGACATGGCGGAGGGCTGGTGACCACAATGGACGAACTCGACCTGAGGACGGTGTTCGAGGAGCTGTCCACCCGGGGCGGGCCACCGCACGGCCTGACCCCCGACGCCGTGGTGGCGGCCGGCAAGCGGGTCCGCCGCCGGCGCAGGGTGCTGGCCGCCGGCCTGGCCGGCACGGCCGTGGCAGTCGTGGCCACCGTACCGGTGCTGCTCGGCCTGGTGCCCACCGCCGGCCGGACCCCCGAGCCGGGCACGCGCGGCGTGCCGCCGGCGTCCACCGGCTCGCCGTCGCCGCCGGCTCCGGGGCCGACTCCGCGGCCGAGATGGTGCCACGTTCCCAACAACCTGCCGCCCCCGGAGCTCGCCCTCTGCGCGCCGCTCGGCGGCGGTCCGGTCGAGAGCCCGACCTCCCCATCCCGTACCGATCAGACAAAGAAGGATGTCGATGAGAAAACGCACGACACTCGCATTCGCGGTCGCTAGCGCGGCGATCGTGGTGGCGGCCGGCGCCGCGTCGGTCGCCGCGCAGTCCACGACGGCGCATCCGGCCGGCTCGCCGTCCCGCGCCGCTACGGCGGCCGCGGCGGCCGCGGACCTGGCCGGTACCACCGTCACGCTCCCGACCGGCGACAAGGTCACGGTGCGGACCGACGGCGCCGGCCACGACATCGTCATCCCGGCCGACCTGAAGGCCGGCCCGTACCTGACCGAGCGGCTGAACGGCGACGACTACGTCGTCCCGCTCCGGGCCGTCCGGCAGCAGGGCGCGGCCTTCGACCTGGCCAGGTTCGACGTGTCCGCGCTGCTGCGCGGCGAGACCACCGCGCCGCCGCCGGTACACCCCGACTTCCCGATGCGCACGGTCGCCTTCACCGTGCTGGACGAGCGCGGCGGCCCGGTCGACGTCGCCAGCGTGCTCGTCCTCAACGTCGACGACAGCCGCAGGTACGAGGGCAGCGTGACGGCCGTGAACGGGGTGGCCCGCCTCAGCGTGCCGGACGGCCACTACAGCGCGATGGTCGAGTACGACTACCACGGCGCCGACGGCCGGCCGTCCGGCCTGCGGATGGGTTTCGCCGACTTCACCGTGGCGGGCGCCGCCACCGCGGTCACCCTGGACGTGCTGCGCACCGCCACCGACCAGGTGTCGGTCGACGCGCCGCCGAAGCCGGCGGACGCGCTGGAGAAGGCACTCTCGTGGTTCCGGGGCTCCGACGAGAAGACCGGGTTCGCCGCGACGGTCACCGTCGAGCCGGACTTCTCGTTCAGCCTGGGCACCAGCCCGACCCCGGCCTTCGGGGTCCAGCACCTGGGGGTGCACGAGCTGTGGGCCTCGCCGGACGGCACCGCCGACCCCTACACCTACGACATGGTGTTCCCCAGCGACGGGGCGATCGGCGCGGACCAGCACTACCGGTTCGCCGCCGGGAACATGGCCACCGTGGACAACCGGTACCACAGCGACCAGGCCGGCCGGGACGCCTACGGTGACACGTCGCCGCTGCTGTCGTGGCAGGGCGTCGGGTCCGGCCTGCTGACGCCGGTACCCCAGCCCGGGCACCGCGTCGACTACGTGACCGCCCACCCGGAGGTCGCGTACTGGGGATTCCTCGGGGTCGCCGCGGGCGACGGCGAGGACTGGGAGGGCGGACTCCACCGTTACCGGCCCGGCCAGCACGTCACCGTCGACTGGATGCGGGGACCGGTCGCCCCCGGCTTCCCCGCCGACACCGGCATCGGCGACTACCCGTGCTGGGCCTGCCGGACCGGCGACACGCTGGCGCTGTTCGTCAACCCGCTCGGCGACTCCGAGGCGGATCACAAGGACCCGAAGGCCTGGTTCGACCGCCTCGCCCCCGCCACCGCGCACTTCCAGCTCTACCAGGGCGACACGAAGCTGGCCGACCTGACCGGGCACGACGGCGGCACCTTCGCGGTCGGGCCCGATCCGGCCGCGTACCGCGTCGTCTACGACCAGACCCGGCCCGGCGTGGGCCACTCCAGCAGCAGCCACGCGGAGTGGACGTTCCACTCGCAGCACTCCGGCGCCACCACCGTGCCCGACCGCTTCGGCTGCGACACCGACGGCGGCCGTGCCGACTGCTCGGCGGTGTCGCTGCTGACCCTGAACTACGCGCTGCCGCAGGGCCTGGACGAGACGGTGCCGGCCGGCCGGCAGTGCATGGAGCTGACCGTGGGTCACACGGCCGGCGCCCCGGCGGTGCCGGTGCGCGCCGCGACCGCCGCGTACTCCCTCGACGGCGGCGCCACCTGGTCGCCGGCCACCGTCACCGACCAGGGTCACGGGCGGTACCGCGTCACCTGGAACCTGCCCGCGTCCGCCGCCGGCAGCAAGGTGTCGTTCGCGGTGACGGCCGCCGACGCGGCCGGCGACACCGTACGGCAGACCGTGACCGACGCCGTCACCGTTTCCTGACCACGGGGAGGACACCCTCATGCACCGAACCTCGAAACTCCTGCTGGCGGCGGCCGCGGCCGGCGCCGTCGTGGCGGCCGGCGGGGCCTGCGTCGCGGCGTCGGCCACCGGCGCCGCCCGGCCCGCCGCCGCCACCTTCACGGCGGCGTGCGCGACCGCACCCGCCGGCCAGGTCCGCTGCCTGGCCGAGTACCGGTCCGCGGGGACCCGCCCGGCCGCGGCCGGCACCGCGCCGGCCGGGTACGGCCCCGCCGACCTGAGGTCCGCCTACCACCTGCCGGACACCGGCGGCACCGGCACGATCGCGATCGTGGACGCCTTCGGGTACCCGACCGCCGAGGCCGACCTGGCGGCGTACCGGAGCCAGTACGGGCTGCCGGCCTGCACGGTGGCCAGCGGCTGCCTGACCATCCTCAACCAGCGCGGCGACACCACCCCGCTGCCCGCTCCGCAGCCGGGCTGGGCGGTGGAGACCGCGCTGGACCTGGACATGGCCTCGGCCGCCTGCCCGGCCTGCCCGCTGCTGCTCGTCCAGGCCGACGACCCCGCATTCGCCGACATGGGCGCGGCTGTCGACACGGCGGTGGCGCACGGTGCCGCGGTGGTGTCCAACAGTTACGGCGCCAGCGAGTTCACCGGCATGGACGGCTACGCGGCCCACTACTCCCATCCGGGAGTGCCGATGCTCGTCGCCTCCGGCGACCACGGCTTCAGCAGGGCCAACTTCCCGGCCAATCTCGACTCGGTCATCGCCGTCGGTGGTACCAGCCTCACCAGGGCGGCCAACGCCCGCGGCTGGACCGAGCAGGCCTGGTCCGGCTCGGGTTCCGGGTGCTCGGCATGGATCGACAAGCCGGCCTGGCAGCACGACCCGAACTGTGACATGCGCACGACGGCCGACATCTCGGCGGTGGCCGACCCGCACACCGGCGTGGCGGTCTACGACACCTTCGAGGTGACCGAGCCCGGCTGGCTGGTGGTCGGCGGCACCAGCGCGGCGTCGCCGTTCGTGGCCGGGGTGATCGCCCTGTCCGGCCACGCCGGCGCCGTCACCGCCGAGCGGCTCTACGCCGAGCCGTCCGCGTTCTTCGACGTGGTCGGCGGCAGCAACGGGTACTGCGGAGGCGACTACCTGTGCACGGGCCTGCCCGGCTACGACGCCCCCACCGGCCTGGGCAGCCCGAACGGTCTCACCCCGTTCGCCTGACCATCCCTCCCCCCGCCACGCCGCCGTCATCCTCCCCAGGTCGGGAGGATGATGGCGGCGTGGACCCTGGTGTGAGCGGCGGTACGCGATGAGCAACCTCGAGACCCGGCCGGTCGAGATGACCTGCGGCGGGGACGGCCGGACCGCGCCGGCCGCCGTCGAGGTGCTGGCCGCCCGCGAGGTGCCGCTCGGCGGCGTGCGCGCCATGCGGGTCCGGCGCACGCTCCCGCAGCGGGCCCGCTCCCTGGTCGGCGCCTGGTGCTTCGCCGACCACTACGGCCCCGACGACGTCGCGGCGACCGGCGGCATGTTCGTCCCGCCGCACCCCCATGCCGGGTTGCAGACCGTGTCGTGGCTGTTCGCCGGCGAGGTCGCGCACCGCGACAGCCTCGGCACCCGCGCCCTGGTACGCCCCGGCGAGCTGAACCTCATGACCGGCGGGTACGGCATCTGCCACTCCGAGGTGTCCACCCCGGCGACCCGGACCCTGCACGGGGTGCAGCTGTGGGTGGCGCTGCCGGACGCGCACCGGGACGCGCCGCGCGACTTCCAGCACCACGTGCCGCCGCCGGTCGACCTGGGCGGCGCGACGGCCAGGGTGTTCCTCGGCACGCTCGGCGGCGCCAGCTCGCCGGTACGGACGTTCACCCCGCTGCTCGGCGCGGAGCTCACCCTCGCGCCTGGCGCGTCGCTCGCGCTGCCCGTCGACCCGGCCTTCGAGCACGGCGTACTGGTCGACACCGGCACGGTGACGCTGGCCGGCACCGCGCTAGCCCGCGCCGACCTCGGCTTCCTGGCCCCGGGCGCGGCCGAGCTGGCGCTGGCCAACCCGACCGGCGAGCCGGCCCGCACCCTCCTGCTCGGCGGGCCGCCGTTCGGCGAGCAGATCGTCATGTGGTGGAACTTCGTCGCCCGCGACCACGACGAGATCGTCGCCTGCCGGGAGGCGTGGCAGGAGGCTGGGCAGGCCGGGTCCGACCGGTTCGGCCGGATCGACGACTTCGACGGCACGCCGCGGTGGCTGCCCGCGCCGGACCTGCCGACCGCGCGCCTCAAGCCCCGCACCAACTCCTAGCGGCCATGTTTCGAAGTAGCCGGCGAGGTCCGAAACCCGCCACCCGCCGGCCTCTCTGGCCACGATCAAGGAGTTGTGTCCGCGTTTTCACACGACAACGCGGGCACAACTCCATGATCGTGACAGCAGGGATCCGAAATCCGCCAAGACCTGGACACCGACATGACTTCGAGACACGGCCTAGCGGCGGCCGGCCTTGGCCGGCAGCGACCGCGCGTGCGAGACGCCGCGCTCCACCCATTCCGCCAGCCCGGCCGGGGTGCGCACGGTGTCGCCGTCGACCCACAGCCACCCGGCCATCTCCCGGCCCCGCATCACCATCGGCTGGACGTGCTCGCCGTCGACCAGCGCGTCGCCCCGCTCCGGGTCCATCCGGACCAGCAGCCCGCCCTTCCTGCTGGCCGACACCGACATGTTCCCGTTGATCAGGAACGCCAGGCCGCCGAACATCGGCTGCTCGGTGACGCCCTTCTCGCCGGACAACAGTTCGCGGATGCGGTCGGCGAGCTCCCGGTCGTAGGCCATGGCTGGATTATCCCGGCACGGCGGTCAGCAGGTGGCGTACAGGTGAATCCGGTTGCCGTCCGGATCGAGGACGTAGGCGACAAGCCGGTCGACGCTGCCGACGAACGGTTCGCGCAGCACCGTGACCCCGGCCGCGCGCAGCGTCCTGACGGCCAGCTCGACGTCGCCGGTCCCGATCGCGATCTCGAACGGCTGGCCCGGGCTGGCTGGTGGCAGGCCGTGGTCCCGCAGCGCCGTAGCGGTGGACAGGGCGAGGTGGGAGGCGCCGAGCCGCAGCTCGACGTGGCTGGCCGGTCCGCTCGCCGGGTACTGGTAGGTCCGCTCGAAACCGAGCAGGTCCCGGTAGAACCCCAGGGCGGCGTCCATGTCGGCGATGTACAGGTTGGGCATGGAGTCGGTGAACATGCCGTTGAGACGAACGGGCGGCTCCCGAATCGACAATCCGACACACAAAGGTGCGCAGGTCCCCCTCGGACCTGCGCACCCTTCGTTCCCCCTTGATCCGTTCCGACCCACCTGCTCCACTGGAGCGCAGCGAATCCCCGTCAGCTCGCGATCCCCACACGCGGGACCGGCCGAACGCTGCGCGGCGGCGTCGTTGCTGCCTTCCCCACGCACTGTTTGGGCCCTCCCTCAGGATGCGGGGGGATGGTGGGATGAATTCCTAACGGATTGTTATCGCCGAGGTGGGCGGGAGGTGGGGCGGACGACGGCCGGTATCCCGGACGCTGGTATCCCGGACGCGGTGGAGTTCTGCGTGCTGGGACCCGTCGAGATGCGCGTCGCCGGGCGGTCGGCCGTCATCGGGCCACCGCAGCAGCGGCTGGTGCTGGCCGCGCTGGCGCTGGACGCGGGACGCCCGGTCGGTACCGCGACGCTGATCGACCGGGTCTGGGACGAGGCGCCGAACGGCGCGCGCCGCGCCGTGCACGTCCACATCACCCGCCTCCGCCGGCTGCTCACCGGCGAGGTCGCGGCCGAGCCGCTGGTCCGCCGGTCCGGCGGCTACGTGCTGGACGTCGACCCCGACCAGGTGGACGCGCTGCGGTTCGAGCGGCTGCTGGAACGCGCCCGCCGGCCCGAGCGCACGGACGGTGACCGGCTGGGCCTGCTCCGGCAGGCGGTGGCGCTGTGGCGCGGCGAGCCGCTGGCCGGCCTGCCCGGCGCCTGGGCCGGGCGTACCCGGGAGGCCTGGCGGCAGCGGTACCTCACCGCGATGGTGACCTGGGCGCAGGCGGAGGTGCGCTCCGGCGACCCGGCGGCCCCGGTGGGCCCGCTGACCAACCTGGCCGGCGAGTTCCCGCTGGTCGAGCCGCTGGCCGCCGGCCTGATCCAGGCGCTGCACGCCGCCGGGCAGACCGCCGCCGCGCTCGCCGCCTACAGCGACTTCCGCCGCCGGCTGGTCGAGGAGCTGGGCGCCGAACCCGGCCCGCGGCTCCAGGAGCTGCAACAGGCCGTGCTGCGCGGCGATCTCGAGGTGGGCGCCACCCAGCCCGCCAGCCAGCCCGCCACCCAGCCGGCCGCCCCCGCCGAGCCGGCGCCGCGGCCGGTGCCGGCGCAGCTTCCCGGCGACGTGCCGGCCTTCACCGGCCGCCAGGACGAGCTGGCCACGCTCGACCGGCTGCTGGTGAAGGACGGCCGGGACCGGTCGACGGCGGTGGTGATCTCCGCGGTGTCCGGTACCGCCGGGGTGGGCAAGACCGCGCTGGCCGTGCACTGGGCGCACCAGGTCGCGGACCGCTTCCCGGACGGCCAGCTGTACGTGAACCTGCGCGGCTACGACCCCGACCAGCCGATGGCGCCCGCCGACGCGCTCGCCCGGTTCCTCGAACCGCTCGGCGTGGCCGGCAAGAGCGTTCCCGCTGACCTGGACGAGCGGGCCGCCCGCTACCGCACCGAGATCGCCGGCCGGCGGATGCTGGTGGTGCTGGACAACGCCGCCACCGTCGAGCAGGTCCGGCCGCTGCTGCCCGGTACGCCGTCGGCGGTGGTCCTGGTCACCAGCAGGGACAGCCTGGCCGGGCTGGTCGCCATGCACGGCGCGCACCGCCTCGACCTGGACCTGCTCGATCCGGCGGAGGCCCTCGCCCTGCTGCGCCGGCTGGTCGGCCAGCGCGTCGACCTGGAGCCGGAGGCCGCCGCGACCCTGGCCGACCAGTGCGCGCGGCTGCCGCTGGCGCTGCGCGTCGCCGCCGAGCTGGCGGTCTCCCGCCCCGCCACGGCCCTCGCCGACCTGGCCGACGAGCTGCGCGACCAGCGGCGGCGGCTGGAGCTGCTGGACGCGGGCGGCGACCCGCGGGCCGCCGTGCCGGCGGTGTTCTCCTGGTCGCTCCAGCACCTGTCGCCGGACGCGGCACGCGCCTTCCGCCTGCTCGGCCCGCACCCCGGCCCCGACGCCGACGCGTACGCCACCGCGGCGCTCGCCGGCACCGGCCTGGAGCGGGCCCGGCGGGTACTGGACACGCTCGCCCGCGCCCACCTCGCCCACCCGACCACCCCCGGCCGGTACGGGATGCACGACCTGCTGCGCGCGTACGCCACCAGCCTCTGCGACGACGGCGAGACCGCCGCGGCGCTGGGCCGGCTGTTCGACTACCACCTGTACGCGGCGGCGGCCGCCATGGACGCGCTGTACCCGGCCGAGTCGCACCGGCGGCCGCGCGTCCCGGCGCCGGGCTCCCCCACCCCGGACCTCGCCGATCCCGACACCGCCCGCAGCTGGCTGGAGGCCGAACTGCCGTGCCTGGTCACGGCGTGCGCGCACATGGCGGCGCACGGCTGGCCGGCGCACGCGGTGCGGCTGTCGGCCATCCTGTACCGGCACCTGGACGGCGGGTACTACACGGAGGCGCTGGCCATCCACGCCCAGGCCCGGCAGGCCGCCGGCCGCCTCGGCGACCGGGCCGCCGAGGGCCTCGCGCTGCTCGGCCTGGGCACGGCGCACGAGCGGCTCGGCCGGCACGGGCCGGCCACCGAGCACCTCCAGCAGGCCCTGGAGCTGTACCGGCAGGCCGGCGACCAGGTCGGGCAGGCGCGGGCGCTGACCAACCTGGGCAACGTCGAGCAGCGGATCGGCCGGTACGGCGACTCGGCCGACCACCACCAGCAGGCGCTGGCCCGGTACCAGCAGGCCGGCGACCGGACCGGCGAGGCGCACGCGTACAACAACCTGGGCCTGGTCGAGCAGCGGCTCGGCCGGTACGCCGCCGCCGTGGAGCACCACCGCCAGGCGCTGGCGCTGTTCCGCCGGTCCGGCGACCGGACCGGCGAGGCGTACGCGCTGGACAACCTCGGCAACGCCGAGGAACGGCAGGGCCGGTACGCGGTCGCCGCCGGCCACCACCAGCAGGCCCTCGACCTGTGCCGCCAGCTCGGCAACCGGGCCGGCGAGGCGTGGGCGCGGTACAACCTCGGCGTCGTCCACACCAGCCTGGGCCGGCCCGACCAGGCCGTCGAGTACCACCGGCGCACGCTGGAGGACTTCCGCGAGATCGGCGACCGGTACGGGGAGGCCTGGGCGCTCAACGGGCTCGGCGAGGCCGCCCGCGCCGTCGCCCGCCCGGCCGAGGCGGTCACCCGGCACCTGGCCGCGCTCGCCGCCGCCGTCGAGACGGGCGCCCGCGACCAGGTCGCCCGCGCGCACGCCGGCCTCGGCCACGCCCACCACGCCCTCAACCGCCCGGCCAGGGCCCGCCAGCACTACACCCTGGCCCTCGACCTCTACACCGAGCTCGGAATGCCCGAAGCGGACGGCGTCCGGACCGCCCTCAGCGCCCTCGACCAACCCCGCTCGAATAGCGCGCGGTGAGCTCGGTGCCGATCCGGGCCAGCTCCGCCTGGACCGCCGCCGGCTCCACCACTTCCAGCAGCGCGCCCCAGCCGGCCAGGTGCTCGGCGATCATCAGCGCGGTCGGCGCGGCCACCCGTGCCCGGACGCGCCCGTCCGCCAGCTCGGCCTCCAGCTGGCAGTGCCGCCCGAACTGGTCGCGGAGCACGTACAGGTGCCGGGCCTGGACGAGCACCGTCGCCGACAGCAGCGAGCGCCGCCGCTCCATCTCGGCCACGACCTCGTCCCAGGCCGCCGCCAGGTCGAAGCCGGCCGGCCGCTCGGCGGCCTGGTCGGTCACGGCGGCATCGACGATCCGGTCGACACGGAACGTGCGCCGCCCGTGTTCGGTGCCGGCCAGCAGGTACCAGACGTCGTCCTTGTCGACCAGGCCGAGCGGATCCACCAGCCGGCGGGACGGCTGACGCCCGGCTCGGCCGGCGTACCTCAGGTCGACCCTGCGCCGGGCCACCACGGCGGCCCGCAGCGTGTCGACCAGGTCCGGTCGCGGCCGGTCGGCCGCGCCCCACCCGGCCGGATCGACCACCACGGCGGCGGCCGCGGCCTCGGCGCCGGCGCGGAACGTGTCCGGCAGCGCGCGCAGCAGCTTGCGGAGCGCGGACTTGACCTCCGGCGTGGTGGCGGCCGCCGGGCCGGCGAGCAGGAACAGCGCCTGGGCCTCGTACGCGGTGAGGCCACTCAGGTTGGTACGGGCGCCACCCAGCAGCTCCCAGCCGCCACCCCGTCCCGGCTGCGGGTAGACGGGAATGCCGGCCGCCGACAGCGCCTCCAGATCCCGGCGGGCGGTGGCCACCGACACCTCCAGTTCGGCGGCCAGCTCGGCCGCTGTCAACCGGCCGCGCGCCTGGAGCAGGAGCAGAGCGGCCACGAGGCGGTCAGCGCGCATGTCCCCAATTTCGTCCGAAAAGTGCTCAGTTGATGAGCACTTTACGCCGGACGATGGGTGGAAGACCTCGAAGAAAGGACACGGACATGCTGCGCGGAACCGCCACCATCAACTTCTTCGCCGACGACCTCGCCGCCGCCCGCGAGTGGTACGCGAAGCTGCTGGGCGTCCAGCCGTACTTCCAGCGCCCCGAGGAGGGACCGCCGGCCTACGTCGAGTTCCGGATCGGCGACCACCAGCAGGAACTCGGCATCATCGACGGCCGCTACGCGCCGCCCGGCATGGCGGCCGGGCCGGCCGGCGCGATCGTCTACTGGCACGTGGACGACGTGGCGGCGGCTCTCGACACGCTGCTCGCCATGGGCGCCACCGAGCACCAGCCGATCGTCCACCGCGGCGCCGGCTTCGTCACCGCGTCGGTGACCGACCCGTTCGGCAACCTCCTCGGCATCATGTACAACCCGCACTACCTCGACGTCCTGGAGGCGGGCCGGCTGTGAGCACCGCCGGCTTATAGTGCTTCGCATCGGGAGGAGGCCGGGGTGCCGCCACGCGGACGTCGGGTCACCAGCGCGGAGGTCGCGAGGCACAGCGGCGTGTCCAGGGCCACGGTCAGCTACGTCCTCAACAGCACGCCGAACCAGTCGATCTCGGCGGAGACGCGGCGGCGGGTGCTCGAGGCGGCGGAGCAGCTCGGGTACACCCCGAGCGCTCCGGCCAGGGCGCTGCGCTCCGGCCGCAGCGACGTGGTGCTGCTGCTGATCCCGGAGTGGCCGATCGGTGCGGTGCTCGCCCGGCTGGTCGAGGAACTCACCCGCGCGCTGGCCGGCGCCGGCCTGACCCTGGTCGTGCACGCGCACCCGCGCTCGGCCCGCCCGCTCGGCGAGCTGTGGAAGGCCATCACCCCGGCGGCGGTCGTCAACGACCAGGCGCTGGACGAGGCCGAGGTACGGGCCGCGCGCCGGGCCGGCATCCCGGTCGTCACGCCGGCCTTCCAGGTCGACGGCGGGATCGGCGGCGCGGGAGCGTTCGCCGACTTCCAGCGCGCGATCGGGCGGGTGCAGGCCGAGCACCTCGCGGCCACCGGCCACCGGCGGCTCGGCTTCGCGCTGCCGGAGGACGACCGGCTCGCCGCCTTCACCGAACCCCGCCTCGACGGCGTCCGGCAGGCGTGCGCCGCCCTCGGCCTGCCCGCGCCGGTACCCCGGGTGGTCGCCCTGGACGCCGGCTCGGCCGTGTCGGCGGTCGGGTACTGGCGCGGCACCCGCCGCCGGATCACCGCCGTGTGCGCGTACAACGACGAGGTCGCCCTGGCCGTGCTCGCCGGCCTGCGGGCGCGCCGGCTCGCCGCCCCCGGCGACCTGGCCGTCGTCGGCGTCGACGACATCCCCGCCGGCGCCCTCAGCACCCCGACGCTCACCACCGTGGCCATCGACATGTCCACCCTGGGCCGCCACCTGGCGGTGGCGGTGGTGCACACCCTCGAGGGCAAGCCGTTCCCACCGGCGCCCGGATCGGAGCTCGCCCGGCTGGTCCGCCGCGACAGCGCGTAGTGAAACCGGGTGGCGACCCGGCCAGAGCCCTGCCATCCCCACCCATCCCCACATGCGCACGTAACACGGCGGCGCCGCACACTCACCCCGCCAGCCCCGCTCCGCACCCGACCAGCGGCACCGGCGGCAATGCCTGTACCGGCGGCAATGCCGGTATCGGCGGCGCTGCGGGTACCAGCGGCACTGGGCGTACCAGCGGCACTGGGCGTACCAGCGGCACTGGGCTTACCGGCCGCGCTGCGTATACCGGCCGCGCTGCGTATACCGGCCGCGCTGCGTATACCGGCGGCACTGCCGGTACCAGCCGCACTGCGTGGACCAGCCGCACTGCGTGGACCAGCCGCACTGCGTGGACCAGCCGCACTGCGTGGACCAGCCGCACTGCGTGGACCAGCGGCACTGCGGGTACCGGCGGCACTGCGGGTACCGGCGGCACTGTGCGTACCGGCGGCACTGTGCGTACCGGCGGCACTGCGTGGACCAGCGGCACTGGCCACACCGGCCGGGCGGGCCGCCCTGGCGGCGCTGGTCGCCGGGCGGGGCTACTTGCACGTGTCAGTGTGGCGGCATATTTTCGACAAACGGCTCAATTTGCCCACCACTCTCCTGTCGTGTCCCACCCACGCACCGAAGGAGACATGCCCCGTGCAGCCGAAACTCACCCGCTGGCGGCGGGCCGCCGTCGCCGCCGCCTGCGTCGGGCTCGCGCTGGCCGGCGTGCCGGCCGCGAGCTCCGCCGACCCCGCCCACCAGCAGAACTCCGGCTGGGGGAACGGCACCCTCACCGACTCCGAGCTGCTCGCCCTGGTCGCCCAGATGAACCTGCCGGAGGAGACCGGCATGGTGCACGGCTCGGCCGACACCACCTGCGCGACCACCCTGCCCGAGGGCTGCGTCGGCCAGGCCGGCTGGATCCCCGGCGTGGCGCGGCTCGGCATCCCGCCGCTGCGGATGACCGACGGGCCGGCCGGCGTGCGGCTCGGCCACGTCGAGACCGCGCTGCCGGCGCCGGTCGGGCTCGCCGCGACGTTCGACCCGGCCACGGCGCGGCGGTACGGCGCCAGCGTCGGCGCCGCCGGCAGGGCCACCGGCGAGGACGTCTGGCTCGGCCCGATGATCAACGAGGTCAACTACCCCACCGGCGGCCGCAACTTCGAGACCCTGGGCGAGGACCCGTACCTGGCCGGCCAGCTCGCCGCCGAGGAGGTCCGCGGCGTGCAGGGCCAGGGCCTGATCGCCGAGCTGAAGCACTACATCGAGAACGACTTCGAGAACGGCCGCGGCTCCACCAGCGTCGCCATCGACGACCAGACGCTGCACGAGACCGAGCTGGTCGCCTTCGAGGCCGGCGTCAGGGCCGGCGCCGGCTCGGTGATGTGCTCGTACAACCGGATCAACGACGTCTACGGCTGCGGCCAGAACGACACGCTGATCAGGATCCTGCGCCAGCAGCTCGCGTTCACCGGCTTCGTCCAGTCCGACTGGGGCGCGGTGCACAGGATGACCGACCTGGTCAACGGCACCGACATCGAGCAGCCCAGCGCCCGCAATTTCACCGACGCGGCGCTGGCCGACGCGGTCGCGCACGGCACCCCGGCGGTCGCCGCCACCGCCGACTTCCCCGCGTACCCGGCGATCTCGGCCCGCCAGTGGAAGCAGGCGCTGGACACCGCCGTCTTCCACATCCTGTCCACCATGAACGAGGCCGGCCTGCTGGAGGGCACCCGGTACGGCTCGCACTTCACCGGCACGCCCACCCCGTGGATCCCGCCCCGGCCCGACCTGGCCTCGCTGCGCGGCCAGGACGCCGACACCGCCCGCGCGGTCGCCGCGGAGAGCGCCACCCTGCTCAGGAACGAAGGCCACGCGCTGCCGCTGACCAGGGCCGACGCGAGAAACCTGCTGGTGCTCGGCCCGACCGCGGTCGCGCCGTACTACGGCGGGGGCGGCAGCGCGCACGTCATCCCGTACGACGGGTCGCGGAGCGCGTACGACGCGGTCAGGGCGGCGGCCGGCAGCGGCGCCGGGGTGTCGTACCAGCCCGGGTACGACCTGGACGGGCAGGTCGTGCCGGCCACGGCGCTGGCAGCGCCCGACCCGGCCGCCAACTATCCGAACTGGACACTCACACCGGCCGACGCGGCCTTCGCCGGCCAGCCCGGGCTGCTGCGCCAGCAGGTCACCACCGACCCGGTCGCGTCCGGCGCCCAGCCCGTCCTCTACACCGGGCCGGACGCCGCCCCGGACCGGCTGGACAGCACCGTCGACCACACCGGCGGCGACACGCTGCCGGCGGGCACCGCGTGGCGCTGGTCCGGCCTGCTCACCGCGCCGGCCAACCCGGGCGGCGCCGGCTGGCAGCTGAAGGTGTTCGTGCGGGACCAGGCCGGCGCGCAGCTGTTCACCGACGGCCTCACCACCGCCGAGCGGCGGATCAACATCGGCGCGTACCCGGCGGCCCCGGCCACCTCGTACGCGGCGCTGGGCGAGACCGCCCGCTCGCACGACCTGGCCAACCCGGGCCTGCAGCAGGCCACCTGGGCGGTCACGCTGGCGCCGGGCCAGCAGCTGCACCTGGACCTGCGGGTGACGGCCGGCGCCTCGCCCGCCCAGGTACAGCTGCGCTGGGTGCCGCCGGACAACGCCACCACGGCCATCGGCAACGCGGTCGCGGCGGCGAAGAAGGCGTCGAAGGTCGTGCTGTTCGCCTACGACGAGGGCACCGAGGGCTCCGACCGGGGCGGCGCCGACCAGGTCGCCGGCCTCGCCCTGCCCGGCTACCAGAACGACCTGATCAGCGCCGTCGCGGCGGCCAACCCGGACACCGTGGTCGTGCTCAACACCGGCGACCCGGTGCTGCTGCCGTGGGCGTCGCAGGTCAAGGCCATCCTGGAGATGTGGTACCCCGGCCAGGAGGGCGGGAACGCCACCGCCGACCTGCTGTTCGGCAGGACCGACCCGGGCGGGAAGCTGCCCGTCACCTTCCCGGCCAGCGCCAGCCAGACGCCGATGTACGACCCGACCTGCACCGACACGTCGGCGACCGGCAACTGCCCGCGGTACCCGGGGGTGGTCGGCCCGAGCCCGTTCCTGGCCGGCGCGACCACCAGTTACCGCACGATCACGGGAATGGCGGTCAACGGGATCTACGAGGGCTACCGCTGGTACGACGAGAACGGCGTGGCGCCTGCGTACCCGTTCGGCTACGGCCTGTCGTACACGACGTTCGCGTACTCCGGCCTGCGGGCCCGGCGGTCCGGTGACGGCGTGGACGTGTCCTTCACGGTGCGCGACACCGGGTCACGGGCCGGGACGGCGACGCCGCAGGTGTACGTCGGGCCCTCACCGGACCTGCCCGACGGCGTGCAGCAGGCGGTGAACAAGCTGGTCGGCTTCGAGCGCGTGCCGCTGGAACCCGGCCAGGCCCGCCAGGTCACCCTGCACGTCACCGCCGAGCAGCTGTCCTCCTGGTCCGCGGTGGCCGGCCGGTGGCTGCTCGGCACCGGCACCCGCACCCTCCAGGTCGGCCCGTCCTCCCGCGAGGCCGCCCAGCGCACCACCGTCACGCTGCGCGGACCGGAGCCGGTGGCCAGGGTCCCCGGGACGCCGGGACCCTGGCCACCGGCGCGGCGGCGTGGTTAGGGTCGGGTGTGGTCACGCTGCTGCCGTTGCTGGGTGTGTGGATGTTGTCGGTGCTGACCCCGGGGCCGGACTTCGTGGTGATCGTCCAGTACGCCACGTCGCGGTCGCGGCGGCACGGTGCCCTGGTCGCGATCGGGTCGTGCGGCTCGATCCTGCTGTGGGCGACCGGCAGCATGCTCGGGCTGTCGGTGCTGCTGACCAGGCTGAGCTGGCTGTACGAGATCGTCCGGCTGGCCGGCGCGGCGTACCTGGTCTACCTCGGCGCGCGGACGCTGTGGTCGAGCCGGCGGGCCGCCCGCCGCGACGCGGACGCCGCCCCGGCGACGGACGGGACGGCGCCGGCACTGGACACCCGGCTGTTCCGGGCCTGGCGGGTCGGCTTCCTCACCAACGCCGCCAACCCGAAGGCGGTGGCGTTCTTCGGCAGCCTGTTCGGGGCGCTGCTCCCGCACGACCTGTCCGCCGGGATGCGCGCCACGGTCATCGCGGCGATCGTGGCGATGCCGCTGGTCTGGTACCTGACCGTCGCCGCCCTGTTCGGCTCGGCCCCGGTCGCCCGCCTGTACCGCCGTGTCCGCCGCTGGATCGACCGCGTCACCGCGACCGTGCTGATCCTCCTCGGCGGCCGCCTCGCCCTCGACCGTTGAGATCGGTTGTCGCGTTTCGCTGTGGGGCGAGCACCGATTTGCGAGGATGCTCTCCTGTCCCCGTCCGGAGGAGGATCCGGTGGCCTCTCGTCTGAATCCGTACCTGAGCTTCGACGGCAACGCACGCCAGGCGCTGGAGTTCTACCAGGAAGTCTTCGGTGGCGATCTACAGCTGAACACGTTCGGTGAGTTCGGCCAGCAGGAAGCCGCGGACAAGATCATGCACGGGATGCTCGAGACCGACAGCGGCTACACGATCATGGGTGCCGACACCCCGCCGGGGATGGAGTACAACCCCGGCGACACCATCACCGTGAGCCTGTCCGGGGACGACGCCGGGCAGCTGCGCGGGTACTGGGAGAAACTGTCGGCCGGCGGCACGGTGTCCGTCCCCATGGAGAAGCAGATGTGGGGCGACGAGTTCGGGATGTGCGTCGACCGGTTCGGCGTCCCGTGGATGGTCAACATCAGCCAGTCCCAGTCCTGATCCACCGATAACCGGATGCGTCCGGCGGGGCCGGCGGTCACGCTCGCGCCATGACCCCGCCGCGACGGTCCGCGCCGGGCCGGGGCGAGGCGCTGCCCGGCGACTACGACGCCGATCCCGGCCGCTTCGCCGCCAACCAGGCCGCCACCCGCCGGTTCGCCGCCGGCGGCGACATCCATCCCGCGGTCGCCGGCCGCCTCGCCGGCGCGGGCTGCCGCACGGTCGTGGACCTCGGTGGCGGGGACGGCGCGCTGGCCCGGCCGCTGGCGGAGCACGGGGTACGGGCCGTGGTGGTGGACCGGGCCGGGTACGTCGCCGGCGCGCCCCGGCCGGCGGTCCGCGCCGACGCGCTCCGGCTGCCGTTCCGGGCCGGCGCCTTCGACGGGGCGGCGGCGCTGTGGATGCTGTACCACCTGGCCGACCCGCTGGCCGCGCTGCGGGAGGCGTACCGGGTGCTGCGGCCGGGCGGGTTGCTCGCGGTGAGCGCCCCCAGCCGCCGCAACGACCCCGAGCTGGCGGCCGTGCTGCCCGGCGGGGGCGGCCGCTGAGCTTCGACGCGGCGAACGCCCTCGACCAGGTCGGCGCCGTCTTCGAGGTGGTGGACGCGTGGCTCTGGGACGAACCGCTGGTACGGCTGCCGGACACCGCCGCGCTCGCCCTGTTCCTCCGCGGCCGCGGCCTGGTCTGCTGGGCACGCAGACCCGGCCCCGCGACCGGGTAGGTCAGGACGGGAATGACGGTGGGAGCGGGGCGAGGTCGATCGAGTCGAGTTCGGCGTAGCAGGTGCTGTGGGCGAACCGGATCGTGTTGGCGCCGGCGGCCAGCGTCACGTCGGTGCCGACGATCGCCCACTGGTCCCAGCCGTAGGACGGGTAGGTGAGTTCGCGGGCGGCCTGGCCGTTCACCGTGACCGTGTGGCCGCAGGGCGTGCCGGTGCCGTTGCCGGCCCGGACGTACAGGCGGTACCGGCCGGCGGCCGGCGCGGTGACGGCGATGTCCACGGAGCTGTCCGCGTTGTCGAGGTGCCCGACCTTGCGGTTGCCGGACGCGTTGGCGGTGTCGACGACCTGGGAGTCGGTGAGCGTGTTCGCGGCCGCCTCCGCCTCCCAGCGGGTGGCCGGCTCGCCGGTGACGGCGGCGTACCAGCGGGCGGCCATCTTCGAGTACCCCCCGTTGGTCGGGTGCACGCCGTCGGCGAGGTCGGCGGCGCCGAGCGCAGGGTGCAGGTCCACCAGCTGGACGTGCCTGCCGGCGGCGGCCTTGGCCTGGACGATGCCGGGAATCGCCGCGTCGTACGCCTCGGCCTGCGCCTCGTCGGTCGGGTCGGCGAACGGGATGATCGTGGCCACGTACACGGTGGCGTTCGGCGCGGCGGCGGTGATGTGGTCGATCAGCGCCGACAGCCGGTTCGGTGCCTGGTCGAGCGCGTAGTCCTGGATGACGTCGTTGGTGCCGAGGTGCAGCAGCACCGCGTCCGGCCGGTACGTGTTCAGCCAGCCGGTGATCTGGGCGTCGACCTGGTCGATCCGCCAGCCGGGGTGACCCTCGTGGTCCCAGTCGCCGAGCGTGGCCGGCCCGGAGTACTGCGAGCCGACGAAGTCGGCGAAGCGGCCGTCGACGCCGAACAGCTGCCACAGGTCGGACCGGTACCCGCCGGTCTGGTTGAGCCCGTCGGTGATGGAGTCGCCGAGCGGCATCACCACCAGCGGGTGCTCCAAGTGCCACAGCTGGGCCGCGGTGTTGTTGCAAGTCCACTGCTGGACGGCGGCGCCGGGGTCGGGCGAGCCGCTCTTGACGTCCAGGCACAGCCCGCTGACCTTGGACACCAGCGTGTAGGTGCCCCTGCCCACGTTGACCGGGTGCCAGAGCTGGGCGCTCGACCCGTTGCAGGTCCACTGCTGCAGCTGGGTGCCCTTGGTGGTGGAGCTGCTGGGCACGTCCAGGCACAGCCCGCTCTGCTCGCTGGTGAGCGTGAAGTACCCGCCGCCGGCGCTGGCGAACTTCCAGTTCTGCGGGTCGAGCTGGTTGCAGTTCCACTGCTCGATCTTGGCGCCCTTGGTGGTGGAACCGCCGGAGACGTCGAGGCAATGTCCACTGAGGACGCTGCGGGCCCGGTAGGTGGTGCCGGCGCCGACGCCCGTCGCGTCGCCGGTGCCGCGCGCGGTGCCGGTGTTGAAGTACGCCCCGCAGCCGCCGTTCGCCTCCCGCATGGTGGCGACCTCCAGCAGGCTCGCGCCGTCGGCCGACGGCAGCAGCGACGAGCTGTAGTTGTCGCAGACGATGTCCTGCTGGCCAGGGTCGGCGGGGAAGCTCACGCCGACCGGCGCGTCCATCTCGTACCACTTGCCGGCGCCGTTCTCGGTGTTGGCCAGGATCGTGGTGCCGCTGGCCGGCCGCAGGATGCGCCCCTTCGCGTCCTTGACCAGGTCGCCGACGAGCAGCAGCCGGCCGTTCGCGCCGGGGCCGGCGATCCAGGCCACGGTCGGGGCGTGGAACAGGTGCCTGCCGTCGGCGGTCTCGGCCACCGTGCCGGGATCGGTCGGGTCGCCCCAGTTCCAGCCGTCGGCGGAGGTCCGGTACCGCACCTCGCAGGAGTCCGGGATGCCAGTGCCGCACAGTTCGTACGCCATGAAGAAGGTGCCGTTCGGCAGCTGCCGGATCGTGGCCATGCCGGGCCGCCACGTCGCCGTCGCGGTGCTCGGGATCGCCACGACCTGCTGGGCGGCGCCCCAGGTCAGGCCGCCGTCGGTGGAGGTGACCACCGACAGCGTCTGGTCGTACCCGGCGTCGGGCCGGGAGTCGTCGGAGAAGAAGCAGTCGAGGGCGCCGCGGGAGTCGACGGACAGCTCCGGCTCCCACAGGCCGCGGCCGGCCGGCGCGGCGGGCGCGCTGGCGCAGCTGGACAGGTACGTCCAGGTCCGCGCCTGGTCGGTGCTGGACCAGACCCGGATCTCCGGCACCCGGCCCGGCGCGTTCGGCATCCCGACGGTGGTGGCGAACAGCAGCGTGCCCGCCGGCTGCGTGCCGAGCTGGCGCGGCAGCTCGAACAGGCTCCCGCAGCAGGAGCCGCGGCCGGCGGCGGCCTGCGGGTCGCTGACCGTGCCCACCTGGTGGAAGCTCGCGCCGGCGTCGGTGCTCTCGAAGAACCTGGCCATGTCGGTGACGCCGCCGCTCGACGACGCCGACACGCTGGCGATGAGGTGCCCGTTGGCCGCGCCCGAGTGCTGGAGCCGGATCACCCGCGGGTACATGGCCTGCCCGTCGCCGAGCCGTTGCGCCGCCGTCGCCGCCCGCGCCGTGCTCGGCCCGGCCACCGCCGCCAGCCCGCCCACCAGCCCCGCCGCCACCACCACCGCGGCGAGAATCCCCGCACCCCGTGCCACCACAGCCTCCTCCATCCAGACAGGACGCAGGCTAGCGGCACCCCCCGACAGTTCCGGAACGGACGCCGGGACCGGCCGACGTCCGGTCCCGTCCGGTCCTGTCCGGCCAGCCGTGTTATCCCAGCGTTAGGTGGGGCTGGTTAGCGTCGGCGGCGACCGCCCTCCGTGCCGAAGGAGCGTTCGTGGTACCCGACAACGTGTTCGGACTCCCGACCCATCCGCTGGTCGTCCACCTCGCGGTGGTCCTGCTGCCGGTGGCGGCCCTGGCCGCGATCGCGTGGGCGGTCGTGCCGCGGTGGCGGGCCCGGCTGCGCACGCCGGTGATCGGCCTCGCGGTGGCGTCGGCGGTGGTGACGTGGCTGACCGCCGAGGCGGGCGAGAAGCTGCGGGAACGCCTGCCACGCAGCCAGGCGATCGCGTCGCACGCCGAGCTCGGCGACCAGATGAAGGTGATCGCCTTCGGTTTCATGGTGGTCGCGGTCGCCGGGCTCCTCGCCGAGCCTGTGGTGCGGACCCGGCTGTCCACCTCGGACGGTACCCGCCGGCTGGTCGCGGGCGGCGTGGCCACCGCCGTGGTGGCGATGTCGGTGATCGCGGTCGTCTGGGTCGTGCGGACCGGCGACTCCGGCGCCAGGGCCGTCTGGACGGGCACGGCGTCCTCGTCCTCGACCTCGCACTGACTCGACGGGTCAGAACGACTCGTGCGACGGGGGTTCGTCGACGTGGGTGAGCTTGTCGGGGTTGGTGACCGCGTAGATGCCGGCGACCCGGTCGCCGTCGGGGGTGAGGTCGAGGACCATGACACCGAACGGCTCGTCGCCGGAGAACAGCAGGGCGGACGGGTCGCCGTTGACGGTCCGGTAACGGATCCCGAAGTCGGGGGCCTGCCGGCGCCAGGCGGCGCTGGCGAGGACGCGGGCGACCTTCTCGCGGCCCTTGATCGGGCGCAGCGCCACGGTCGTCCTGGACTTGCCGCCGCCGTCGGTCCACAGCGTGACGTCCGAGGTGAGGATCTCCATCAGCGAGTCCAGGTCGCCACCCAGCGCGGCGGCGAGGAACCGCTCGGTCACCTGCTGCTGGACGCGCGGGTCGGCCCGGTACCGGGGCCGGCGGGCGCGCACGTGCTCGCGGGCCCGGTGGGCGAGCTGGCGCACGGCGGACGGGCTGCGGTCCAGGATGTCGGCGATCTCGGTGTGGGCGTACCCGAACACCTCGTTCAGCACGAAGACCGCGCGTTCCAGCGGAGTCAGCGTCTCCAGGATCACCAGCAGCGCCAACGACACCGACTCGTGGCGCAGCACCGGGTCGGCCGGGTCGGCGGCGGCGCCGGCCGGATCGGGGGCGGTGACGGCGTCGCCGCCCACCAGCGGCTCGGGTAGCCAGGGCCCGACGTAGGTCTCGCGCCGCCGGCTGATCGCGGCCTGCCGGGCCAGCGCGGCGTTCACCGCGATCCGCACCAGGTACGCCCGCGGGTTGGCGACCTCCTCCGCGTCCTCCTCGGCGCTGCGGGCCGCCCACGACAGCCAGGTGTCCTGCAGCACGTCCTCGGTGTCGGCGACGCTGCCCAGCATGTTGTACACGACGGAGAACAGCAGCTCGCGGTAGCCCGCGAACGTCTTCGTCGCGGCATCGACCGCCGTGTCCCTGGTGGGGCCGGTGCTGTCGGACATGGCTCGCCTCCTGTGCGCGGTTACCCCTGGGAGGCCGGGCGGGCCGGGAGTGTGACATCCGCCCGCCCACCTGTGACGCGGACCTCACCGCAGGTCAACGGTGTCACACCGGTCCCGCCGGGCGCTCTCTCAGGTCACGTATCGAACGTCGCTCCGAACCAGAAGGAACGTCTCTCGTGACCGCTAACACGCCCGATCAGTCCTTTCTCGGGACGCGGCGGGGCAAGCTGACCCTGCTCCTGCTCTGCGCCGTCGCGTTCATCGACTTCATCGACGCCTCGATCGTCAACGTCGCCCTGCCGTCGATCCAGCGCCACCTACACCTGACCGTGCAGAACCTGCTCTGGATCCCGAGCGGGTACCTGCTCACCTACGGCGGCTTCATGCTGCTCGGCGGCCGGGCCGCCGACCTGCTCGGCCGGCGGCGCGTGCTGGCCACCGGCACCGTGGTGATCGCGCTCTCCTCGCTCGCCGGCGGCCTGGCCGGCAGCGCGGGGCCGCTGATCGCCGCCCGGATGGCCCAGGGCATCGGCGCGGCGATGATGCTGCCCGCGGCCCTGTCGATCCTGACCACCACGTTCGTGTCCGGCAAGGACCGGCACGCGGCGATGGGGGCATGGGGCGGTACCGGCGGGCTGGCCTCGGCCGCCGGCGTGTTCTTCGGCGGCGTCCTGACCGAGGGCCCCGGCTGGCGCTGGGTGTTCTGGGCGAACCTGCCGGTGTGCGCGCTGGTGCTGGCCGCGATCCCCCGGCTGATCCCCGGTACCCGGCCGAGCGCGGCCGAGCGGCGTCGCGGCTTCGACTTCCCCGGCGCGGTGCTGGCCACCTCAGGGATGTTGCTGCTGGTGTACGCGCTGGTGAAGGCGCCGGACGAGGGCTGGGGCTCGGCCCGCACGGTCGGCGAGCTGGTCGTGGCCGGCGTGCTGCTGGTCGCCTTCGTGATCGACCAGGCGGTCGTCGCGAACCCGCTCATGCCCCTGTCGATCTTCCGGATCAGGGGCCTGAGCGCCGCCAACTTCACCCAGCTGACCGGGCTCGCCGGCTTCCTGTCGATGTTCTTCTTCGTCACCCTCTACATGCAGGACGTGCTGGGGTACTCGGAGATCAGGACCGGGCTGGCGTACCTGCCGGTGTGCGCGGGTGTCGGGGTGGCCTCCGGCATCGCCTCCAAGCTGTTCGTCCGCACCGGCACCCGCCCGGTGATCGTGGCCGGCGCGCTGATCTCGGCCGGCGGCATCTACTGGCTGTCCCGGATCCCGGTCGGCGGCTCGTACGTCACCGACCTGCTGCCCGGCCTGGTGATCATGTCGCTCGGCCTCGGCGCGATCTTCGTCGGCGTCACCACGGCCGCGAACGCCGGCGTGCCGGCCGACAAGGCCGGACTGGCCGCCGCCCTGCTCAACACCTCCCAGCAGCTCGGCGGCGCGCTCGGCCTGGCGATCTTCACGGTCATCGCCACCTCGCGCACCAAGCACGAGCTGACCGTCCAGCACCGGCCGCAGCTCGACGCGCTCACCGCCGGCTTCCAGCGGGCGCTGCTGGTGGCCGCGATCTTCCTGCTCGCCGCCGCCGTCATCGGCCTGCGCGCCACCCAGTCGCGCGGCGAGGCCACCGAGCCCGCCGGCGGGGAGGCGCCGACCGGGGCCGTGCCGGCGCCGCGCCCGTCCGACGCCGCGCCCACCGCGGTCCGACCCTGAGAGAAGGAGACCCGTGACCACCACCCGAGAGTCCGGCCCACGCGCCCGGATCGACACCACGATGATGTACGCGGTCCACGACGCGTTCCAGCGCGACCTGGACACGCTGGTCGCCCTCGCCGGCACCGGCGACGTCGACGCGCTCCGCACCGGCTGGAACCGGTTCAGGACCTTCCTGCACATCCACCACACCGCCGAGGACACCCACCTCTGGCCGGTGCTGGAGGACAAGCTGACCCGTACCGGCCGGGCTGCCGGGCTCGCGGTGCTCAGCTCCATGGAGGCCGAGCACACCGGGCTGACCGCGCTGCTCGACGCGATGGACGCCGCGCTGGCCGAGCCGGCGCCGCCGCCGCGGCGGGTGGCGCACGCGCGCCGGCTCGCCGACGCCCTCACCGCGCACTGCGAGCACGAGGAGGAGGCGGCGCTGCCGCTGGTGGAGGAGCTGCTCACCCCGCAGGAGTGGCGGGCGTTCGGCGACGAGCAGCGCCACCGGCTCGGCCGCGGCGGCGCCGCCACGTTCCTGCCGTGGCTGCTGGACGGGGCGGACGAGGACCGGCGCCGCAAGGTGCTCGGGTACCTGCCGCCGCCCGCGCGGCTGCTGTACCGGGCGGTGTGGCGGCCCCGGTACCTGCGCCGGCCGCGCTGGGAACCGCGGGCCGCGGCTCCGGTGCGGTAACGCTTCGGGACGGCATGCATCCCACCGCCTCCCCGGTCCGTCTCTTGTGGGGGAAACCCGACACCTCACCCCTTCGGAGGCGTACGTGCCACAAATCCATCCACGATGGGCAGCTCTGGCCGCCGCGGCCGTGGTCGCGGCGGCCCTGCCGCCCGGCGACCGGGTCGCGACCGCGGCTCCCGGCGGCCCGCCGCCCGCCCCACCAGGAGCCGTGCTGCTGCCCACCGGCGAGCAGGTCACGGTCGGGCCGGACGGCGGCCCCGCGCACGGCGCGGTGCTGCCGGCCACCACGCGCGGCCCGGCCGGCGTGCTGCTCACGCTGGGCATCGGCGGCCGGACCTACGAGCTGCCGGCGACGGCGCTGCCGTACCTGAACAACGGCCTGGACCCGGCGCTGTTCGACGTCGCCACGCTGGCCACCGTGCCGGCGGCGACGCTGCCGGTCACCATCTCCTACCAGGGCGCGCCGCCCAGCCTGCCCGGCGTCACCGTCACCCGGTCCGGCGGCGGCACCGCCGACGGGTACCTCACCGCCGCCTCGGCCAGGGACTTCGGCGCCGCGCTCGCCGCGCAGTTCCTCGACGACCGGGCGCACGGCGGGTACGGCGGGCGCGGCCTGTTCGCCGCCGGCACCGCGATCAGCCTGGCCGGCCACGCCCCGGCCGCGCCGGCCGCACACCCCATGTCGGTCATGCACACGCTGGCCGTCACCGCGACGGACGCCGCCGGCCAACCCGACCAGAACGACCCGGTGCTGGTGTACAACGTGGACGACAGCAGGCAGTTCTCGGACGTCACCGAGTCGGAGAACTGGTTCGCCGACGGCGAGGCGCGGTTCAGCGTGCCGGAGGGCCACTACGCGGCGTTGGCGCTCTTCTTCGACCTGGCCGCGGACGGCACCGTCACGGGTGTCCGGGAGGTCGCCCGGCCCGAGTTCGCGGTGACCGGCGACCGGACCGTCAACGTCGCCGCGACGGAGGCCAGCAGCCAGGTCACGATGGTCACCCCGCGCCCGGCGGTCGCCCAGGACGGCGGGTTCGTGTTCCGCCGCACCGCCACCACCGGGCCGTCGCTCTACATCGACCTCGCCGTCACCGGCGGCGCGGCGATCCGGATCGCGCCGACCGCGACGCCGGTCAGCGTCGGTGGCCTGGAGACCTACCCGTACCAGCGGCTCACCTCGCCGCCGGACGCGAAGGTCACCCCGTACGAGTACCAGCTCCAGTACGCGACCAGCGGCGTCATCCCGGCGCAGCGGTACGTCGTGCGCCCCGGCGATCTGGCCACTGTGGACGCCGGATACTACTCCGACGTGCCGGCCACCGGCGTCCGGCAGCGGGCGGCCGAGTTCCCGTGGGAGCGGGACGAGGAGGTGCTGCGCTACGAGCACCCGCTCGCGCTGCCGCGCCGGCAGACCGAGTACGTGTCCGGCGATGCCTCGCTGGTCTGGTTCGGCGGCCTGGCCAAGTTCACGCGCGAGTACCCCGGCGGCTTCCTGGGCTGGTACGGCGGGCAGTACGAGACCGCGCACGGCTACCGGCCCGGCCAGCGGGTGACCGAGGACTGGAACCGCTTCCCGCTGCACCCGGCCGGCGCGGTGGCCCTGCTGGGCGCCGCCAGCCCGTGGACCGTCCGGGCGCCGGCGACCAGGGCCGGTGACCTGCTGCGGCTCGACCTCACGCCGTTCAGCGACAACCAGCCGGGACACACCGGCTTCGGGTACTACGGCCAGGACCAGGACGCGATCACCGGCAGCTACGCCGTCTCCGCGAACGGCGTGACGATCGCCTCCGGCGACCCGACCGGCGGCAGGCTCGACTTCGCGACCGAGGTCACGCTCCCGGCCGACCCGTCCACGGTGCGGCTGGTGCTGGACGCCGGCCGCGGCGGCCCGAACTACCCGCTGTCCACCGCCACCCACACCGAGTGGACATGGCGGTCCGCGCACACGTCGGGCCGCACCCTCGCGGCGCCGCTGGCCTGCGAGCCGAACAAGGGTGGCCCGCCGGACCGCGACTGCGCCGCCGAGCCGCTGCTCACGCTGTCGTACGCGGTGGACCGGCTGGCCGTGGACGGCTCGGCGGCGGGCGGCCGGCAGGGCCTCGACCTGACCGTCGGCCACCTCCAGCAGGCGGCCGGCGGCCCGGTCACCGGCGCGACCGTGCAGTACTCCACCGACGACGGGGCGACCTGGCACGACACGACCGTGACCCGGTGCGGCGGCGGGACCTTCCGCGCGAGCTTCACCGCGGCCGGACCGGGCTATGTCAGCCTCCGCGTGCACGCTGCCGACGGGGCCGGCGGCGAGATCACCGAGACCGTCCAGCGCGCGTACCGCCTGACCGGAGGTGCCTCATGAGCCCGCGTACCCGCACCGCCGTCCCGGTCATCCTGCTCGCCGCGGCGCTCGCCGCCGGGCTGGCGGCCACCGGCGGCGGCGTACGAGCCGCCACCCCGACCGCGCCGTCACGGCGGGCGGCGTGCCCGGCCCTGCCGGCGCCGTACGCGCACTGCCTGACCTGGTACACGCCCCGGCGGGCGGGTGCCAGGCCGCTGGCGGACGGCGACCAGCCGAACGGCTGGGGCGCCACCGACCTGCGGGCCGCGTACCAGGTGCCGGCCGGCGACACGACCGCGACGGTGGCGGTGTCGATCGCGTACGACCAACCGAACCTGGAGAGCGACCTGGCCGCGTACCGGGCCCGGTACGGGCTGCCGCCGTGCACCTCGGCGTCCGGCTGCCTGCGCAAGGTGAACCAGGCCGGTGCCGCCGGGCCGCTGCCCGACCCGAACTTCAACTGGGCGCTGGAGGCCACCCTGGACGTGTCGATGATCTCGGCGGCATGCCCGACCTGCCACCTGCTGGTGGTGGAGGCGAACAGCGCCGACATCACCGACCTCGCCGCCACCGAGGACACCGCGATCGCCCTCGGCGCCCAGGTGGTGTCGAACAGCTACGGCATCCGCGAGGGCGGCCTGGCGATGCGGTACGCGGCCCACTACAACCATCCCGGCCACCCGATCACGGTGTCCTCGGGTGACGCGGGATTCACCTCCGGCTCCTTCCCGGCCGTGCTGGACAGCGTCACCGCGGTCGGCGGGACCACCCTCGCCCGCACCGACGCCGGCGGCTGGACCGAGTCGGCCTGGCTGTACGGCGGCAGCGCCTGCTCCGCCTACGTCGCCAAGCCGGCATGGCAGCACGACCCGCACTGTCCAGGCCGGACGGTCGCGGACGTGGCGGCCGTCGCCGACAACCTCGCCCTCTACTACGCCGACGCCGGCGGGTGGCTGACGGTCAGCGGCACCAGCGCCTCGGCACCGTTCGTCGCCGGCCTGTACGGCCTGGCCGGCGACGCCCCGGCGCCCGGCGCGCTGTACCAGCACGCCGGCGCGCTGACCGACGTGACGACCGGCACCAACGACATCGGCTACGGCGGCGCCAAGTGCCAGGGCGACTACCTCTGCGTGGCCGCCCCCGGCTACGACGCCCCCACCGGCCTCGGCACCCCGAAGGGGGTGGCCGCCTTCTAGACCAACCTCTCCCCTCCAGGGCGGAGGGGCGCCCGCCCAACGCGCGCCCCTCCGCCCGCCTGCACGTTTGTAGACTTCCGGGCGTGTGGACCCGGAGCTTCCTGATCGTGCACGGCGTCGAGAACTGGCGGCCGGCCGGGCACTGGCAGTACGAACTCGCGCAGGGTCTCCGGGCCCGCGGAGAACAGGTCTTCTACCCGCAGCTCCCGGACGCCGACCGGCCGTCGCTCGCGGCCTGGCTGGCGGCGGTGGAGGCCGAGCTGGCGATGATGCGCGGCGAGCGGGTCGCCGTCTGCCACAGCCTGGCCTGCGCGACATGGTTCCACCTCGCCGCGGGGCGCGCCGGCGGCGAGCCGCCGGTCGACCGCGTGCTGCTGGTGAGCCCGCCGGGACCGGCGGCGTTCTCCTGGGACACGATCGCCGGCTTCAGCCCGGCGGCCCTCGACCTGGCCGGGCTGAAGCTGGCCGCGACCACGCCCCGGCTGGTGTGCTCGGACAACGACCCGTACTGCCCGGACGGCGCGGCCCAGGTCTTCGGCCGGCCGCTGGGCTGGGACGTCGATCTGCTGCCGGGCGCGGGGCACGTGACGGCGGAGGACGGTTACGGTCCCTGGCCGTCGGCGCTGGGCTGGTGCCTGGACCCGACCACGCGCGTGGCGGCCAACTGACCGGGACGTAGGTCCGGCCGGGTCGCCCCCGGCGTCCCCCACCCCCCCGCGCGTTCCGACCCGGCCCGGGCGGGATGTGGAGAGTCGACACAGACCGGCCTTTAGAAAAGCTTTACCTTGCCGACTGTAGCCCATCCGGCAGGAGATTCAACCGCCCGAACGGCCCCTCCCCCGGTGTCATTGGGGTCGGTTCGGACGGGGAGAATCCTCGGCGCGCGGCCCGGCCCGGGTCCGGCCAGATGTGGACACGGTGCGGCACGTCACGATGTCCGGATCCGGCTGGCGGTACGGCCCGCCGGCGCGTACATCTCTCTCATGACCACGTACTCCGCCGTCGTCACCACCGGCATCTACTGCCGGCCGGGATGCGGGGCGCGGCCGCTGGCCAGGAACACCCGCACGTTCGAGCTGGCGGCGGCCGCCGAGGCGGCCGGCTTCCGGGCCTGCCTGCGCTGCCGGCCGTACCGGGTGGCCGGGCCGGTGGGCGCGGACGCGCCGGAAACCGTGTGCCGGGCGGTACAGATGATCATCGACGGCGCGCTGGACGACGGCGGCACCGAGGAGTCCCTCGCCGCCCGGGTCGGCCTGTCGTCCCGGCACCTGCGCCGGCTGTTCCTCCGCCACCTGGGCGCCAGCCCGGACCAGCTGGCCCGGTCGCGGCGGGCGCACTTCGCGCGCCGGCTGCTGGACGACACCGACCTCACCGTGCTGGACGTCGCCTTCGCCTCCGGCTTCGGCAGCCTGCGCCAGTTCAACCGGACCATGCGCGAGGTCTTCCGCGCCGCACCCACCGACCTGCGCGACCGCCGGCACCGCGCCGACCGGCTGGTCGCCGACGGCGGGCTCACGCTGCGACTGCCGGTGCTGCCCGGGTACGACTGGGACGCGGTGCGGGACTTCCTGGCCGCCCGCGCCATACCTGGTGTCGAAGCCGTCGACAGTGACACCTACCGCCGGACGATCGTCGTGGACGGCGCGCCGGGCGTGCTGGAGGTCTCCCCCGGCGGCGCCGGGAACCTGCTGCTCCGCGCCCACCTGCCCTTCTGGGAGGACCTGATCCACGTGGTGGACCGGGTCGGCCGGCTGCTCGGCATCGACACCGACCACGCGGCCGGCGTCGCCGAGCTGTCCGCCGATCCGGTGCTCGGGCCGCTGGTCCGGGCATGTCCCGGGCTCGCCGTGCCGGGCGCGTGGACGCCGCTGGAGGTGGGGGTGCGGGCGATCCTCGCGCGGGCTGGCGGCGACGCCGCGGTGGACCGGTGGCTCGGCGCGCTGGTCACCGGCCTGGGCACGCCGGTACCCGGCCTGCCGGGCGGCCTCACCCACACCTTCCCCGCGGCTTCGGCGCTGACCCCGGCCCGGCTCGCCACCCTCGACCTGCCCGCCGGCGCGGCGACCGCCATCGCGGCGCTGGCCGCCGCCGTCGCGGACGGCCACCCCGCCCTCGCCCGCGGCGCCGATCCGGACGCGCTGGCCACCGTGCCCGGCCTCGACACGGACCTGCGCCACGACCTGCGCCACGACCTGCACCATGACCTGCACCAGGACCTGCGCCAGGACCTGGCCTTCCGGCTGGGCCAGCGGGACGCCTTCCCGGCCGCCGACCCGGCCGTCGCCGCCGCGCTCGCCGACCTCGGCCTCACCCCGGCCGACGCGGCGCGGTGGCGGCCCTGGCGGGCGCTGGCCGCCGCCCACCTGATGGCTCGCCAGGGTTGCATCCGGTACCGGGGTACGGGCTTACCGTCGGGGTATGGAGTTTGAGGCATGCACGTTGCCCACACCCGAGCGGCCGCTGCGGGTGGCGGAGTTCGACGCGCTGTTCGCGAGCGTGCGGAGCGCGGAGCGGGTGGCGCCGACCCGGCTCCGGCTGGCGCTGGACGGCGGCGGGGCCGCGGCCCTGGCTGCCGACCTGGCGGTACGGGAGACCGCGTGCTGCGCGTTCTTCACGTTCACGCTGACGGTGACGGGAGCCGGCACGGACCTCGAGGTGACCGTGCCGGCCGGGCACGTGGCGGTGCTCGACGCGCTCGCCGCGCGGGCCGGGGCGGCGAGGTGACCGCGCTGCGCAGCGGGGAGGTCGCCGCCCGGGCCGGGGTGAACGTGCAGACGCTGCGGTACTACGAGCGGCGTGGCCTGCTCGCCGCCCCGGACCGGTCGCCGGGCGGGCACCGGCTGTACCCGCCGCGCACGGTGACCGAGCTGCGGCTGATCAAGGCGACCCAGCGGCTCGGCTTCACCCTGGAGGAGGTCGCCGAACTGCTGGCCGCCGGCCGGCACCGGCACGGCGGCCAGGCCCGGCTGGCGGCGAAGCTCGCCGAGGTGGAAGCCAGGATCGCCGACCTGGAGGCCGTCCGCGACACTCTCCGCGCTGCCGTCGCCGCCGGCTGCGAGGACCTGGAGACCTGCGCCGCCACCCCCGCCTGCCCGCTCCCCCTGTCCGGCCCGATGAGCGATTCATGAAGGTTTCGTGCGGTCTGGTGACGACTGTCCGGTACCGTCGCCTGCCATGCGCGTCGTACACAGGCTCCCGCTGATCGCCGCCGGCATCGCCCTCTGCCTCGCCGGTACCGCGTCCGCGGCCGCGGGACGACCGGCCGCCGGCCCGGCGCCGGCCGCGTCCGGCCTGGTGGTCGGGGTGACCCACACGCAGACCACGTTCTTCGGCGGCGACCCGAACGACCCGGCCGCGCCGCCCGCGGTCAAGCGGGCCGGCCAGGTGCTCGAACAGGTCGGGCCGTTGCAGGTCGTGCCGATCATGGGCTGGGGCCTGGACAACCCCGAGCCCTCGCCGGGCGCCTACGACTGGCAGGGCCTGGACGACCGGATGGCGCTCGTGCGCGGCACCGGCGGCACCCCCGTCATCACGTTGTGCTGCGCTCCGGACTGGATGAAGGGCGGCAAGCCGGGCGAGACCGACTGGGACAAGCTGGAGGTCGCCCCGCTGCCCGCGCACTACCAGGACTTCGCGAACCTGGCCGCCGCCGTCGCCCGGCGGTACCCGGACGTCAGGTACTTCCAGGTCTGGAACGAGCTCAAGGGGTTCTGGGACGACCAGGACAACCGGTGGGCCTACGAGAACTACACCGCCCTGTACAACGACGTGTACGACGCGGTGAAGGCGGCCACTCCGGACGCGAAGGTCGGCGGCCCGTACGCGCCGATGGGCATCCGCAGCGACGACACGTTCTCGCAGGAGTACCACATCCACGGCTCCTGGGGCTGGCTGGACGACCGGCCGCTGGACGCGGTCAGGTACTGGAACAACCACAAGCACGGCGGCGACTTCGCGGTCGTCGACGGCGGCGAGGCGCTGGACGACACCGGCCGGTCGTCCACGGACGCGGCGGTCGCCGCGCAGCCGCTGGCGGCGGCCACCTCCTGGGTGGCGCAGACCACCGGCCTGCCGGTGTGGTGGGCCGAGTTCTACGTGCAGGCCGACAACATCGCCCGCTCGGCCTGGCCGAAGCGGGTCACGGCGCTGCTGTCCGCGCTGAACACCGCCGGCGCGAGGGCTGCCCTGCTGTGGGCGCCGGAGTGCGACACCTCCAGCGCCTCCACCAGTGACGGGCCCTGCCTGTGGACGTCCACTCAGGACGAGACGAACGGCGGCAAGGCGACCTCGTACCTGCCGCTGATCACCCCGTACCGCGGCCTTCCGGGGTAGCGGGCCGGGCCGGTCACCACAGCGCCGGGCCGAGGCGCGGGCCGAGACCTGGTACCAGCGACCCGGGAGTGGGAGCGCTCTACCGATCTGGGCGAAAACGTGCAAAAGTGGCCGGCGAGGTGAAACGACATGAACACTGGGCGGGCTGTTCGAACCGTGACCGGACCGTTGGCGGTCGCCTTGGTCGTGACAGCGGTAAGCGCTTTCCCACACCATGCCACGACCGCCGTCGCCGATCCCGGCCCGGCGGCGACGGACGTCGACGCCAGCGACAGGTCGGTGGACTTCGACCACGACTGGAAGTTCGTCCTGGTGAACCCGGACGCCGCCACCGACCCGACCGGGGCGTACGCGCACGCCGCCGACCCCGGCTACGACGACTCGGCCTGGCGCGCCGTCGACCTCCCGCACGACTGGAGCATCGAGCTGAACCCGACCGCCACCGCCGGCACCACCAGCGGCACCGGGTTCTTCCAGGGCGGCCTCGGCTGGTACCGCAAGACGTTCACGCTGCCGCCGTCGCTGGCCGGCAGGCGGGTCTCCGTCGAGTTCGACGGCGTCTACATGGACTCCTCCGTCTACCTGAACGGCGAGCTCCTCGGCAACCACCCGTACGGCTACACCGGCTTCAGCCTCGACCTCACCGGCAGGGCGCACACCGACGGCCACACCCCGGACGTCCTCGCCGTCAAGGTGCAGAACCAGCTGCCCAGCAGCCGGTGGTACTCGGGCAGCGGCATCTACCGCAACGTCCACCTCACCGTGACCGACCCCGTGCACGTCACCCGGCACGGCACCGTCGTCACCACCCCCGACCTCGCCACCACCGTCCACGACGGGTACGCCACCGTCCGGGTCCGGACCACGGTCGCCGACGACACGGCGCGATCCAGGGCTGTCGACGTGGTCACCACCGTCCGCGACCCGCACGGCAGCGTCGTCGCCAGGACCACCGCGCCGCTCTCCCTCGACCCCGGCGGTACCCGCACCGGCAGCGCCGACCTGCGGGTCCGCTCGCCCCAGCTGTGGTCGACCGACCATCCGAACCTGTACGAGGCGCAGACCGACGTCCGCGCCGGCGGCAGGGTCGTGGACAGCACCCGCACCCCGTTCGGCATCCGGTACTACGCCTTCGACCCGAACGGCGGCTTCTCGCTCAACGGCCGGCCGCTCAAGCTGTACGGCGTCGACATGCACCACGACATGGGCGCGATCGGCTCGGCCGTCAGTGACGACGCGCTGCTCCGGCAGATGACGATCATGAAGAGCATGGGCGTGAACGCGCTGCGCACCTCGCACAACCCGCCAGCCCCCGAGCTGGTCGACGTGTGCCAGCGGCTCGGCATCGTGATGATGGTGGAGGGGTTCGACAGCTGGCACACCGGCAAGACCACCTACGACTACCACCGGTTCTTCGACGCCTGGAGCGACGCCGACATCACCGAGATGGTGACCGCGTCCCGCAACTCTCCCGCCGTCGTGCTGTGGTCGATCGGCAACGAGATCCCCGACTCGACGTCGGCCGCCGGCATCCCGATCGCGCAGCGGCTGATCGCCGACATCCACGCCGTCGACACCACCCGCCCGATCGTGATGGGTTCGGAGAAGTACCGCTTCCTGCCGGCCCCCGGCTCCCCCGCCGACCAGATCCTGCGCATGCTCGACGGCCTGGGCCTCAACTACAACACCGCCCAGTCCGTCGACGCCCTGCACGCGCGCTACCCCGACAAGTTCTTCTTCGAGTCGGAGTCGTCGTCGGAAACCTCCACCCGCGGCGCCTACCAGGATCCGCAGTACCTCAACACCGGCGAGAACCACACGCCGGGCAAGCGCGCCACCTCCTCCTACGACAACAACCTGGCGTCGTGGACGATGAGCGGCGAGTACGGCCTGAAGAAGGACCGTGACCGCGCGTACTTCCAGGGCCAGTTCCTCTGGTCCGGCATCGACTACCTCGGCGAGCCCACGCCGTACGACGTCTTCCCGGTGAAGTCGTCGTTCTTCGGCGCCGTCGACACGGCCGGCTTCCCCAAGGACGCGTACTGGCTGTTCCGCAGCCAGTGGACCACCCAGCCGATGGTGCACCTGCTGCCGATGAACTGGACCGACCACCAGCCCGGCGAGAACGTGCAGGTGTGGGCGTACGCCAACGTGGACACCGTGGAGCTGTACCTCAACGGCCACTCGCTCGGCACCCGCGCGTTCGACCACAAGACCACCACCGGCGGCCGGCCGTACCTGGAGACGACCGAGCCGACCGGGGACGACAAGACGTTCCCGTCCGGCAGCTACACCAGCCCGAACGGCAGCACCGGCAAGCTGCACCT
>JBJMIH010000122.1:0-33181 GCA_045806985.1 Mycobacteriales bacterium | reverse complement strand
GGCCAGCGCGAAGATCTCCGCCGAGTTGCGGTAGTTGGTGGTGAGGTGGAAGCGGTGCCGGCGCCGCCTGCCGAACGCCGACTCCCGCGCCGTGGCCGCCTCATCCGGATCCGGCCACGCGCTCTGGGCGGCGTCGCCCACCACGGTCCAGCTCGCGTGCCGGCCCCGGCGGCCCAGCATCCGCCACTGCATCGGCGACACGTCCTGCGCCTCGTCCACCACCACGTGCCGGTACCCGGTGTAGTGCTCGCCCCTGCCGACCCGCCTGCGCACCGCGAACTGCCGCTCCGCCACCGTGGTCAGCTCGCGGACGCCGGGCGCCACCTGGTACGGATCGGTGACCGCCCGCCCGTTGCGCGGCGGCGGACCCAGCATCATCCGCAGCTCGTCGATCAGCGGCACGTCCTCGACGGTCGGCTCGCCGCCGGCCGCCCAGGAGCCGACCAGCAGCTCGGTCTCCTCGGCGCTGAACAGCCCGCGCGCGTACCGGCGCACCCGGTGCGGGTCGGCCAGCCAGCTCCACGCCACCGCCGGGTCGATCACCGGCCACCAGGCGCGGAAGAACTCGGCGAACTCGCGGCGGTCGCCCACGTCCTCGATGAACTTCGACGCCCGCCAGTCCACGTCGTCCGGCCGGTGCCGCCACAGCGACTCCAGCAGCGCCCAGTCCGCCTCGATCCGTGCCTGGTTGGGCTTCTTGCCGGACCGGTGCACCAGCCGGCGCAGCCTGGCCAGCTCCGTCGCGTCCAGCCGCACCACCTCGCCCGCGTACAGCACCCGCAGCTCGGTGGGCGCGCCGGCCGGCGCGTCCCGGACCAGCTTGCGCAGGAAGCGGGTCATCCGCAGCGAGCCCTTGAGCGCGGCCACCGCCGGCGGGTCGTGCCGGTCGGCGCGTACCCCGTCCACCAGCGAGCCGAGCGCCCGCAGGTCGGCGGACTGCTCGCCGAGCGAGGGCAGCACCCTGTCGATGTAGGCCATGAACACCGGCGACGGCCCCACCACCAGCACGCCGCCGCCCTCGAACCGGCGGCGGTCGGAGTACAGCAGGTACGCGGCCCGGTGCAGGGCCACCGCGGTCTTGCCGGTGCCCGGACCGCCGCTGATCTCGGTGACGCCGGAGGACGGCGCGCGCACCGCCGCGTCCTGCTCGCGCTGGATGGTGGCCACGATGTCCCGCATCGTGGTGCCGCGCGCCCTGGTCAGCGCGGCGAGCAGCGCGCCGTCGCCGACTACCGCCATGCCGTCCGGCGCGGCGTCGGCGTCCAGCAGCTCGTCCTGGACGTCGACCACCTTCTCGCCCAGGCTGTGGATCACCCGGCGGCGGACGACGCCGGCCGGCGCCTCCGGGGTCGCCTGGTAGAACGGGGCCGCGGCCGGGGCGCGCCAGTCGATCACCAGCGGCTCGTAGGTCGCGTCGCGCAGGCCGAGCCGGCCGATGTGGCGTACCTCACCGGCGGTCGCGCCGTTCGCCGGGGCGAGGTCGAGCCGGCCGAACACCAGGCCGCCCCACTCGGCGTCCAGGTCGCGCATCCGCCTGGCGGCGTAGTGGACCAGCGCGTCCCGGTCGATCAGCGCGGCGTTCGTCCCGGTCGACGCCAGCGCGAAGCCCTCCTTGTGGAGCTTGGCGGTCTCGTCGCGGATCACCTCGAGCCGCGCGTACACCCGGTCGAGGTGCCGCTGCTCGGCGGCGATCTCGGTCCCCCGCACGTCGGTCACCCGGCGAGGGTACGGGGTGTGAGCGGGGAGAAAATCCGCCAGGAGGCCGATGCCGCCCCATCCGCCCGACCGGTAACCTGGAGTAAGCGTGAACGACCGTCCCGCCCTGGCCGTCGCGGAGCGCGCCGCCGACTGGCTGATCGGCCTGCGCGCGGCGGAACGGACCGACGACCTCTCCCTCTCCCGTGGCACCGCCGGGGTGCTGGCCTTCTTCCTGCACGCGGCGCGGGCCTACGACGAGCCGCGCGACCTGGCGCAGGCGTGCGCCGCCGGCGACGTGCTGGCCGCCGCCATCCGGACCTGCCTCGACGGCGACCTCGGCGGGATCGCGTGGGCGCTGCGCGAGCTGGCCACCAGCACCGGCGAGGCGCGGTACGCGGCCGGGGTCCGGACCGCAGTCGACCGGCTCGCCACCGCCGACCCGTCCCCGGACGGCGCGCTGGCGCTGCTGCGCCTCGGCGAGGTCGAGCTGGCGCTCGGGCAGGCCCGCGCGCTGGCGGCGGGTGGCAGGCCGGCCGGGACCGCGGTGGCGTACGCGCTCGCGGCGGTCGGCGCGGCGGCGGGTGACGCGGACCTGAGCGGGGCCGCCCGGCGCTGGGCGGAGGACCGGCGCGCGACGGGCGAGCTCTCCGCGCGGGTGCCGGCCGTGCTGGCCGCCGCCGACCCGTCCTGGTGGGAGACTGCCGGCCGGCTGGCGGCGGCCGCGCGGAACCGGGGCGTGCCGGAGAGCCCGTTCCGGCGCGGCGGGTCGGCCGGGCTGGCGGACTGGATGCTGAGCCTGCACCACCTGGCCGTGGCCGGGCAGCCGGTCGGCGATCCGGCCGAGCTGGTGGCCTTCGCCCGTACCCTCACCGCCGACCTGACGGCCAGGGCCGTGGTGGACCGCGCGGGCGCGCGCTGGCTGCCGGCGGAGACCGGCTGGGCGCGCGGCGCGGCCGGGATCGGCTCCTGGCTGGTCCGGTTCGACACGTTCGAGCAGGGTCGGGAGTCGGTGCTGCGGCTGCCGGACTCGCCGTGGTGACGCGCGGCTAGGGTGAGGTGCGTGACTGAGATGCGGTACCGCCAGCTCGGCGACAGTGGCCTGACCGTCTCCCTGGTCGGCATCGGGTGCAACAACTTCGGCCGCCCGATGGACGGCAACGAGGTGGCCGCCGTGGTGGACGCGGCGCTGGATGCCGGGATCACCCTGTTCGACACCTCCGACAGCTACGGCGGGCGGCCCGGCGAGTCCGAGGAGCTGCTCGGCGCGGCGCTCAAGGGCCGGCGCGACGACGCGGTCATCGCCACCAAGTTCGGCTGGGACATGCGCGGCGCGAACGGCGCCGACTGGGGCACCCGGGGCTCGCGGCGGTACGTCCGGCGGGCCGTCGAGGCGTCGCTGCGGCGGCTCGGCACCGACTGGATCGACCTGTACCAGTACCACCGCCCGGACGGCATCACGCCGGTCGAGGAGACCCTGGACGTGCTGGACGACCTGGTCAGGGACGGGCTGGTGCGGTACGTCGGCTGCTCCAACTTCGCCGCCTGGCAGCTGGTGGACGCCGACTGGATCGCCCGCGAGCGCGGGAAGATCCGGTTCACCAGCGCGCAGAACCGCTACAGCCTGCTGGAACGGGAGGCGGAGAAGGAGCTGCTGCCGGCGTGCGCCCGGCTCGGCGTCGGCATGTTGCCGTACTTCCCGCTCGCGAACGGCCTGCTCACCGGCAAGTACCGCCGGGGAGCCGCCGCGCCGGCCGGCAGCCGGCTGGCCACCCGCCGCCAGGACCTGCTGGAGGCCGCGCCCTGGGACGCCCTCGAGGCGATGGCCAGCTACGCGAACGAGCGCGGCGTCACCATCCTCGACGTCGCCATCGGCGCCCTCGCCGCCCGCCCCGAGGTCAGCTCGGTCATCGCCGGCGCGACCCGCCCCGACCAGGTCCGCGCCAACGCCGCCACCCTGCACTGGCAGCCCACCGAGGAGGACCTCACCGTCCTCGACGGCATCTTCCCGCCTCCGGCCTAGTTCCGCCGGCGGTCGATCACCAAGACGACGTCTCGCGAATATCCGTTCCGCAAACTAGAATGTTCCGCGTGGCGCGGAACATACGGAAACCCGGAACGAGCGATCTTACCGAATCGCTCGAATCGGCGCTGCGCGCCTGCCTGTCCGAGGATTGGGCCCTCCATCGCGTGCAGGTCGGTCCCGCTACTGCCCCCGACATGATCATCCGACTCCAGGCTCCCGACGGCACGGCGACCACCCTGGTGATCGAGGCGAAGAAGACGATCGAACCGCGGGACGTGCCGGCGTGCGCGAGACAGCTCGATCACCTCCGGCGGGCGAGCGGAGCGGAGGCCGGGATGGCCGTCTCGCCATACATCTCGCCGCTCGCCCGGAAACGGCTGGCGGAGGCCGGCATCGGTTGGTACGACGCCACCGGGAACCTCGGCCTACGGCTGGCCCGGCCGGCGGTGTTCATCGAGCGGACCGGCCAGTCCCGCAGCCCCTTCACCGAGCCGGACGACCGACGGTTGCGGTCCTTGAAGGGACCCGCCGCTGCGCGGGTGGTCAGAAGCCTCCTCGACGGAACCGCACCGATCGGCGTGCGCGAGTTGGCGACCTCGGCCAACGTAGGCCCGGCGACCAGCGCGAGAGTGGTCGACCTTCTCGACCGCGATGACCTCATCATCCGGGGGGACAGGAACTCGGTCGCCGCCGTACGCAAGCGGTCACTGGCACGCCGCTGGACCGATGACTACGGCTTGACCTCGTCCAACGAAATAGTGTCCGTTGTGGATCCAAGAGGAATCGGGCGCACGCTGACCGCGCTCCAAGATCGCGACATGGGATATGCTCTCACCGCTTCGGCGGCTGTCCGCCCGTACCTGCCCCCGGGCGTGCTTCCCGTCGCACCGCTGGCCAACCTGGTGATGTTCACCCAGGACCCTTCTTTCCTGGCCCAGGACCTCGGCCTGCACCGGACCACAAGAGGTGCCAACGTCGTGCTGATCCGCCCGTTCGACCCTGTCGTCTTCACCCGAGCACAGCGGTGGGAAGGACTCACCTACGCCGCTCCTTCTCAGGTCGTCGCCGATCTCCTCACCGGGCCCGGTCGCTCAGACCAAGAGGCGGAGCAACTGATGGCGGCACTCGCCGTTGACGATCCGGGATGGGAAAGGTGAAGGCGGACGTACCGGAGGAGTACGTCAGGGCGCGAGCGGTCCTGCTCGACGCACTCACCGCACTCGAACCGCATCTCGACGCGATCGTGCTGGTCGGCGCGCAGGCCGTTTACCTGCGCACGGGGACGGCCGACCTCGCCGTGGTGCCGACCACCACTGACGCTGACATCGCGCTGGCGCCGCAACGGTTGCGCGACGAACCGCTCCTCTACCAGGCGATGCGCGCGGCCGGCTTCCGTGCCGGCGACAATCCAGGCGCCTGGCGCGGGCCAGGCGACGTCGCCATCGACCTCATGGTCCCCGAGGCACTCTGCGGGGGCGGTGGTCGGCGTGGCGCCAGGCTCCCCGTACACGGCAACTGGGCGGCCCGGCGGACTCGCGGACTTGAGCCGGCCGTCGTGGACTTCGACCATCACGTCCTTGGCGCGCTGGACGGTACGGACCCGCGCCGAGTCCGACTGGCGGTCGCGGGCCCGGCGGCGCTGCTCGTCGCCAAGGTGACGAAGGTCGGGGAGCGGCTCGCGACGCCGAGGCGGCTGAGCCCCAAGGATGGGCTGGATGTTCTGCGCCTGCTTCGGGCGACCGAAGGTGGCACGCTGGCCTCGCGGCTTCGCCTGCTGGCTCGGCACGCGGTCGCCGGACCGGTGACGCGAGATGCGGTAGCCATGCTCCGCGCTCACGGTCAGGACCCGGATGGCCCGCTCTCCGCGCTCGCCGGCAAGGCGGTCAGCGGCCTCGACGACGTCGCGCTGGTCGCCGCGTCGACCGCCGCCCTGGTACGCGAACTGCTCGACGCCTACGACCGGACTGCTGTCACAGCTCCGCCCAGCCAACCAGCAGGGTGAGCAGGGGCGCCTAGCGCGCCAGCGCCTCACCCGGCGTCGCGCGCGGGTCGTAGTGGGGCGAGCCGACGCGCCCGCCGGTGGCGAGGCGGCGGAGGATCGACGGGGCGAACCAGCAGTACCTGGCGGCTCCGGTAACGGCGACGGCCGCCCGGACGCGGTCGGGGTCGCCGTGCCAGCCGGCCTCGCGCAGGCCGGCGAGGTAGGCGGCCGGAAGGGTCTCCATCAGCTCGGGCAGCATGGACACCGGGAGCAGGCCGTCGGCGACCGTGTCGACGACGAGGTTCGCGACGTCCTCGCCGAGCGCGCCGTCGCCGGTGAAGCCCAGTCCAGCAGGACGACCCGCGAGTCGGCGGCGACCAGGTTCATCGGCCACAGGTTCAGGTGGCAGGCGATACGCGGCAGCCGCTCGGCCCGGTTCAGCAGCGTCCGCCTGCCCTCCCACAGCCGGCGCAGGCCGGCGCGGAGGGCTCCCGGCCAGTACGGGGTGGCGGCAGGCATGTCCCACCGGGGGGCCGGTGGGCTTGCTGTCCACGTACTGCCGCAGCCACCGCCGCGACAGCCACGGCGGGCGGGGACGGTCGCCGACCCAGCCGGCCTGCGCGACACCGAGCCGGTGCGCCACGTCGACCAGGCCGGCGACCGTCCAACCTCCGCCCACCGCACCCGGCACGTCCTCCAGCCAGAGCGCGACCGCGCCGTCCGGCAGGTCGGCGGAGTCGAGCAGGGCCGGCCCGACCAGCCCGCCGGCGGTGTACGCGGTGTGCGCCCAGCCCGACCGGTACGCCTCGGTCTCCCGCCGCCAGTAGTTCCAGTGCCCGGGATCGTCGCTTGTCAGCCAGGGCGCCGCGCCCTCGCCGCGCGGGGTGGCGAGCTTGAGCACGGCGCTGCCGGCAGGCCCGCGCACCCCCGCCACACCCCGCCGACGGCCTGGTTGTTCCGGTTGTGGATGAGCTCGACGGCCGCGGTCACGACCAGCGGCCGCGGTGCACGACCTCCTCGACGGTGCGCCGGCCCCGCTTCAGCGACGGCGACGGCGTGTCCTGCGCCCGGTACCCGATGCTCACCACGCCGACCGGCGTGTACGGATCCGGCACGCCGAACGCTGCCCGGAACGACGCGAACTTCTCCGGCGGCACGCCGAAGAAGCACGCCCCCAGCCCGGCGTCCACGGCGGTGAGCAGCATCAACAGCGAGGCCATGCCGGTGTCGATGTCCCAGTACGGCACCGGCCAGCGCGCCTCGTCCCGGTCGGTCCAGCCCTTGTCCGGCTTGGCGTACCGGTCCAGGTAGGCGTCCTTGTGGGACAGCGCCACGACCAGCAGCGGCGCCCGCATCATGCCGGTCAGCCAGGAGTCGGGCACGCCGCCGTCGGCGGTCGCCTTCCAGAACCGCTCCCGGTCGGCGGCGTCCTCCAGCACCAGGAACGCCCAGCCCTGGCTGAAGCCGGCCGACGGCGCCCGCAGCGCGTTCGCCAGCACCCGTTCCCGCACCTCGGCCGGCACCGGCCGGTCCGGGTCGTAGTTGCGTACCATCCGCCGCCGTCGCAGCACGTCCTGAAACTCCATGTCCGGCAGCCTAGGCGCGCGGGCGGGTGAGGCCGGCACCGGCCGCGGCGGTGGCGGTCAGCGCGACCAGCACGAACAGCGCGACCGGCAGCGACGTCAGCTGGGCGATCCCGCCGATCAGCGGCGGGCCGACCAGGAACGCCGTGTACCCGATCGAGGACACCCTGGCCAGTGCCCCGGCCGGTTCCACGCCGGGCACGTTGCCGACCGCGGTGAACACCACCGGCACGATGCAGGACAGCCCCAGCCCGAGCCAGCCGAACCCGACGATGGCCACCACCGGCTGCCCGATCAGCAGCGCCACCGCGAGCGCGGCCGCGCCGCTGCCGGCCATCACCCGCACCACCGCGACCGGCCCGAACCGCGCGACCAGCCGGTCGCCGCTGAACCGTCCCAGCGTCATGGTGGCCGAGAACACCGCGTACGACACCGGCGCGAGGCCGGCCGACGTGTGCAGCGAGTCCCGCAGGTACACCCCGCCCCAGTCGGCCGAGCCGCCCTCGGCGACCATCCCGCAGGTGGCGATCAGGCCGAGCAGCCACACCAGCGCCGGCATCTGCCGGAAGCCGGTGCCGGCCGCGGCGGCGGTGTCGTCGCGGAGGTCCGCCTCCCGGTCCAGCAGGTGCCGCCATGCCAGCCCGACCAGTACCACGGCCAGCACCGTGATGACGACGAAGTGCACGCCGACCCCGGCCCCGTGCGCGGCGGCGAGCGCCCCGGCGATGCCGCCGACCACCCCGCCGATGCTCCAGGCGCCGTGGAAGCTGGACATGATCGGCCGGCGCCGGTGCCGCTCGACGACCACGGCCTGCGCGTTCATGGCCACGTCCAGCGCGCCGCTGCCGCCGCCGAACGCGCCCAGCGCCAGCCCGGTCGCCACCGCGGCCGGCATCGGCGCCGGCAGCGTGAGCGCCAGCGGAACCGGGAGCAGCAGCAGCGAGAACAGCAGCGCGAGCCGCCGGGTGGACGGCCCGCTGCCGTGCCGCCGGATGATCCGGTCGACGCCCTGCATGGCCAGCAGCGCGCCCGCGCCGGGCGCGAGCAGCAGCAGGCCGAGCGGGCCAGGCGACAGCTCCAGCAGCTCCTTGACCCGCGGGATACGGGAGATCCAGGTACCGACCAGCAGGCCGTTCATGAAGAACACCGTGAGGGTGGCCAGCCGGGCCCGCTTGACGGCCGCCAGTTCCGGCACGGCCGACACCACTGCCGTCACACGGTCACCACCGTCATGCCGCGGTCCCGCAGCGCGTCGAGGACGCCGGCATCCGCGCTGCCGTCGGTGACCAGCGTCAGGCCGGCGAGGTCGGCCGTGACGGTGGCGAACGCCCGCCGGCCCACCTTGTTGCCGCTGGCGGCGATGACCGTGCGCCGCGCCGAGCGCAGCCCGGCCTGCTTGACCGCGGTGTCGTCGAGGTGGAACTCGGTGACGGCGGTCGCGTCGATGCCGCCGACGGTGAGCACGTAGGTGTCGAAGTTCAGGCCGCCGATGGCGGCCAGGGTGAGCTGGCCGGTCAGCGACAGCTCGCCGGGCCGGGCCTCGCCGCCCGGCACCAGCAGCCGGATGCCGGGCCGGTCCTGGATGGCCTCGGCGACGTGCAGGTTCAGCACGCACACGGTCAGGCAGGCGCTCTCCGGGAGCGCGGCGCCGACCGCGTACGCCGTGGTGCCGCCGTCCAGCAGCACGGTCTCGCCCGGCTCGAGCATTCCGGCGACGGCCGCGCCGATCTTCTGCTTGGCCTCGTCGGCGACGGCGAGCCGGGCGCCGAACGGCAGCTCGAAGCTGCGGGACACCGCGACAGCGCCGCCGTGCACGCGCCGCAGCAGGCCGGAGCGCTCCAGGTGCTCCAGGTCGCGCCGCATGGTCATCTCGGACACACCGGTGGCCTCGGCCAGGCCAGCGACGGTCACCTCACCGCGCTCCTCGAGCCACTGTCCGACCAACTGGTGCCGCTGCGCCGCCTCCATGCCGCCAAGTTAACAAACAGCATGTGCGGATGAACAGGGCACTTGTTCGAATGTGACGGCCGTTACGCCGGTACCGCCACCACCCGCCGCTCCTCCGGGTAGAAGCACGCGTGCTCCTGGGCGGTGTCGCCGTGGTGGCTCAGCTGCGGCCGTTCCTGCCGGCACTTGTCGGTGGCGAACGGGCAGCGCGCCGCGAACAGGCAGCCCTCGTCCGGCTGGCGCTCGTCCAGCGGCTCGGTCGGCGTCAGCCGGTCCGGGCCGGCCTCCTCCAGGCCGTGCAGCACCGGGATCGCCGACAGCAGGCACTGCGTGTAGGGGTGCACCGGGTTCTCGATCACCGTCTGCGTCGGCCCGCGCTCGATCACCTGGCCGCGGTAGATCACGTACAGCTCGCCGTCCTGGCCGATGTACCGCGCCGTCGCCACGTCGTGGGTGATGAACAGCACCGACACGCCGAGCTCCTCGCGCAGGTCGCGGAGCAGCTTGAGAATGCCGAGCCGCAGCGACACGTCGATCATCGACACGGCCTCGTCGGCGACCAGCGCGTCCGGGTCCACGGTGAGCGCCCGCGCGATCACCACCCGCTGCCGCATCCCGCCGGACAGCTGGTGCGGGTACCGCGACAGCACGTACCCCGGATCCAGCCCGACCAGCCCGAGCACCTCGTTGGCGCGCTGGTCGATCCACGACCTCGGCCGGCCGGTCTGCTTCGCCCGCAGGCTGAGCGGGTCGCGCAGGATCGCCTCGACCGTGCGGGTCGGGTTCAGCGCCGAGTACGGGTCCTGGTGGATGAGCTGGATGCGGCGGAAGTACGGGTCGCGCCGGCGCGGCTTCAGCGTGGCCAGGTCGGTGCCGTTCACCACCAGCTGGCCGGAGTCGAACGTCTCCAACCCGGCCAGGATCCGCCCCAGCGTGGTCTTGCCGCAGCCGGACTCGCCGATGAACGAGACCGCGCCGCCCTTCGGGATCGCGAAGTCGACCCCGCGCAGCGCCTTCAACTCCCGGCCGGCGAACGCGCTGCCCCGCGACTGGAACGTCTTGACGATGCCCCGTCCCTCGATGCCGCCGTCCTTCGTCAGCTCGGTCACCCGGCCACCTCCCCAGCCAGCGGAGCCTTCTGCTCCTCCTCAGCCACCGCGTGGCAGGCCACCGTGCGCCCGTCCGGGTACTCCAGCGCCGCCGGGTCCACGGTGTCGCACACGTCCATCCGCAGCGGGCACCGCTCCCGGAACACGCAGCCCTGAGTGGGGATGGTGGCCAGCGTGGGCGGCCGGCCGGGCAGCGGCCTGGCCACGTTCGGGTCGCCGATCAGCCGCGGGATCGCCTGGATGAGGGCCCGGGTGTACGGGTGGCGCGGCGTCCGCAGCACCTGCTTGACGCGGCCCTGCTCGACCAGCCGGCCGCCGTACATCACCGCCACCCGCTCGGCGACCTCGGCGACCACCCCGATGTCGTGGGTGACGATCAGCGTGGTGAGCCCGCGCTCGGTGTGCACCTCGCGGATGATCTGCAGGATGTTGGCCTGGCTGATCATGTCCAGCGCGGTCGTCGGCTCGTCCAGCACCAGCACGTGCGCGTTCAGCACCAGCGCGAGCATGATGCCGACCCGCTGGCGCATTCCGCCGGACAGCTCGTGCTGGTAGGCGTCCAGCACCCGCTCCGGGTTCAGCCCCATCCGCTCCAGCAGCTCCTTGGCCTGGCGTACCAGCCCGCGCAGATCCTTGACCTCGTGCGAGCGGCCCAGGTCGAGCAGCTGCTTGCCCACGGTCTTCAGCGGGTTCAGCGAGTTCTGGGCGGCCTGGAACACGTAGCCGATCTCGGCGCCGCGCACCTTGCGGACGGCCCTGCGGTCGTAGGTGGTGATGTCGCCGAGCCCGTCGATCTCGACCGCGCCGGCCGAGATCCGGCCCGGCGACTGGACGGCGTTGAGCAGCGACAGCGCGAGCGTGGACTTGCCCGAGCCGGACTCGCCCACCAGGCCGGTGATCGAGCCGGCCGGCAGCGTGAGGTCCACCCCGGACACCGCCGGCAGTTCGCCCGTGCTGGTCTTGTACACGACGGTCAGGCCGTCGATGCGCACCCGAGGACCGGTCGTCACGTCAGCCCTCCCGCAGCCGGGGGTTGAACACCTCGTCCATGGCGTCCACGATCAGCACGATGCCGAGCGTGAGCAGCAGCACCGAGCCGAGCGGGGCCATCAGGTAGCTCAGGCCGGTGCCGGTCTGCGCGACGCCGTTGTTGACGGCGAGGTTGATCATGATCCCCCAGTTCTCGGAGGTGAACGGCAGCACGCCCAGGAAGAACAGGCCGACCTGGGAGTAGATGAAGTTCGTGACGCCGATCAGCAGGTTCATGGCCACGAACGGGGCGATGTTGGGCAGCAGCTCGCGGACGACCACGTGCCGGGTGGACAGCCCCAGCCCGCGGGCCGCCTCGATGAAGCCGCGCTCGCGCAGCGACAGCGTCTGCGACCGGACGGCGCGCGCCAGCCCGCCCCAGCCGGTCACGCCGAGCACCAGGCCCATCTGCCAGGCCGAGCTGAACTTCCACACCGTGGACAGCACCAGCAGCAGCGGGAAGCCCGGGATCGTCAGGACGAAATCGGTGACCCGCATCAGGGCGGAGTCGGTGCGGCCACGCCGGTAGCCGGCGTAGAGCCCCACCCCGGTCCCGATCACCACCATCACCAGCGCGCCGACCGCGGCCGCGAGCAGCACGTACCGGGTGCCGATGACCAGCAGGGCCAGCACGTCCTTGCCCTCGAAGTCGGTGCCCAACAGGTGCTTGCCGCTCGGGCCGGCCAGCAGGTGGTCGTTGTCGCGCGGCAGGTGCTTCGGGTACAGGTACGGCCCGATCAGCGCCAGCAGCACGTACACGCCGACGATGACCACGCCGACCATCCGGCTCGGCTTGCGCTTGAGCACCCGCCACAGGTTCTGCCAGAACTGGCGTCGCCGCTGCGGGAGCGGGACGGCCTCGGTGGCCTCGACGGGGATCGCGGTCGCCATCAGGCCTCCTTCGCGTCACGTCGTACGCGCGGGTCGATGACCGTGTACAGCAGGTCGGCGAGGATGTTGGCGAGGATGACCGCCATCGTGATGATGAGGAACGCCCCGCTCATCTTCGAGTAGTCCCGGTGGCCGATGCCGTCCAGCAGCATCAGGCCCATGCCCGGGTAGTTGAACGCCTTCTCGATGAACACCGCGCCGCCGAACATGAACCCGAACGACAGGGCCAGCACGGTGAACAGCGGCAGGATCGCGTTGCGGGCGATGTAGCGGAACACCGTCAGCCGTTTCATCCCGCGCAGCTCGGCGGCCAGGATGAAGTCGTCGCCGAGCACCGACACCACGCTGGACTTCATCGCCAGCAGGTACCCGCCGAAGCTGGACAGGGCGAACGCCAGCGCCGGCAGTTCCGCGTGCCGCAGCAGCGAGTTGATGTAGGCCAGGTTGAAGCCCGGGTCGATCTCGACGTTGACCTCGCCGGTGTCGAACATCTTCCACTTGACCACGAAGAACGTGACGAGGATCAGCGCCATCACGTACTGCGGCACGCCGTGCAGCAGCGATCCGACGACCGACAGGCTGTCACCCGTCCTGGTCGACCGCCGGATCGCCGCCACCACGCCGAGCACGATCCCGAGCAGGAAGCTCACCAGGATCCCGAAGAGGACCAGGCCGATCGTCCACTTGGCGGCGTTCAGCACCTGGCTGTTCACGCTCACGCCCTGGGCCGTCACCGACTTGCCCAGGTCGAGGTGGAGCAGCCGCCACATGTAGTGCCGGTACTGCGACCACAGCGACCCGTGCGGCACGAAGCCGTAGGTGATCGCCGTCTGCCGCTGCGCCTGATCCGGCGACATGCCCTGCTCGATGAGCGTCTCGTACTGGGCCTGCACCGGATCGCCAGGCATCTGCCTGACCAGGATGAATGTGAACGTCGTGACGATCCAGATCATGACGAGCCCGCGGGCCAGATGGCCCGCGAGCCGCCTGAGAAGCTTCCCCACTCGAGAATCTTCCGTCCTACTTCTTGTGGATGTAACCGAGCTGCATCCAGACGCCCGGCGAGAGCCGCTCCATGTCGCCGTAGTCCGGCGGGAAGTCGCTGAACCGGGTGGTGTTCGCGAACTGCACGTTCACGTAGTCCCACAGCTGGATGACCGGTAGCTGGTCGTTGGTGAACTGGGCGAGCTTGGCCACGATGGACTTCTGCTGGTCCGGGTCGACCTGGCTGAGCTGGTACGTCAGCTGGCCGGGGTTGACGGTGCCGAGGCCGGCCACGTCCGCGGTCTCCGGGCCGCCCATCCAGTTACCGGACTGGCCGGCCGGCTTGTGCACGACCTGGCCGCCGAACAGCTGCCAGCCGTTGGCCGAGCCGTACAGCCGCTGGTAGGCGTTGTAGTTGCCGGGGCCGAGACCCATCAGCCAGAAGCCGACCGGGTACTTGCCGGCGGCGAGTTCCTTCAGGTAGGTCGCGTAGTCGGCGCTGGTCTGCACCTTCACCGCGATGCCGGCGTCGGTGAGCTGGCTGGCAATGGACTGCGCGCCGGACACCCAGTCGGTGAAGCCGTTGGGCACCTGGACGTTGAAGGTGAACGGCTGGCCGTTGAAGGTCCAGGTGTTGCCGTTCTTGACCAGGCCGCCCTGGGTGAGTTCCTGCTCGGCCTTGGCCTTGTCCACGTCGTACTTGTTGAGCTTGGCGAACGTGTCGCCGAGCACGCTGGAGGCGACCTTGGCGTGCAGGCCGCTGGTGGTCACCGACGCGGCGCCGGACTCGGGCTCGCCGACCTTGGTGACCTGCTTGCGGTCGATGAGGTAGGCCAGGCCGCGGCGGACGTGCACGTTGTCGAACGGGTGGACGCTCTGGTTGAAGGCCAGCGAGGCGACGACCTGGCTGACGCTGGTGATCTTCTTGTTGCCGGACTTGCTGAGGATCTTCTGCACGACGTTGGTCGGCGTGGCGGTGTACGGCGCCATGTCCAGCTTGCCGGCGATCAGGTAGTTCCAGATCTGCTCGTTGCCCGAGTAGTTCTTGGAGATGATCTTGTCAGGACCGATCTTGTCGGCGTTGAAGTAGTACTTGTTCTTGACCAGCAGCGCCTCGCTGGGGTTGAGCCGCTGGAGCACGAACGGGCCGCAGGAGATGTCCTTCTTCGGACCGAAGGCGACCAGCTTCTTGCCGAGCGCGGTGATCGCGTCCTGCGCCGCCTTCTGGGCCGCGGCGTCGGTGGCGTTCGGGTCGATCGCGGTCTTGAGCTGGTCCCAGAAGTTGGCCGGGAGCTGCGAGCTGTACACCGACTTTGGCAGCACGTACAGGGTCAGCACGTTCTTGGCGAACGTGTTGTTCTTCGCGCCGGGCGCCTGGTCGAACTCGACCTTCTTGGAGCCGAGGACCTTGACCTCGCCGAGGCCGCCGGCCGCACCGGGGCTGACCTGGAAGGCGCCGCTGGCCTGGGTGAACGCCACCGCGGCGGAGACCTTGATGTCGTCGGCGGTGACGTCGGTGCCGTCCGACCACTTGGCCTTGGGCTGGAGCTCGACCGTGATCTTGGACTGGTCCTCGGCGATCTGCCAGCTCTTGGCGATGCCGGGGTAGAACTGGTTGGGGTCGGTCAGCGAGTTCTTCTGCCAGGCCAGCTGCATGGCGTCGTAGCCGGTGTAGGCGTTGCTGGACTGGTTGTACGGGTTGATCGGGGCACTCACGTCGATCGGGTGGTTGCCGTCGATCGTCGTGAAGGTGCCGCCGTGCTTCCCGCCGCCGCTGCCGCTGTCGGAACACCCTGCCGTGGCAAGGGCGACCGCTGCCGCGGTGGCCAGGAGTGCGGTTCTCTTCATCCTGTCTCCCGGGGGGTGGGGTGTCTGTGGTGCGAAGCGAGCAGGGTGGAGGATGGCGAGACTTTACGGATATTGCCTCATGTTGGTCAATAATTTCCGACATCACAGTTTCGCCGCAGTGCTGTCCACCCTTCTCACCGGGCCGCTGACCAGCGCATCCGCCGCGACTTCGAGGTTCACCCCAGCGCCACCACGGGTGCCGACGTAGCCGCCGGAGGCGAGGGCCGCGTCACCGGTAGTGCCGATGCCTACCACGATCGCGTCCGGCCGTGCCGACAGGGCGCGCTGGAGTGTCGCGCGCTGGGACGGGTCGCGGTGCGCGTCCCGCACCACGAGCAGCAGCGGGCGGCCGGCGGCGGCCCGCAGGGCCTCCTCCAGCCCGCCCGGCCGGCCCGCCTCCAGGGCGTGCAGCCGTATCCCGTCCACGGCCGGGTCGCGGGCCCGCAACTGCGTGAGCAGGCTGCCGGCCGACAGCCCGATGCCGCGGCGCGGCGCGGCCACCTCGATGACGTACGGGCTGGCCGGCAACGGCAGCGCCACGCCCCGCACGGTGAGCGCGGCGCGGGCCGCCGCGAGGGCCGGGCCGAAGTCCGGCGGCGTATCCGGAGCCGGCGTGTCGCGGGTGGACACGCCGAGCGCGGTCACCCGGGCCGCCGCCTCCTCCAGCCTGGCAACCGGCAGCCGGCCATCCCGTACCGCGGCCAGCACGTGGTCGCGGACGGCGAGCTGGTCCTCGTGCGTCTCGTTCATACAGATCAGATCGGCACCGGCGAGCAGGGCCTGTACCGCGCCCTCGGCGGTGCCCACCCCGTCGGCGATGGCCGCCATCGTCATCGAGTCGGTGACGATGACGCCGTCGAAGCCCAGTTCCTCGCGGAGCAGCCCGGTCAGCAGCCGGTGGCTGATCGTGGCCGGCCGCTCGTCCAGCGCGGGAAAGACCACGTGCGCGGTCAGGATGGACCGCACGCCGGCCTTGATGGCCGCCCGGAACGGCACCAGGTGCGGGGCGAGGTCGGCCAGGTCGCCGGTGACGGTCGGGAGCGCGAGATGGGAGTCCAGGCTGGTGTCGCCGTGGCCAGGGAAGTGCTTGGCGCAGCCGGCGACACCGGTCGACTGGAGGCCCTCGACGTACGCGACCACGTGCGCGGCGACCACGTCGGGGTCGGCGCCGAACGAACGGGTCCCGATGATCGGGTTGTCCGGGTTGGTGTTGACGTCGGCGACCGGCGCCAGGTTGAGGTTGACCCGGGCGGCGGCCAGCTCCGCGCCGATCGCGGCGGCGATCCTTCTGGTCACGTCGGGATCGCCGGCCGCGCCGAGGGCCAGGTTGCCCGGGCTGGGCGAGCCGTCGGCGGCGTGCAGCCGGGTGACGTCGCCGCCCTCCTCGTCGACCGCGACCAGCACGTCCTCCCCCGCCTCGCGCAGGCCGCCGGCGAGCGCGCGGAGCTGGTCGGGGCCGGTGATGTTGGGGGCGAACAACAGCACCCCGCCGAGGCCGTCGGCGAGCCAGTCCCGCATCCCGTCGGTGGGATCATGGCCGTCCATGGCCACCAGCAGGCAGCGGTTGACGAGCCGGCGCAGGGCGGCGTCCTCTCCGCCCCGGTCGCCTGGTTGGGAGATCCCTGCGTCAGAGGTCATGGCCACGATCCTGCACCAGTCCGTAAGGTTTGTCCCGGCCGAAGTACAGCGAGGAAGGAAAGTTTCCGCCATGGCCCTCACCGTGCGCGCCGCGACAGCGGCCGACCAGCCGTCCGTGCTCGCAGCCTGCGCGACGGCCCTGGAGTTCGACGGCGAGGACGCGGTGCGGTATCCGGAGGTGCTCGCGCGCCGGCCGCACCACCGGCACCTCGTCGCCGTCGACGGGGACACGGTCGTCGGGACGGCGTACGGCTCGATCCGCCCGATCGACGGGACGCCGGTCGCCCATCTCGACCTGATCGCGGTCGCCGCGGACGCCCAGGGACGGGGCGCCGGCCACGCGCTGCTCGGCTCGCTGGAGGAGGCGCTGCGCGCCGAGGGCTGCGGCGAGATGCGCGTCATCGGACACCCGCCGCACTTCGCCTGGCCCGGCATTGACGTGCGGTACACCCGCGCGCTCTGCCTGGTCGAGTCGCACGGGTACGAGCGGTCCCGGACCGGCGAGCACATGCTCGTCGACCTGCGCACCGCACCGCTGGACACCGCCGACGACGAGCGGCGGCTCGCCGCGTGCGGCATCACCGTACGGCGGTTGACCCGCGAGGACGTACCCGATATCCGGCCGTGGCTGGACGCCTGGGGCGGCACCTGGACCGCCGAGGCGCTCGGCACGCTCGGCAACGACCCGGTGAGCTGCCACGTCGCCGTCGGACCCGACGGCGGGTACCTCGGGTTCGCCGCGCACGGCGTCAACACGCCAGGCATGTTCGGCCCGATGGGCACCGACGCGGCAACGCGCGGCCAGGGCGTCGGCGGCGTACTGCTCAAGCGCTGCCTGGCCGACCAGCGTGCGGCCGGGCTAGCTCACGCGGAGATCGGCTGGGTCGGGCCGCACCGCTTCTACGCGCGCGCCGTCGACGCCCGCATCAACCGGGTCTTCTGGATGTACCGCAAGGCCCTCTGACCGCCCCTCGAGATCGTCCTCGATCGTACGGTTCCGGCCCGCCACCAGGCCGGCGACGGTCTGCGGGACCAGGAACGCGGCCAGGACGGCGATCGGAACGGTCCAGCCTCCGGTCGCGTCGTGCAGCACCCCGGTGACGATCGGACCGGCCGCCGCCAGCAGGTACCCCACGGCCTGGGCGAAACCGGACAGCGCGGCCGTGTGCGCCATGACCCGTACCCGCAGCGGAATCATCGTCAGCGCCAGTGGGAACGTCCCCTGCCCGATACCGAGCAGGACCGCCCACACCAGCGGCGCGGCGGCCGGCGCCGCCGCCAGCCCGACGTACCCGGCCAGCGTGAACCCCACCAGCACCACCACCAGCACCCGCTGGTCCGCCAGCCGAACGGCCAACCGGGGCAGCACCAACGCCACCGGCACCGACAATCCGGTGGTCACCGCCAGCAGCAACCCACTGGTCCCGGCCGCCACCCCGGCATCCCGCAGAATCCGCGGCAACCACCCCATGATCGAATACGCCGAGAGCGACTGCATCCCGAAGAACACCGCCAACCCCCATCCAACCCCGCTCCGCCAGACCGGCACCCGATGCCGCCGCCCGGGCTCGGCGTGGTCGGGTCGGTGGTCGGGACGTGTCGCCCGGCGCGGGCGTCCGATGAGGAGCCATGGCAGTACCGCAAGCAGGGCGGTGCCGGCCCAGATTTCCAGACTGCCGCGCCAGCTGTGGCCGAGCGCGCCGGCCAGCGGCACGGTGACGGCGGCGGGTACGGCGGTGCCTGCCGACAGGGCCATCGAGTAGACGCCCATCGCCTCCCCGATGCGGTCCGGGAAGTACTGCCTGACCAGCACCGGCACGAGGACGTTCGCCACCGCGATGCCGCCCAGGGCGATCACGCTGGCCGCGAAGAAGACCGACTCGCTGCCGGCGAGGCCGCGCGCTGCCAGGCCGGCCGCGAGCGCCACCATGGCCGCCATCGTGACCCGGCGCGGGCCGACGCGAGCGCCGAGCCCGGCGGCGATCGCGCCGAACAGCGCGAAACACAGCGTGGGCAGCGCGGTGAGCAGGCCGCTGGCGGCGCCTCCCAGGCGCAGGTCGTGCTGGATGTCGGCGAGGGCCGGGCCCAGGCTGGCGACCGCCGGGCGCAGGTTGAGCGCGACGGCGACGATGCCGATCAGGACCAGGAGGCGGCGGTGCGGTGTCGGATTGCCATGGTTCGGGGTGGAAGCCATCGATTGACGAGCATATCGTCCAATCATCGGGTGATTGGCAGACCGTGAGTCAGGCCATACACTCCCCCGGGCCGCAGCGATCATGAGGAGGACGCGTTGCCACTGGGTACAGCCCGGCCATCGCCGCTGGTCGACCAGGTGATCGCTCAGCTCAGGACGCAGATCGCGGCCGGCGAGTGGCCCGTGGGCAGCCGCATTCCCACCGAGCCGGAGCTGGTCGGGCGGCTCGGCGTCGCCCGCAACACGGTTCGCGAGGCCGTCCGGGCACTCGCCCATTCCGGGCTGCTCGAGATCCGGCAGGGCTCCGGCACGTACGTGCGGGCGACCAGCGAACTCGCCGGCATGATGCGCCGCAGGTTCGGCGACGCGGACCACAACGACATCGTTGAGCTGCGGCGCGCCCTGGAAGTCGAGTCGGCCCGGCTGGCCGCGTACCGGCGCACTCCCGCCGACCTGAAGTCGCTGGACAGCGCGCTCATCCGCCGCGAAGACGCCTGGGAGGCCGGCGAGGTCGACGCATTCGCCGCCGCGGACACCGCCTTGCACCAGGCGCTGGTCGCCGCGGCGCACAACCCCGTCCTGGCCGGTTTGTACGCCGACCTCGGCGAGCTGGTGCAGTCCGCGCTGCGTGACCAGATGGGCGGCCATCTCTCCGGCTCCGCCTATGTCGACCACTTCCGCCTGGTGGAGGCCGTCCGCGCGGGCGACCCCGAACTCGCCGCCGCCGAGGCCGCCGCCTTCCTCGAGACGCCGCCGGACCGGCCCTAGGGTCGGTTCGCGCGCCGGTAGGCGCCCGGCGTGACCCCGTAGTAGCGGACGAACCAGCGGGTCAGGTGGCTCTGATCGGCGAACCCGGTGAGCGCCGCCACCTCGGCCGCGCCACGGCCGGCGCCAAGCAACTGCCGTGCGGTCCGCAACCGGAGCTGGCGCTGGTAGTCGCTCGGTGCGAGCCCGTACACCGCCTGGAAGGACCGGTAGACCGCGAACCGGCTCCGTCCGGTCGCCGCCGCCAGCTCCGCGGCCGCCACCTCGCCGGCCGCCTCCTCCAACACCGTGCGCGCCCGCGTGGCCACCCGAACGGCGTCCGGCGTGGTGAGCGCCGGCACCGCCGGTGCCAGACCATGCGCCCCGTACCTCACCAGGGCATGCACCGCACGGCCCAGCAGTTCGTCCCGGCGGAGCGCGGTGGCGCCCCCGTCGACCAGGGCCGTGCCGAGCGCCCGCAGGATCGGCGTGAGCGCGGGATGCCCGCTGACAGGCGCCGCGAAGAGCGGCAGTCCCACCGGGCGCTCCGCCGCGTCCGCGAGCATGTCCGCGACCAGTTCGGGCCCCAGGTGGATCATGCGGTACGTGAACCCGGACGACCGGTCGGCGGCGTGCCCGTCGTGCGGGTCGTCGGGGTTGAACGCCATCACCATGCCCTGTGAGCTCACGTGGCGGGCGCCACGGCAGGTGAAGGTCTGGGCGCCGGACTCGGTCACCCCGAACGAATAGGTGTCGTGGCTGTGCCGGTGGTAGACGTGCCGCGCGAAATGCGCGTGCATCGCCTCCAGCGGGAGCTCGGGCGAACGCCAGTAGCGCGCCCAGTCTTCCGCCTCCCCGCCTCCGCTCACCCTCCCGACTATCGTCCCGGCCGCACCAGCGTTCAAGCCGGGTACCCGTGAGTGGCGTCACGCTGGACACATGCGTTTCGACACCAAGATCGGTATCGCCGTCCGGGACGACCTGCCCGTCTGGCAACGGCTCAACGTGACGGCGTTTCTGGCGAGCGCGGTGGCCGCCGCCGCGGAGAGCGTCATCGGCGAGCCCTACGAGGACGGCTCGGGCAACCGGTACCTGGCCATGTTCCGCCAGCCCGTGCTCGTCTACGCCGCCCCCGACACCCGCGCGCTGGCCCTGGTCCGCGAGCGCGCGGTGGCCAGGGATCTGCTGGTCGCCGTCTACACCGACGACATGTTCAAGACCGGCCACGACGAGGCCAACCGGGCGGTCGTCCGCGCCGTCGCCGCCGACGACCTGGTGCTCGCCGGGCTGGCCGTGTACGGACGCCGCAACGACGCCGACAAGGCACTGAAGGGTCTTCCGCTGCATGGCTAGAAACTAACCCTTGCGTGCGAGATGCGCAATGCGCATACTGCACACATGACCGATCTTCCCGCCTTCGCCCCCGCCGCTCCGGCGCCCACCCTGCGGGTCTCCACGCCGACCCTGGCCCTGGCGCTGCCCACCGCGATGCTGCTGGTGGACTACGCGCTACGGGACAAACCGACGCCCACCCCCGGTCCACGGGCGGTGGCGGGGATGCTCCCGAACGACCTCGTCAAGGCCAGCGAGCCGGTGCGGGCGGTGCTGGGACACGGGGCGGCGCTGCGGCCGTACCTCGCCGCCACCCTGCCGGCCGGCCACCCCGGTCACCGCGAGTGGGCCGCACTGCGCGCGTGGCTGACCGACGAGGCCGACTCGGAGGCCATGCTGGCCACCGGCGCCGACGAGAACCTGGCCTACGGCGATCAGGGCGGTTATCCGGTCTCCGACCAGGAGCGCGCGCTCGTGGCCAGGTCGGAGACGGCCGACACCGCCGGCAGGCTGGCGTTGCGGGTGGAGGCCGCCCTGTGGGGATGGCGGCTGCCCGATCCGGGAGCGAGAGCACGGTGGTTGCTGACCAGCGATCACCTCCGCCAGACCCTGGTCACGCTGCTGGACTTCGTCTGGGACGGCTGGTTCGGCGAGGCCTGGGAGGAGGCGCTGCCCGCGCTGGACGCGGCGGCCGCCAATCCGCCGCCGGTGCCGCGCGGTGGCGGCGGAGCGCAGTGGGTGAGCGCGGTGACCGGGCTGCGCCCGCACGTCGCCTACGCCAGGGCCGCGGACGAGGCCACCGTCGTGACCTGCCTGCCCTGCCCCGAGCTGGCGCACAGCCTGGCGGCGTTCCCGATGGCGGGCGAGCTCTGGGTGGCCTACACGCCGGAGCCGGGCCGGCAGGCGACCGGCCTGTCCGTGGGAACGCTGGCCAAGCTCGGTGCCGCGGTGGAGGCGCTCGGCGACCGCAACCGGCTGGCGCTGCTGCTGGAGCTCGCCGCGCACGGCGCGCAGCCGATGCAGCGACTCGCCGCCCTGCTCGACGTCCACCAGAGCACGGTGTCGCGCCAGGTGGCGACGCTCCGCAAGGCCGGGCTGGTCTGGCTGGACGACGACCGGCGGGTCGCGATCGACGTGGAGGTCGTCCGCGACACCTGCGACACGCTCAAGGAGGCGCTGACATGAGGACGCGCCGGAGACCTGACCAGCCGACACCGCACGTCGCACGAGCGGCGTGCCCGGATGCGGCGAGGCACCCGCGGCGGCGCCGGGCGAGCGGTCGGCGAACCCTGACGCCCACGTGTCCGCGCTCGCGACGCCGCCTGGCTGCCAGCCACCGCCGGCAGGCTGGTCGCGCGTCATGAGCACCGGACACGAGGACAGCCCGCCGGAGTGGACGCCGGCCGCGGTCGCCGCGGCCGCGGCGCGCTGGCGAAGATGGGCGCCTCCGGAGTCCGCGTTGCTCGACACCGGCACCGAGGAGGTCAGCCTGCTGCACAGCGAGGCGACTGTGTGCCGGGCCGAGCCGGCCGGACGGACGGCCGCCGAGATCGTGGACATCGTCCTCGCGCTGGCCGGCGACTGTCGGGCGACGATCGTCACGTGGCCGTTGCTCACCGGCACCGACCCGCCCGGGCTCGCGGAGGCGCTGGAGGCCTACGGAGCCAGAGTGGTCGGCGAGCGGGAGCTCCTCGGCTACCCGCTGGCCGGTCCCGGTCCCGATCTCGCTCCCCCGGCCGACGTGACCTGCCGGCCCGTCATCGACCGGGCCGGCCTGCGGACATCCGCCGGGATCAAGGCGGCGTCCCGCGGCCTCCGGCGACCCCCCGACGACGTGCTGGCGATGCGGGCCGCCGACCTGTTGCCGACGGGACGTCGCGCCCCCGTCCACTTCCTGTACCTCGCGGACCTCGCCGGCAGGTGCGCCGGCACCGGCGGCTACACCCTGCGCGACGACCGGGTGTGCCGGTTGTGGGGCGGCGGGGTGCTGCCCGAGTTCCGGCGGCGCGGTGTCTACCGGCGGCTGGTCGCCGACCGCGTCGCCGCCGCTCACGCCCGCGGAGCCACGCTCGCGTTGGCCAAGGCCCGTGCCGGCACCTCGGCTCCGATCCTGCTGAGAGCCGGCTTCACCCACTACGGCCGGGAGATCCGCTACCGGCTGCGTCTCGATGATCCACCCTCCGATCCCATCCCTCGAAGGGAGCATTGACATGCCCGCCGTCTCGCTCGTCATCCACACCACGGACCTGGAGCGTTCCGCCACCTTCTATGAGACCGTGGTCGGCCTGGACCGCACCCTCACCGATGAAGGGATGATCTTCATGTCCGCCAACGGCGTGGAGGTCCTGCTGCACCACGACCCCAACCCGGAGCCAGCCCGGCGCGGCGTCTCCCCCACGTTCGATACGGACAATGTCGACGCCGCCATCGCCCGTGCCCAGAAACTCGGCTGCGAGATCTACTACGGTCCCGCCAACGAACCGTGGGGCGCACGCTCCGCCTCCGTGTGCGACCCGGACGGGCACGGGGTGGCGCTGAACCAGAAAATCTCACCGGGCACGAAGTCTCACCGGGCACGATGAGTCGATGGGCGACAACGTCGACCGGGAGACCTACGACGAAGCCGATCACCTCCGATTCGCCGATCGGCTCGACCGGAGTCTCGCCGCACTCCGCGAGCTGCTGCGGCGGCCCGGGTTCGGGGTCGGCCCCACCACGATCGGCGCCGAGCTGGAGCTCTCCCTGGTGGGTGAGAACGGCCGGCCGCTCCCGATCAACCAGGCCGTCCGGGACACGCTCCCCCAGGTAGCCCTGGAGATCGGCAGGTTCAACGTCGAGTTGAACCTGAGACCACAGCGCCTCGCCGGCCGGCCGTTCGTCGCCTTCCGCGACGAACTCCAGGACGAGATGGAGCGGCTCAGGAAGGCTGTCACCACCCACCACGGCCGGGTGCTGGCGATCGGCACGCTGCCGACGCTGCGCGAGGACGAGTTGGGAGTGGAGACGCTCAGCGACGACAGCCGGTACCGGGCCCTGGACGCCGCGGTCCGCCAGCTACGGGGGCGGCCACTGGCACTCCAGGTGGCCGGCGTCGATCGGCTCACCACGCAGCTCGCCCATGTCACAGCCGAGGCCGCGAACACGTCCTGGCAGGTCCACCTGCGGGTCCGCCCTGACCGGTTCGCGGCCGTCTACAACGCGGCCCAGCTCGCGACCGCTCCCGTCCTGGCGGCGTCCGTCAACTCACCGTTCCTGTTCGGACACCGGCTGTGGGAGGAGACGCGGATCGCGCTGTTCGAGCAGATCACCGACGACCGCGCCGCGCACGAGGCCGGCGACCCGGCCCGGCACCGGGTCGGCTTCGGTGACGACTGGTTGCGAGGTGACGCCGCCGACCTGTTCGAGCGGACCGTCCGGCAGTACCCGCCGATGCTGCCGGTGCTCTCCGAGAGCGATCCGCTCGAGGAGGTGGCGCGCGGTGAGGTTCCCGCCCTGTCCGAGCTTCGCCTGCACGTGGGCACCGTCTGGTGGTGGAACCGACCGGTCTACGACCCGGCCGGCGGCGGCCACCTGCGGGTGGAGCTGCGGGCGTTGCCGTCCGGGCCGTCCGTGCCGGACATGCTGGCCAACGCCGCGTTCCTGCTCGGCCTGACCCTGGCGGCCGCGCACGACTCGCCACGGCTGTCCTTCGCCGAGGCGCGGCGCGGCTTCTACGCGGCCGCCCGCGATGGCCTGGACGCCGAGCTGACCTGGCCGTTCCCCGATCCCGTCACGATGCCGGCACGCGAGCTGGTCCCCCGGCTCCTCCCCGAGGCGCGCCGCGGCCTGGACGAGGCCGGCGTGGACAGCGCGCTGTCCGACGAGCTACTCGACCTGATCGGCGCCCGGGTAGCGACCGGCCAGACCGGCTCCGCATGGCAGCGCCGTGCCTTCGACGTGCTCGAACGTCGCCGTGGCGACCGCGACACGGCCCTGGCCGCGCTGGTCGACCACTACCACGCGGCGTCCTGGTCGGGTCGACCCGTCCACACCTGGCCAGACCCGTGACGGCCGCCGCCGCGCGGGCCCCGGTGGAGGCGGCGCAACCGGACCGCCAGACCGAGCAGCACCACGCCCCACACCAGCGCGAACAGCCCGATCAGCCAGGCCACCGCCACCGCGCCGGCACCGGTGCGGAAGAGGAGGATCAGCCCGAGCACCACCGACAGCGCGCCGCTCGTCCCCATCAGCCACTCATTGGTGATCTCGCGGCGCAGCCGGATCGCCGCCGCGATCTCCAGCAGGCCGGTGACGATCGCCCAGGCGGCCACCAGCCACAGCAGCACCAGCACGGTGATCCCCGGCCAGGTCCAGATGATGAGACCGGCGGCCATGCCCAGGACACCGAACACCACCAGCGGCCCACGGTCAGCCCACGGTCCGGGCCTCGCGATCGCCGTGGTCACCTCGACGATGCCCTCGACCAGCACGTACGCACCGAAGAGGACCACCAGTACCAGCAGCGTCACGTGCGGCCACACCAGCGCCAGGACGCCGAAGAGAACCGCCGCCGCCCCACGCAGTGCCAGCAGCCACCATCGGCTCGCCAAGAGGTCCAGCATGGCTCCCCCTTGCTGGCGGTCACTACCACTTCACCGTACGTCGCTGCAAGAGATGTCGCGTGACCGACGTCCACATCCGGGGGGTTGCGACGGTAAGTTACGACAAGCGTGTTCGATTCCCGGGCGAAAAGGGTCCGGCGACGAGGGAGGTCTGCTGATGCCGTTGGCGACGGTGCTCGCCCGGCGTAGCCAGAGCGGGGGGCGGGTATGACAGGGACCGTGCAGCAGAGATTCGCGCTCGAGGTCAGCGGAGAAGGCAGTCAGTGGCGCTTCGAACCGGGCCGCACCGGCCTGATCGGCCGTGAGGCCACCGCCGACATCCTCCTGTCGGACATCCACGTCTCCCGCCGCCACGCGGAGATCCGCGACACCGGGACCGGCTGGGTCATCGTGGATGTCGGCAGCCGGCACGGGTTGTGGTGGAACAGCCAACGCGTTCCGCAGGTGGAGGTCCACGGGCCGACGACGATCCGGCTCGGCGGAGCCGGCGGCGTCGAACTGCGGATGACCCCCGTGCCGGCCAGCGGCGGCGGAACCGGCGGCGGCCCAGGTTCCGCGGGCTCCGACAGCGGCGGCCAGTTCGCCGGCGCGGGTGCCCCTGGCGCGGGTATCCCTGGCACGGGCGGTCCTGGCGGTGGTGTGCCCGGCGGTGGTGTGCCCGGCGGTGGTGGCCCTGGCGGCCAGACGCCGGGAGCGCAGCCACCCGGCGGACCGCAGCCTGTCGGACCGGTGCCTGGCGGACCGCCGGGGTCGGGCCCCGGCGCGCCGACGCCGCCCGGCTACGGCTCCCCTCAGCAGCCGGTGATGCCGCCGGCGGCCTCCGGTCCGCAGGCCCCGCCCTTCCCACCCGGCAGTCCGGTGCCGCCCGGGCAGATGCCCGGCCAGATGCCGAACCAGATGCCGAACCAGATGCCCGGCCAGCTGCCTCCCGGCCAGCTGCCGGGACAGGTACCGCCGCCCGGGTCGGTACCGCCGGGATCCGTGCCGCCACCCGGGTCGGTACCGCCGGGTCAGATGCCGCCGGGTCAGATGCCGCCGGGTCAGGTTCCTCCTGGCGGAATGATGCCTCCTGGGCAGGTGCCGCCCGGTGCCGTTCCGCCGGGCGCCATGCCGCCGGGTGGGCCGCTCCAGGGTCCGCCGGGTCCCGGGCAGATGGCTCCGCCCGGGCCGGTGCCGCCCGGTCAGGGTCCTCTCCCCGGACAGATGCCACCGCCGGGACCGCCGGGACCGCCTGGCGGGCAGGTGCCGCCGCCTGGGCAGATGCCGCCCGGGCAGGTGCCGCAAGCTGCCGGCCTGCAGGCGCCGCCGGCCGGCGGACCCGGGCCGGCCGCGCCGTTCGTGCCGGCCATGCCGGGCGGTGCGCCCAGCGCGCCCGGTGTCGCCCCCGCCATGCAGACCGTGCTCGGCGGGCAGGCCATGCAGCAACAGCAGCAGCGCGGGCCGCGCCGGGTCGCGCCGCCGATCCCGAGCCACCTCACCAGGGTCAGGGTGGGTCGCGAGGCCGACAACGACCTGATCCTCGACGACCTGCTGGTGTCCCGACACCACGCGGTGCTGGACCGTACCCCGCAGGGCTGGGTGGTCACCGACATCGGCAGCCGCAACGGCACGTTCGTCAACGGCCACCGCGTCTCCGGCACCCTCCCGCTCGCCGAGGGGGAGACGCTCGGTTTCGGCCAGCTGTCCTACCGGGTGGAGCGCGGCCTGCTGCAGCCGGTCGTGCCGAAGCTCGACAACGCGTTCGCCGCGGTCGACCTGTCGGTACGGGTCGAGTCCGGCAAGCTGCTGCTGCAGAACATGGGCTTCACGCTGCCGCACGGCTCGCTGATCGGCGTCATCGGCCCGTCCGGCGCGGGCAAGTCGACACTGCTCGGCGCGCTGACCGGTATGCGGCCGGCGACCGTCGGCACCGTCCTCATCGACGGCCGCGACCTGTACGCGCACTACGAGGAAATGCGCCGCCGCATCGGCTTCGTCCCGCAGCAGGACATCCTGCACCCGCAGCTGAACGTGCGCCGCGCCCTCCGGTACGCCGCCGAGCTGCGCTTCCCCGATGACGTGAGCCGGCAGGAGCGGGAGCGCAGGGTCGAGGAGGTCATCCAGGAGCTGGGCCTGGCCCAGCAGTCGGACCTGCGTATCGACAAGCTGTCCGGCGGCCAGCGCAAGCGCGTCTCGGTGGCGATGGAGCTGTTGACCGCGCCGTCCACGCTGTTCCTGGACGAGCCCACCTCCGGCCTCGACCCCGGCCTGGACAAGCAGGTCATGCAGACGCTGCGACACCTCGCCGACGGCGGCCGCACCGTCCTCGTCGTCACCCACTCGGTGGCGAACCTGCACCTGTGCGACCGCGTGCTGGTGCTGGCCCCCGGCGGCCGGATGGCGTTCTTCGGCCCGCCGCAGCAGGTGCTGCCGCACTTCGGCGCGACCGACTACGCGGACGTGTTCATCTCCCTCCAGCGCGACCCGGAGGGCTGCGAGGCACGGTTCCGGCAGAGCCAGTGGGCCAACCAGCTCGGCCTCGAGCAGGTGCGCCAGGAACTCACCTCGCACCGCGGCATGACCGCCGCCAACACGGCCCCCGCGCCGTCCCGGCAGCAGAGCTGGCTCAGCCAGACGCTCACCCTCACCCGGCGGTACGCGGCCGTGTCGCTGGCCGACCGGATGTTCGGCGTGCTGCTGCTCGCGATGCCGGTGGTGCTGGCGCTGATCTCCCGGATCATCCCGGCCGAGAACGGCCTGCACACACTGCCCAACAAGTCACCGATGATGCTGCTGCTCGTCCTGGTGATGGGTGGCGTGCTCACCGGCGTGATGATGAGCATCCGCGAGATCGTCAAGGAGAAACCGATCTTCCACCGGGAGAGCTCGGTGGGCCTGTCGGTGACGGCGTACGGCACCAGCAAGTTGATCTTCCTGGGCATCGTCATGGTCATCCAGACCGTGATCATGGTGGTCCTGGCCCTGGTGGGCCGCAAGGGGGTCGCCGACAGCCTGATCCTCGGCGGCACGCCCGAGATCATGCTGGCGATCCTCGCCGTCACGCTGTGCGCCATGGTGACCGGCCTGGCCATCTCCGCCCTGGTGGACACCTCGGACAAGAGCACGATCGCGCTGATCCCGTACGTGATCCTGCAACTGGTGTTCAGCGGCGCGATCATCGAGGTGGCCGGCAAGGCCGGCGTCGAGCAGTTCGCCTGGCTGTGGCCGTCACGCTGGGGTCTCGGCGCCACCGCCGCCAGCGTGGACGGGCTGTGCGGCACGTCGAAACCGGTGCGTACGCCGACCGGCATCGACATCTGCGGCCACCCGACCAAGCCCGACTCGCTGTGGGACCACAAGGCGAGCACCTGGTTCGGCGACATGACCATGCTGGGCGTGCTCACCGCCCTGCTCACCGTGGTGCTGTTCATGCTCCTGATCCGGCAGGGCCCGCACCGCCGCAAGGGCATCGGGTGACATTCGGCTACTTACAGTGAATAGATGATCTGCGAACCGTGTCGAGAGCGCCGGCACCATGAGTGTGAGGCGACCCGGCGTGGGTGCCCGAGCTGGTGCGACTGCCAGCACAAGGCACCCGCGCCGGTACCACCGGTGACCGGCCCGGCCGGGGAGTGAGGCACGAGGTGACCGAGAGGTGACCGCAGAGGCGGCGTTCGGGCCGTACCAGGTCGATCAGGCGATCGGCCACCACGTCCACACCTACTTCCGCGGCCACCCGGTCGAGCGCCGCCGCTACACCGGCGGCCCGATCACCAGCCGGGTGCCCAACTTCGCGATCTACGCGGTCGGCAACGGCCCGCGCTTCGACGGCTGGACCTACGTGACCTCGGGCTGCTCGGCGGCCGTGCACGAGGACGGCCACGGCACCGAGTTCGTGCTGAGCGCCCTGCACGACGAGCACAGCCTGATGGAACTGCTGGCGATGCTGGCCTTCTACCACGCGGGACCGGTGTCCCACCGGTTCGACCTCGGCCACACCGTCCCGATCGGCCGGCCCTGGCTCGCCGGCTCCACCTGCGACCACGTGCTGTTCTCGCTCCCCTACCCGTACGGGTCCGAACTGGAGGTCTGCGAGTGGCCCGGCGGCCACGCGCGGCTGCTCTGGGTGCTGCCGATCACCTCGGCGGAGGCCACCTTCCGGCACCGCCACGGCCTGGACGCGCTGGAGGACAAGTTCGAGGCCAGCGGGCTCAACTACACCAATCCGTACCGCCCATCGGTGGTGTGAGACCACCCACCGTGACTTGACAGGGCCTGTCCGGTTCGATTGGGTAAGGTCAACCTAAGTTAGGTAATCCAAACCGAACCGGAGAGTTGACGGTGCCCCTCGTCCGCACGGCCGTCGTGGCCGCCACCGCCGCTGTCCTGCTCGCCACCGCCGGCTGCGGCAAGAAGGACCACAAGATCAGCGGCGCAAAGTCGATCAAGGTGACGCTCACCGACGGTGGCTGCGTTCCCGCCCCGCACTCGGTGCCCGCGGGCGCCTTCCGGTTCGACATCGACAGCAAGACCACCAAGTCGACCGAGTTCGAGTTGCTCAAGGGCAACAAGATCATGGGCGAGAAGGAGAACCTCACCAAGGGCCTGTCCGGCAACTTCTCGCTGCGCTTGGCCGAGGGCGAGTACACCGCCTACTGCCCCGGCGCGAAGAAGGAGAAGACGAAGTTCACCGTCACCAAGGGGACGGGCGGCGCGAGCGCCGACCCCGCGGTGAAGGCCGCCCTGGACGCCGCCACCAGCCAGTACCACGACTACGTCGTCGACCAGGCCACCCAGCTGGTCGCCAACACCAGGGCGTTCACCGACGCGGTGCGCGCCGGCGACATCGCCAAGGCCAGGTCGCTGTACGGGGCGCCCCGGCTGAACTACGAGCGCATCGAGCCGGTCGCCGAGAGCTTCGGCGATCTCGACCCGGCGATCGACGCCCGCATCGACGACGTGTCCGACCCCACCAAGTGGACCGGTTTCCACCGGCTGGAGAAGGCCCTGTGGGCGGACCAGAACCTCGCCGGCACCGCCCCCGTCGCCGACCAGCTCGACAGCGACACCCAGAAGCTGCTGGAGCAGGTGAAGAAGGAGACCTACCAGCCGGCGCAGCTCGCCAACGGCGCCACCGAGCTGCTCAACGAGGTGGGCAAGACCAAGATCACCGGCGAGGAGGAGCGGTACTCCCGGCTCGACCTGCTCGACATCGCCGCCAACGTGCAGGGCTCGCAGCAGGCTTTCACCTTCCTCATCCCCGCGCTGCAGAAGCTCGACCCGACCCTGGTCACCACCATCAACGACCGGTTCGCCACGGTGACCGGCCAGGTCGAGGCGCACCGGCAGGGCGACGGTTACGCCCCGTACACCGCCCTGACTCCGGACCAGGTCAAGCAGCTGTCGCAGGCGGTGGACGCGGTGGCCGAGCCGCTGTCCACGGTGGCGGGCAAGGTCACGGTATGAGCGAGCGCCAGCGAGCAAATCATGGGCATGGTGCGGTCGTGCCCCATGCGACCAGTGAGCGCAGCGAGGCGGTCGGCATGAGCGAGGCCGGCGGCATGAGCGAGCGCCAGCGAGCGAATCATGGGTGCAGTGCCCTCGTGCCCGATGCGGCCGGTAAGCGCAGCCAGGCGATCGGCATCAGCGAGCGCCAGCGAGCGGATCACGGGCACAGTGCGGTCGTGCCCCATGCGACCGGTAAGCGCAGCCAGGCGGTCGGCATGAGCGAGCGCCAGCGAGCGAATCATGGACATGGTGCGCTCGTGCCTCATGCGACCGGTGAGCGCAGCGAGGCGGTCGCATGAGCAAAGGGGCTGCTGGGCTGAGCCGGCGGGGCCTGTTCGGCGCCGCCGGGGCCGCCGGCGCGGCCACCGTCCTCGGCGCGGCCGCGCTGGCCGGCGACGAGAACGCGTCGGCGAGCCCGAACCGCTCGCAGCGGGTGGCGTTCCACGGGGAGCACCAGGCCGGCATCGTCACCCCGGCGCAGGACCGGCTGGCCTTCGCCGCCTTCGACCTCACCACCACGTCCCGCGACGAGCTGCGCGACCTGCTGCGGGAGTGGACCGCCGCGGCCGCCGCGATGACCGCCGGCAAGCCCGTGCCCGGCCGGCTGCCGAACGTCGACTCCCCGCCGCCGGACACCGGCGAGGCGATCGGTCTCGCCGCCGCCCACCTCACCGTGACCTGCGGTTTCGGCCCCGGCATGTTCGTCAGGGACGGCGCGGACACGTTCGGCCTGGCGCGGCGCAGGCCGGCCGCGCTGGAGCCGCTGCCGGCCTTCCCCCACGACGCGCTGGAACCCGGCCGCACCGGTGGCGACCTGTGCGTCCAGGCGTGCGCCGACGACCCGCAGGTGGCCTTCCACGCGGTCCGCAACCTGGCCAGGATCGGCCGCGGCGCGGTGGCGATCCGCTGGTTCCAGCTCGGCTTCGGCCGTACCTCGACCACCTCGCGCGGCCAGGACACGCCGCGCAACCTGATGGGCTTCAAGGACGGCACCAACAACATCCGCGCCGAGGACACCGCCGCGCTCGCCCAGCACGTGTGGGCCGGCGGCGACCCGGCCTGGATGCGCGGCGGCTCGTACCTGGTGGCGCGGCGGATCCGGATGCTCATCGAGTCCTGGGACCGGGCCACGCTGTCGGACCAGGAGGCCACGTTCGGCCGGCACCGCGACTCCGGCGCGCCGCTCGGCGGCACGCACGAGACCGACAAGGTCAACCTGGCGGCGAGGAAGGCCGGCGCCCCGGTCATCCCGGTGGACGCCCACATCCGGGTGGCCGCGCCGGCCGAGAACGACGGCATCCGCATCCTGCGCCGCGGCTACTCCTACACCGACGGCATCGACGCGCGGACCGGCAAGCTGGACGCCGGGCTGTTCTTCATCGCCTACCAGGCCGACCCGGGCCGCGGGTTCATCCCGCTCCAGCGGCGGCTGGCCGCGAACGACGCCCTCAACGAGTACATCGAGCACACCGGCGGCGGCATCTTCGCGTGCCCGCCCGGCGTCCGCGACGGCGACGACTGGTGGGGCCGCACGCTGTTCGCGTGACGGGAGGGCTTCAGTCTTCCCCCCAGAATCTGTCACAATTCAGTAACAACACGCGTGAACTCGACGGACGCAAAACCCTTCGGGACAAATGCCGTGAACGCCGTGACACGATGGCACGTCCCTTCCGTTGAGGGATCTTCCCGGAGATGGCCGGTCGGAGAGTCCCGCGGTCGTCGGCGTCCGGAGGGGTGGCGCCGGCGACCGCGACAGCCGACGATCGTCAGCTATGGACCTGCCGGTGAATCCTCCGGTGCTGCCGATGCTGGCGCGACCGGTGCGCACGATCCCCCGCGCCGACGGCATGCGGTACGAGCCCAAGTGGGACGGCTTCCGCTGCCTGGTGTTCCGCGACGGTGACGAGATCGTGCTGGGCAGCCGCAACACCCGGCCGCTCAACCGGTACTTCCCCGACCTGCTCGCGGCCGTCACGGCGAACCTGCCGGACCGCTGCGTGGTGGACGGCGAGATCGTGCTGCGCCGCGGCGACCGGCTCGACTTCGACGCGCTCCAGCTGCGCATCCACCCCGCCGCCTCCCGGGTCGCGCT
>JBJMIH010000121.1:0-3781 GCA_045806985.1 Mycobacteriales bacterium | reverse complement strand
GTCGTGGCTGGTCGGGACCGTCGCGGCGATCCTCATGCAGGCCTCGTTCCGCGGCCGGGCCGCGCTGCGCACGATGTTCCTGATCCCGTACGCGCTGCCCGTCTACACCGCGGCGATGACCTGGAACTTCATGTTCCAGCACGACACCGGCGCGGTGAACTCCATCCTGTACGGCCAGCTGCACCTGCTCGGCCACCGGTCGTTCTGGCTGATCGGCAACAACGCGTTCTACAGCCTGGTGGCCGTGGAGCTGTGGCGGGTCTGGCCGTTCGCCTTCCTCACCGTCACCGCCGGCCTGCAGAGCGTGCCCCGTGACCTGTACGAGGCGGCCAGCCTGGACGGCGCCGGCGTCTGGGGCCAGATCCGCTCGGTGACGCTGCCGATGCTCGCCCCGGTCAACCGGGTGCTGGTCATCGTGCTGTTCCTGTGGACGTTCAACGACTTCACCACGCCGTACACGCTGTTCGGCCGGTCCGCGCCGCACTCGGCCGACATGATCTCGCTGCACATCTACAACGCGTCGTTCGTCACCTGGAACTTCGGTCTCGGCTCGGCGATGTCCGTGCTGATGCTGCTGTTCCTCATGCTCGCGGTCGGCGCGTACCTGCTGATGACCAGAGTCGCCGGACGGAGGAGGGTCGCGTGATCGTCCCACCGTGGTTCCGCTGGGTGCGCAGGGTGGTGCTCACCGTGCTCGCCGCGTTCACCCTGCTCCCGGTGTACGTGATGGTGGAGTCGTCCCTGAAACCGCTGCGGGACGTGCAGGGGCCGTTCACCTGGTTCCCGTCCACGCTCACCGTGCGGCCGTTCGTCGACATCTGGAAGACCGTGCCGCTGAGCAGGTACTTCGTGAACAGCCTGATCGTGTCGCTGGCCGCCACCGCCTGCTCGGTCACCCTGGCGCTGTTCGCCGGGTACGCGCTCAGCCGGTACCGGTTCCGCGGCCGCGGCCTGTTCAGCGGCGCGGTGCTGTCCACGCAGATGTTCCCCGGCATCCTGTTCCTGCTGCCGCTGTTCCTCCTCTACGTCAACATCGACCGGCTCACCGGGTTGCAGCTGTACGGCTCCCGGCTCGGCCTGACGATCACGTACCTGACGTTCTCGCTGCCGTTCGCGATCTGGCTGCTGGCCGGGTACCTCGACTCGATCCCGCGGGAGCTGGACGAGGCCGCCATGGTGGACGGCCACGGGCCGCTCGGCGCGCTGCTGCGGGTGGTGATGCCGGCCGCCGCGCCCGGCATCGCCGCGGTCGCGATCTACGCGTTCATGACCGCCTGGGGCGAGGTGCTGTTCGCCTCGGTGCTCACCGACGACTCCACCCGCACGCTCGCGGTCGGCCTGCAGGACTACTCCACCCAGTCCAATGTGTACTGGAACCAGGTGATGGCCGCCTCGCTGGTGGTGAGCGTGCCGGTGGTCACCGGATTCCTGCTCTGCCAGCGGTTCCTCGTCCAGGGCCTGACCGCCGGCGCGGTGAAGTGATGGAGCGTCCCGCGAGCCGGCTCGCCGGCCCTCCCTGGCTGGGCGCCAACTTCTGGTCGCGACGCGGCGGGCCGCTGATGTGGCGAAGCTACGACCGCGACCTGGTGCGCGCCGAGCTGGACGTGCTGGCCCGGCACGGGCTGACGGTGACCAGGTCGTTCTTCTACTGGCCGGACTTCATGCCGGCGCCGGACCGGATCGACGGGGCGATGGCCGACCGGTACGCCGACTTCCTCGACCTGCACCGGGAGTTGGGGATGCGCACCATCCCGACGTTCCTGGTCGGGCACATGTCCGGCGAGAACTGGGACCCGGCCTGGCGGCGGGGCCGCGACCTGTACGGCGACGTGTGGATGGTGGCCCGGCAGGCGTGGTTCGCCGGTGAGATGGTGCGCCGGTTCGGCGGCCACCCGGCCGTGTGCGGCTGGCTGGTGTCCAACGAGATGCCGCTCTACGGCGGCGAGGCGCCGCGCGAGGTGGTCACGTCGTGGGCGCAGCTGATGCGGGACGCGGTCCGGGCCGCCGGCGGCCACCAGCCGTTCTCGCTCGGCGACGGCGCGTGGGGGATCGAGATCACCGGCCACGACAGCGGGTACTCGGTACGCGACAGCGCCGAGCTGTGCGACTTCCTCGGCCCGCACGTGTACCGGATGGAAGATGACGTGGTCCGCCAGCACCACGCCGCCGCGTGGAACTGCGAGCTGGCCGGAACGTTCGGGCGGCCGGTGGTGCTGGAGGAGTTCGGGGTCAGCTCGGAGTTCGTCTCCGGTGGGAACGCCGCGCACTACTACCGGCAGGCGCTGCACAACAGCCTGCTGGCCGGCGCCACCGGCTGGATCGCCTGGAACAACACCGACTTCGACGACCTGGTCGACCAGGACCCGTACCGCCACCACCCCTTCGAGCTGCACTTCGGAATCACCGACTCCGACGGCGTGCCCAAGCCACCACTGGCCGAGCTGGCCGCGTTCGCCCGCGTGCTCGAGGCGGTCGACTTCCCGAACTGCCGGCGGGCGCCGGCCGACGCGGCCCTGGTGGTGCCGTCCTATCTGGACACGCGGTACCCGTTCACCGAGGAGGACGACCGCACCTACCTGTACCCGGTGCTGCGCCAGGCGTACGTCGCGGCGCGGCTGGCGGACACGCCGGTGGCGCTGGCCAGGGAGAGCGACGGCGTGGGCGGGGACGCCCGGCTGTACCTGCTGCCGTCGGTCAAGCAGCTGCTCGCGCCCACCTGGCTGGAGCTGGAACGGCTGGCCGGCAGCGGGGCCGTGGTGTACGTGTCCTACTGCGCCGGCCCGAACGGCGTGCAGCGCGGACCCTGGTACGCCGGCCTGGACCGGCTGTTCGGCGTGCGGCACCGGCTCCGGTACGGCCTCATCGATCCGATCGAGGACGCCGAGGTGGTGTTCACGTTCACCCGGCCGTTCGGCGACCTGCCCGAGGGCACCCGGCTGGCCTTCGCGGCGGCGGCCGGGTCGGCGCACGGCCGGGCGTACCTGCCGGTCGACCCGGTGGACGCCGAGGTGCTGGCCGTGGACGGGCACGGCCGGCCGGCGCTGCTGCGCCGCGCGGTCGGGCAGGGCGCGATGCTGCTGTGCGCCTACCCGCTGGAGTACCTGGCCGCGGCCACCCCGGCGGTCAACCCGGAGGCGACCAGCCGGCTGTACGACGCGCTCGCCGCCGAGGCCGGCGTGCGCCGCCCGGTCACCGTCGCCGACCCGCGCGTCGCCGTCGACCACCTCGTCCACGCCGCCGGCCGGCGCTGGGTGTGGTTCGTCAGCCAGGCCGCCGAGGAACTCGCGGTCAAGCCGGCCCTCACCATCCCCGGCCAGCTCCGCGACCTGGACGAGTCCGGCACCCTGACCCTGCCGCCCTACGGAGTGGCCGTACTTGAGTTCGTATCAGGACATACCACGTAAACCGGTTAAGATACACGCGTGCTGGTGGGGACCGCGCCGGGGCCCCACCAGCACCCACCCCAGGTTCCGGCTGCCGGCGTTGTCGCGACCCTTGCGTGCCAAGAACGCACGCGGCGGCCCGCTCCGCCTTGGCAGCCGAAACCTGCGGTTCCCGCTGCCGGCGTTGTCGCGACCCTTGCGTGCCAAGAACGCACGCGGCGGCCCGCTTCGCCTTGGCAGCCGACACCTGCGGTTCCGGCTGCCGGCGTTGTCGCGACCCTTGCGTGCCAACAACGCACGCGGCGGCCCGCTCCGCCTTGGCAGCCGACACCTGCGGTTCCGGCTGCCGGCGTTGTCGGCCCGCTTGCGCGCCAACAACGCAAGCGGCGGCGCGACCC
>JBJMIH010000120.1:0-9433 GCA_045806985.1 Mycobacteriales bacterium | reverse complement strand
GAGTTGTGTCCGCGTTTTCACACGACAACGCGGACACAACTCCTTGATCGTGACAGCAGGGATCCGAAATCCGCCAAGACCTGGACACCGACATGACTTCGAGACGCTGCTTAGCCGGGATCCAGGTTTCCGCTCGCAAGGCGGAGGGGCGCGCCGCGTGCGTTCTTGGCACGCAAGCGTCCCGACAACGCGGCGAGCGGGAAGCTGGGCCCGGCTAGTGTTGGGCGGAGCCTGCCAGCCAGTCAGTCCAGTTCAGGCTCCAGTCGCCGTACATGTCCCAGACCGGAAGCTTGTCCGGGCCGGCGTTGGCGACCTCGACCACGTCGCCGGGGCCGAAGTGGTCGTAGAACCACTGGGCGTTGGCGTTGCTCAGGTTGATGCAGCCGTGCGAGACGTTCGAGTTGCCCTGGTCGCCCACGGACCACGGCGCGGCGTGCAGGAACTCGCCGTCGTTGGAGATCCGCTCGTCCAGGTACACGGTCTCCCGGTAGTACCCGGGCTGGCCGGGGCCGACGCCGTAGGTGGAGGAGTCCATCACCACGGACGGGTCCTTGGCGCTGATCACGTGGATGCCGGAGTGGGTCTGGTGGTCCGGCGAGCCCAGGCTGATCGGCATCGTGTTGACCAGCTGGTTGTTGTGGAAGATCTGCATCGAGTGGGCGGCGCCGTCGGCCTTGGCCACCCACGCGTCGTGCACGTGCAGCTTCAGCGTGCGCTCGGTCTGGCCGTACACGCCGTTGCCGAAGTCCACCCCGTACACCTTGGCGTCCAGCGTGATGTCGGTGCCGGCCTGCCAGTAGTTCTGCGGCCGGTAGTCGACCTGCTTGTTCGAGATCCAGTACCAGCTGCCGGGCTGCGCCGGGGTGCTGGTGACGATCAGCGACCGCTCGACGGCGGCCCGGTTGGCGCTGGCGACCGGCTGGTCGAACTGGACGACGATCGGCTGGCCGATGCCGACGTCGGTGGTGGACGGCGCGGGGATGAACGAGGGATAGGCGGTCGCGCGCGGCTTCACGGTCTGGATCGAGCTGGTCTTGTCGACGGTCTTGCCGTCCTCGCCGCTGGCGGACGCGGCGATCTGGTAGCTCTTGCCGTACCCGAGCGCCTCGCTACTGGTCCAGGCCGTCTTGTCGGCGGACAGCGCGCCCTGTACCGGCTTGCCGTCGGCGTTGGTGACCGTGACCGTCTTCAGCGTGCCGTGCAGCGCCTTGACCACGACCGGTACCGCCGGGTTGACCGAACTGCCGCCGTCGGGGCTGATCACCAGCGAGGCGTGGGTGGTCTTGCCACCGCCTCCGCTCCCGCCGTGCTGGCCGGGCTTGTGCGACGAACCGGACGAACAGCCCGTCACGCAAACCGCTACCGCCAAACCCAGCATGACAAGCCGGGTCACCGCCGTTCCGCCCCGCACCGCGTTCGCCTCCTGCTGCACCCGAGAAAAGGTGAGGTCACCGGCCACGCGCCGTGACCGCCCTCACCACTCCTGACGGTACACAGCTCTCGGCCGTTCACCGCTATCCCCCATCATCGCCCGGAATTCTCACCAATGCCGCCCCGTGTCGATCCCAGACAGGCCGGTGTCGGACAAATGGAGCACCTGGTACCTGGTCCCGGCGCCGTCGGGAGCGTCCCGTTCCCACAGTGTGAAATGCACCATCTCCCAGTTCCGGGTGTCGACGAAGAGGGCGGAGGAGTGCACGCGCGGGGCGGCGGCCGAGGCCTCCAGCGCGGCCAGCCCCCGCTCCACCACCTCGGCCGGGTCCGCGTCGGGCGGTACCGCCGTGGTGTCCCGGGTGGCGACGTGCGGCGCCGCGCCGGCGGCCGGCCCGGTGACGAAGCCCAGGCCGGTCCACTGGCGGACGATCGGCCGGCCGAAGTCCCGGCTCAGGTTGCGGAAGAAGTCGCCCCACAGGAACCGGTTCATCCCTGCGAGGCTGTTCCACAGGTAGAAGGAGGCGTACTGGTTGACAGGAGAGCCGTCCACACCGCGCTCCCGGACCGTCCAGGCCTTGAGGCCGAGGCCGTCGTAGCCGTCCAGCACCCCGCCCTTGGTCTTGATCCGGTTCCGGATGATCCCCATGTCGTAGTCGGCGGGAAAGGTGAACTCGTACTGCATCGCCTGCACTGCCGGCCCCTCACAGCCCGTGTACTCGGCGTCGGTGACGTGCTCGCCCCACTCGGCCTCGACGCCCCGGTCGTCGGCCTCCTGGATGGCCAGGTGGGTGAGGAAGGTGGCCGGCCCGGCGCCGTGCCAATGCCACTCCCCGGCCCCGATCCGGACCGTGTCGCCGGCGCGGATCTCCTCGACAGGGCCGCCGCGCCGGCTCACCCGGCCCTCACCCTCGGTGACGTGCAGGATCTGCCCTCGCGGGTGGGTGTGCCAGGCGGTCCGGGCGCCGGGCGCGAAGTGCACGCTGCGGACCTTGACGGTGGACGGCGGGTCGGCGTCGGCGACGGTGTCGATCCATACCGTGCCGGTGAACCGTTCCGCGGGGCCGGGCGTGGTCGGCGACCGGTGCCTGCTGATCTCCATCGGCTCGCTACTCCTTCGGGGTGGTCGTGTACGCGGCCAGCAGCTCGATCACGCCGTCGACCGCCTGGTGGAAGGGTTCAGCGTCATTCGCCGCCCTGGCCAGGGCGTAACCGCCCTGCACGACGGCGGCGACGGTGGCGGCGACCGCGACGGGGTCGAAGCCGGCCGCCAGCTCGCCGCGCGCCTGGCCCTCGGCCAGGACCTGGGCGAGCCGGCCCCGCAGCCAGCCGAACGTCTCCTCCAGCGGCTGGCGCAGGGCGGGGTCGGCGACGATGTCCGGGTCGTGGGTGAGCCGGCCGACCCGGCAGCCGCGCAGGACGTCGCGCTCGCGGCGCAGGTAGCGCTCGATCCGCTCGGGCGCGGTGCCGGGCGCGGCGAACACGGCCTCGGCCTCGGCCCGCACCTCGGCGGCGTTGCGCCGGACGGCGGCCAGCGCGAGGTCGGCCTTGCCGGTGAAGTGGTGGTACATGCTGCCCTGGCCGGCGCCGGCCCGCTGCTGGATGGCCTTGGGGCTGGTGCCGACGTACCCGCGTTCCCAGAGCAGCTCCTGGGTGCTCTCGATCAGGCGGTCCTGCGTGCTCATGCTGTACATACTAGTAGGTACAGCACGATGGAGGTCAACGACCTCCGCTGACATCCAGGGTGGCGCCGGTCACGAACGACGCCTCCGGCGACATCAGCCAGACGATCGCCGCCGCCACCTCCTCGGCCCGGCCGCCCCGGCGCATCGGGACGGTCGACGCCAGCCGGGCCACCCGGCCGGGCTCGCCGCCGCTGGCGTGGATGTCGGTCTCGATCAGGCCCGGCCGCACCCCGACCACCCGGATCCCGTCGGTGGCCACCTCCTGGCCCAGGCCCACGGTCAGCGCGTCCACGGCCGCCTTCGACGCGGCGTAGTCGACGTACTCCCCCGCCGAGCCGAGCTGCGCGGCCCGCGACGACACGTTGACGATCACCCCGCCCGGCCCGCCACCCCGTACCGACATGGCGCGCACCGCCTCCCGGGCGCACAGGAACGCGCCGAGCACGTTCACCGCCAGCATCCGCTCGATCCGCGCCGCATCGAGGTCCTCCACCCGCGACTGCGGGGACACGATCCCGGCATTGTTGACCAGCGCGGTCACCGGCCCCAGCTCACCGGCCGCCGCGAACAGCCGCACCACGTCACCCTCGACGGCCACGTCCGCCGGCACCGCGACCGCCTTGGCCCCCGCCGCCACACACTCGGCCACCACCCCCCGCGCCGCCTCCGCCTCGGCCCGGTAGCTCAGGCAGACATCCCACCCGCGCGCCGCCACCAGGCGCGCCACGGCCGCGCCGATCCCCCGGCTCCCCCCGGTGACGATCGCGACTCCAGTCATGCGGGCCAGTATGAACCGGACCCGGCCGGACACGAATCGACTGTGCGCACCATCTCACCGCCCACCTCCACCAGGGTGGCCGGCCAGTGGGCGGGGGCGAGCAGGCCGCCACGGCGGAGCAGGTCGCGGCGGGTGGCGGCGGCGATGGCCGGGTCGGACTCGTACCTGTACGCCACCGCCGGGTCGGCCGCCTGCGCGGGGTGGACGAACGCGTCGCCGCTGACGGTGAGCCGGCGGTCGCCGTCCTCGAGTACCAGCACCTGATGGCCGGGGCTGTGGCCGGGCGCCGGCCAGAGCCGGGCGCCGGCGGCGACGGTGGCCGGACCGTCCACTGTGGTCAACAGTCCGGCGTCGGCCAGCGGGCGCACGTGGCTGGCGTACATCCGCTGGTGGGCCGGGCTGCCGCCGCGCAGGTTCGCGACCTCGACGGCCTGGACGTGGTGGCGGGCGTTCGGGAACGTCGGGACCGGCGCGTCGGCCCCGCCGCCCACGTTCCACCCGACGTGGTCCAGGTGCAGGTGGGTGAGGACGACGTCGGTGACGTCGCCGGCCGGCACACCGACCCGTTCCAGCTCGGCCAGCAGCCGGGACGGCCGGGCCGGCGCGGCACCGGCCAACCACCGGCTGCCCGGCGCCCACGGCGGTCCGAGCCCGGTGTCCACCAGTACCACCCGCCCACCGATCCGGACCAGGAAGCAGTGCACATGCAGCACCCACTCCCCCACCAGCCCCGCCGCCGGCAGCGCTTCCTCGACCGGCTCGGGAAACACCGCAACCGCATCACACAGGGCCACCACCGCCACGTCACTCACACCGGCCACCGTAGTCAACGAGCGGGGAGGGAGCTGGCTGGCGACGGGCCGACTCCGCTACGCGCCCTCTGGTAGGCGCTCCGTGGAGAAGTCGCGCAGCAGTACGGGCAGTGCCGCCTTGCCCTTCGGGGTGACTGTCAGTACTCGGGTGCCCTCCTGCCGCGCCACCAGCTTGCGATCCAGGAAGGTGTCCAGGACGGCCTTGCCGAGGGCGCCGCCCAGGTGCGGCAGGCGGTAGATCTTGTCCAGGCAGGCGGTGGCCAGCTTGCGGCGCCCGGTGTCCAGCGCGTCCACGTCCACCCCGAGCTCGGTGAGCGCGGCACGGTCCGGCCCCAGCGTGAGCTGGTCGTCCCGGCCGTCCGGCGGTACCAGCGCGCCGCGCGCGACCAGCGTGCCGAACACCGCGATGCCGAGCCGGCCGGCCGCGTGGTCGTAGCAGGTGTGCGCCACGTCGGCAGGGGACGGCGGCGGCCGGTCCGGGCGGAGGTCGAGTTCGGCGTTGGCGTACCGGGACAGCGCCGCCAGCACGTCGCCGAGGCCGGGCGCGGCCACCCGGTACACCGCGTGCCGGCCGTTGTGCTCGACGGTGACGAGACCCTGGTCGCGCAGCCGGGCCAGGTGGTTGCCGAGACGTGGGGCGGACACGCCGAGCGCCTGGGCGAGTTGGCTCATCGTGTGCGGCCCCTCGGCCGCGAGCAGCTGGAGCGCGGTCAGCCGGATCGGGTCGGCCAGCTCGCGGGCGAGCGCGATCGCCGGCGACAGCACCTCGTGCCGCGGATCTGTCCAGCCGGCCACCGGATTCACCCCCTCCGCCGGGTACGGTACCACGATTCATGGATCGCTGAACAGTGGTTGCGCCAGGGCCTCGCGTCGCCTACGGTCAGGGTTCAGAAGATCGTGAAGGGTGGTGGAAGGACGTGCGCCAGCTGGTGTGGGGCAGGGCGGTGTCGGCGCTCGGCGACGGGCTCTGGTACACGATCTGGGCGATCTACGTCAGCCGCGTGGTCGGGCTGTCGGCCACCGCCGTCGGGGCGGGCATGGCGGTGGCGGCCGGCGCCGGACTGGCGGCGGCGGTGCCGCTCGGGGCGCTGGCGGACCGCGCCGACCCGCGGTGGGTGCTCGTCGTGGCAACCTCGGTCCGCGCGCTCGCCATGGTCGGGTACCTGCTGGTCCGCGGCCCGTTGGCGTTCGTGCTGGTCAGCACGGTCTTCGTGGGTCTGTCCAACGGCTCCAGCGCGGTCCGCACCGCGCTGGTGGCCGGCCTGGTCCGGGAGAACGCCGCTCGGGTACGGGCGCTCGCCCAGCAGCGGGTGGCGCAGCACGTCGGGTACGCGGTCGGGGCCGGCGCGGGTGCCCTCGTGCTCTCCGCCGGCCGGCCCGGCGCCTACTCGCTCGCGATCGCCGCCAACGCGGCCAGCTTCGCGGTACTCGCGGTGGCCACCGCGACGGTGCCCGCCCCGACACCAGTACGGGCGCCGCGGGCCGCCGGTCCGGAGTGGACCGCCCGTGCCGCGCTCACCGACCGGCCCTACCTGGCGGTGGTCGCCGTCACCGCCGTGCTCTCGCTGTGCTGGGCGATGATGTCGACCGGGCTGCCGCTGTGGATCTCCCGCGGCACCCGGCTGCCGCTCGCGCTCAGCGGCGCCGTCGTGGTGATCAGCTCCGCCGGCATCGCCGCGCTCCAGGTGCCGATCAGCCGGCTGGCCCGGACCGCACCTCGGGCCGCGCGCACCGCGGTCTGGTCGGGGACGGCGCTGGCCGGCAGTTGCGTACTGCTGGCCAGCACGGCGGGCGGCTCCGGCACGGTCGCGGTCGGGGTGGTGCTCGCCGCCGCGCTCCTGCACGTGGCCGGCGAACTCGGGTACGTCGCCGCCAGCTGGGGGCTGTCGATCTCGCTGATGCGCGAGGAGGCGCGCGGCGCGTACCAGGGCGTGTCGGAGGCGGCCACCGCCACCGTGCAGGTGGTGGGCCCCGCGGTGTTCACCGCGGCGCTCGGCGGGTTCGGCGCGGGCGGGTGGCTGCTGGTGGCGGCGCTGTTCGCGGCCGCCGCCACGCCGGTACCCGCCCTCACCCGCCGGGCGCTGCGGACCCGGGAACGCTCAGTCGCCGCACGTGCCACCCCGGCCGGTGCGATTCTGGCGCGTCCGCGATGATGGCCCCGTGGACGAGCGCGAGCTGGCCTGGGCGGGCTGCTACAACGTCCGTGACCTGGGCGGACTCCCCACCGCCGGCGGCCGTACGACGGTGCCCGGCGCGGTGGTGCGCGCCGACAGCCTCGACACGCTCACCGCCGCCGGCTGGCAGGCCCTGTACGACCACGGCGTCCGCACGGTCGTGGACCTGCGCGACCCGGACGAGGTGGCGGCCCGCGACGGCACCGCGCCGGACGGGATCGTCACCGTCGCGGTGCCGCTGGACGACAGCGCCGACACCGCGATGTGGCGGTACTTCCGGGGCCAGGGCCTGGACGGCAGCCCGCTGTACTACCGGCCGTTCCTGGAGCGGAAGCCCGAGCGCTGCGCCGCCGCGGTGGCGGCGGTGGCCCGCGCCGCGCCGGGCGGCGTGGTCGTCCACTGTGGACTCGGCCGGGACCGCACCGGCCTGGTCACGATGCTGCTGCTCGCGCTGGCCGGCGTCACCCCTGAGGCGATCGCCGACGACTACGCGCTGAGCGCCGACCGGCTCCCGGCCCGCTGGTCCGCGCGCGGCGAGCAGGACCAGAACGCCGAGGTCGCCGAGCTCCTCCGCCGCGCCGGCACCACGGCCCGCGCCGCGCTGCTGGCGACCCTGGACTGGCTGGAACCGGCGAGCTACCTCCGCTCCGCCGGCCTCGCCGACACCGACCTCACCGCCGTCCGCGCCCGCCTGCTCGATGCGTAACCGGATTACCCGCTCGTCGCTGACTCGCTGGCTTCGGAGGGGTGGCTCACGGGCCGGCACTGGCAGGATGACGGCATGGAACGTGTGCTTGGAGTTGGCGGGTACTTCCTGCGGGCCGCCGATCCGGCGGCCCTGGGCGCGTGGTATCGCGAGTGCCTGGGCCTGGACGCCGATGAGAACGGGCTTTGGCGTCCGGAAGCCGGGGTGACAGTGTTCGCGACCTTCGAGTCCGAGACCGGGTACTTCGGCTCCCGCGCCCAGCAGACGATGCTCAACTTCCGCGTCCGCGACCTGGACGCGATGCTCGCGCAGTTGCGCGCCAAGGGCGCGGACGTGGCCGAGGAGACCCAGGAGATGGAGGGCGTCGGTCGATTCGGCTGGGTGACAGATCCCGAGGGCAACCGGATCGAGCTGTGGCAGCCCAGCTGACGGGGTCCCGGCGCGGGCAGTGACGTGCTGGTGGCCGGCTGGGTTGTCGAGCGTGACCCTCCTCGGTGGGCTACAGGGCCGCGAGCGTGTCCTCGGCGAGCTGGTACTCCTCGCCGGTCTTCACCACCAGTACCGGCACGGCCGCGCCGGGCTCGCTGACCGGGCCGTCGTCGTCGCGATTGCCGCGCACCGGCGGGCGCACCCCGAGCAGGCCGAGCCCAGCGCACACGTCGTGGCGGACCTCCGGCTGGTCCCAGCCGATCTCGCCGGTGAACACCAGCGCGTCCAGCCGGTCCAGGCTGGTGGCGGCCGCCGCGATCTCCCGCCGCACCCGGTGCGCGTACACCTCGAGGGCCAGCGCCGCGTCCCGGTCGCCCTGCCCCGCCGCCGCGACCAGGTCGCGGGTGTCGCCGGACCGGTCCCGGGAGAGTCCGAGCAGGCCGGACCGGTGGTACAGGCCGTCGGCCAGCTCCGCGCGGTCGAGCCGGCCGTCCAGCAGCCACAGCAGCATCCCCGGATCCACCGCGCCGCTGCGGGTGCTCATCGGCACCCCGTCCAGCGCGGTCAGGCCCATCGAGGTGTCAACGCTGCGGCCCTCGCGGACCGCGCACACCGACGCGCCGCCGCCGAGGTGGGCCACGACCAGGTGCAGCTCGCCCACCGGCCGGTCGAGGAGCGCGGCGGCGCGGCGGGTGGCCCACGCGTAGGACAGCCCGTGGAAGCCGTACCGGCGCAGCCCCCACCGCTCCCGCCACTCCGCCGGCAGCGGGAACGTGGCCGCGACGGCCGGCAGCCCGGCGTGGAACGCGGTGTCCGGGCAGAGCACGTGCGGGACGTCCGGCAGCAGTTCCCGCAGCCGGTCGAGCAGGTCCAGCGCGGGCGGCACGTGCAGCGGATCGAGGTCGGCGACCTTCCGCACCGCCGCCAGCACCTCGCCGGTGACCACGGTCGGCCGGACCACCACGTCCGCGCCGTGCACCAGCCGGTGCCCCACCGCGTCCACCCCGCGCTGCGTCCGGACGAACTCCGCCACCTGGTCGCCGGTCTCCTCCGGCCGCGCGTCCAGGTCGAGCGCGTCGCCGAGCCGGCCGTCCTCGACCAGCGTCACGTGCACGCTGTGGGACCCCGTGTTGACCGTGAGCACCCGCATAGCCCCGTCCCTATCACGATCAAGGAGCCTTTTCCAACCTGATCGGGTTGGGTTGGTGCGGTGTGTCCAGTGTGGAATAGGTGAAGCTCCTGGCTGTTCAGGTGATGTACCAAGATCATCTGAGCGTCCAGGAGCTTCGTGTGTTGTCTTACCGTGTGGTGTTGCCGGTGTCCAGCCAGACGCTGCGCTACGTGGCCAAACTCATCCGGGCCTACCGGGCCCAGATCGGGTCCCGGTGGCGGCGGTTGAGCCCGTACCGGCAGGCGGT
>JBJMIH010000119.1:0-14813 GCA_045806985.1 Mycobacteriales bacterium | reverse complement strand
TCTGGATTTGCCACTGAGCGGCACTCAAGGTAGTCAGTTGGCTCTTGTACGCAACAGTGAGGGCGAATAAGCTACGCGGCGTTTGTGACTCGTCACGGCGCGATCACGGGGGGATCGGCCTGCAACTCTCTCACTGGTGCGCCGATGATCTTCAGACGCTTCAGGCCTCCGGCCTGGAACGAGGCCTTGCGCCGCCTCGTGACCGCTCAGGTGGTCACCGTGGTCGGCACACAGGTCACCGTCCTCGCCCTACCCACCTACGCGATCCGCAGCCTGCACGCCTCGGCGTTCGCGGTCGCGGCGCTCACGACCGTCGCCTACCTGCCGTTCCTGCTCGGGCCGTTCGTCGGGCTGGCCGTCGACAGGGGCCGGCTCCGGCACATCCTCGTCCGGGCCGACCTCGCCCGCGCGGTGGCGCTTGTCACCGTGCCGATCGCCGCCGCGCTCGGCCTGCTCACGCTGTACCAGCTCTACCTGGTCGCGGCCGTGGTCGGCCTGCTCAGCACGCTGTTCGACATCGCCGTCCAGGCCACCCTGCCCAAGCTGCTCGACTCCAGCCACATCGTCACCGGCAACGCGGCGGTGAGCGCAGCCCAGTCGGTCGGCACCATCAGCGGGCCGGCACTGGCCGGGCTGACCGTGCAGTTCGCCGGCGCGGCCAGGGCGGTCTGCGCCGACGTGGCCAGCTACCTGTACTCGGCCCGGCTGCTGTCCGGCCTCCCCGAGCTGCCGCGCGGGCGCACCAGCCCGAAGCTGACCTGGCGCGCCGAGATCGCCGCCGGTTTCCGCGCCGTCCAGCGGGTGCCGGGCCTGTGGCGGATGGTCGGCGGCACCGCCACGATGAACCTCGGCTGCGTCGCCGTCGAGGCCCTGTACGTCCTGTACGCCTACCGGCGCGGGCTCTCGCCGATGGCGGTCGGCGCCACGTACGCCCTGTACAGCGCGGGGATGCTGGGCGGCTCGCTGGCCACCGGCCGGCTGTCCCGGCGGTACGGGCTCGGCCCGATGATCGCCGGGGCGTCCGTCTGCTACCTGGCCGGCCTCACGCTGGTACCGCTGTCCTCGACCGGGCCGACGCTGGCCATGCTGGGGCTGGCCCAGGCCACGATCGGCGCGTCCGGCACGGTGTGGGGCGTCGGCATCGCCACGCTGCGCCAGTCGCTCACCCCGCCGGAACGGCTGGGCCAGGTGACCGCGCTGGTCAGGACCGTGGCGTTCGCGGCGATCCCGGTGTCCACGCTGCTCGCGGGCGCGCTCGTGCACGAGATCGGGCTGGTCCCGACGATGTGGGTGTTCGTGGCGCTGGCCGTGCCGACCCCGCTCTGGTACTTCAACCCGACCTGCCTGCGCCTGAAGATCCAGCCCGTCATGTCCTGAGTACCCTCGCCCCCCATGGGCGTGATCAGGGCCAGAGCCCGGCTGGTGATCCGCGGCGACGGCCCGGCCGGCACGCTGACCGCGCACCTCGGCGTGCCGCCGACCGTCGCGTACGGCCGCGGCGACGTGCTGGTCAGCCGGGCGGGCCGGCCGGCCGAGGAGACCCGCTGGGAGCTGGAGACCGACCTGCCGGACGGCCGCCCGCTCGCAGATCACCTGGCCTGGCTGCTGGAGCGGGTGGACCCGGCGGCGCTGGCCGGGCTGCCGGCCGGGTACGCGGTGGAGTGGATCTGGCACGTGGAGGTCAGCGCCGGCGAGGCGGTCGTGGAGGTGGACCCGGCGCTGGTCGGGTCGCTGCCGGGCACGCTGCGGGTGGAGGTGTACCCGATCCGCGCCGGTCAGTCGCGGTAGCGGTGCCGGGCGGTGTCCCGGTAGAAGAGGTGCTCGTCCTCGCCGGTGAGGGTCGGCTGGTGGGTGTCGTACCCGAGCAGTTCCGCGGCCGCCGCCGCGATCGACCCGCCGAGCAGCGGCGCGATGATGAACAGCCAGAGGTGCGCGAGCGGCGCGTGCGCGGCCCACAGCGCGGGGCCGATCGAGCGGGCCGGGTTCGCGCCGCCGCCGTCCAGCGGCAGGCTGACCAGGTACACCGCGGACAGCGCCAGGCCGATCGTGAAGCCGGCGAGCCCGGGTGTGGCAGCGTGGCCGGTCACCATCAGCACCACGAACACCAGCAGGAAGGTGAGCAGCACCTCGATCAGGAAGGCGCCGCCGGCGTTGACGTGCGTGCCGTAGTCGTTCGCGCCCAGCACGCCGGTCTGGTCGCGCGCGTTGCCCCAGGCCACCACCACCTTGATCATCATCGCGCCGATGATCCCGCCGCCGACCTGCGCGCCCGCGTACCAGGCCGCGTCCAGCGGGTCGATCCGCCTGGCCAGCAGCGCGCCCACGGTGATCGCCGGATTGAGGTGGCAGCCGGAGATCGGGCCGAACGCGTACACCAGCGCCACCATCACGAACCCGAACGTGAGCGCCACGCCCCACGGCCCGGTCACGGAGATCCCGAACACGGCGCTGCCGACCCCGAAGAACACCAGCGCGAACGTGCCGAGCGCCTCGGCGATCAGCTTGCGGAGCAGGCCCGGGTCCATGACCTGAGTGTCACCCGCGTAACAGCCCGTACGCAGGATTTCCGGGCACGTGCGGGCGACGATCAGGCCGCCGTGCGCAGTTTCGTGACGGCTGTCTGGGTGAGCTGGGTGGTGTGATCGACGCTGACGCCGCGGGTGTTCATGTCGTCCAGCTTCTCGACCACGTTCTCCACCCGCACGATCACCAGGTTGACCTCCTGGCCGGCCACGTTCGGGCTCACCCCGACGATCCGCAGCGACAGCATCTGCTCGCCGTACTTGGGCATCACCAGCGGCTTCACCGAGAACTCGGTCCGCGCGCCGTCCTTGGCCCTGCCGATCAGCGTCGCGCAACCCGGCGCGGCCTTCGCCGCCTGGTCGAAGTGCTGCGCGGCGGCGTCACCCTTGTACGACCGCATCCGCTGCTGCACCGCCCCGGCGGTGCTGGTGTTGACCAGCGACGTCTCGGTCTGCGCGGTGACGTCGCCGAGGTCGCCGAACAGGAACCCGATCACCTGCTCCAGGCAGCCGCCGCGCAGGTCGTAGGCGTGGTCACCGCGCTCGTACCCGGTCAGGTCGGCCGGCCCCAGCGTCGCCGCCCGCAGCCGTCTGGTGTCGAACTCCTTGTTGCCGGGGTTGCCTGACGACCCCGGGTACACCACCGGCCCGGTGGTCCTGCCGCCCTGCGGGTGCGCGCCGCCGCCGCTCCCGCCCGAGCACCCCGCCGCCGCGACCACCGCGGCGCACAGCGCCGCGAGCAGGCCCGCGGCCCGACGGCGGGTCGGCACGACTGATCCCCTCTCCGTCACTGTCCGGCAAGGAATCCCAACAGATCCTGGCGGGTCACGATGCCCTGCGGCCTCCCGTCCACCAGTACCACGGCGGCGTCGGCCTTCTCCAGCACGGCGACCGCCTTGGACACCGGCTCACCGGCCCCCACCAGCGGCAACGGCGCGCCCATCCGCGCCTCCAGCAGGTCCTCCGGGGCGACCCGGCCGGTGTACAGCGCGTGCAGCAGGTCCCGCTCGGCCACCGAGCCGACCACCTCGGCCGCCATCACCGGCGGCTCCTCCTTCATCACCGGCAGCTGCGACACGCCGAACTCGCGCATCGCCTCCACCGCCTGCCGCACGGTCTCGTTCGGGTGCACGTGCACGAACTCCGGCAGCCCGGCGCCCTTGCGGCCGAGCACGTCGCCGACCGTGGCCTCCTCGCCGGTGCCGGCCAGGAAGCCGTAGTCGGCCATCCACTCGTCGTTGAAGATCTTGGACAGGTACCCGCGCCCGCTGTCCGGCAGCAGCACCACGACCACGGCGTCCGGGCCGGCGTCCGCCGCCACCTCCAGCGCCGCCACCACCGCCATCCCGCACGAGCCGCCGACCAGCAGCCCCTCCTCGCGGGCCAGCCGCCGGGTCATCTGGAACGAGTCGCGGTCGGAGACCGGCACCACCTGGTCGCAGATGTCGCGGTCGTAGGTCTCCGGCCAGAAGTCCTCGCCGACCCCCTCGACCAGGTACGGCCGGCCGCTGCCGCCCGAGTACACCGAGCCCTGCGGGTCCGCGCCGACGATCCGGACCCGGTCGCCGGCCTGCTCCTTCAGGTACCGGCCGACACCGGAGATCGTGCCGCCGGTGCCGATGCCGGCCACGAAGTGGGTGATCCGGCCGTCGGTCTGCCGCCACACCTCGGGACCGGTCGCCTCGTAGTGCGAGAGCGGGTTGTTCGGGTTGGCGTACTGGTTCGGCTTCCAGGCGTTCGGAACTTCCCGGACCAGCCGGTCGGAGACGTTGTAGTACGAGTCGGGGTGCTCGGGCGCGACCGCGGTCGGGCACACCACGACCTCGGCGCCGTACGCCCGCAACGCGTTGATCTTGTCCTGGCTGACCTTGTCGGGGCAGACGAACACGCACCGGTAACCCTTGCGCTGCGCGACGATGGCCAGCCCTACACCGGTGTTGCCGGAGGTCGGCTCCACGATCGTGCCGCCGGGCCGCAGCTCGCCGGACCGCTCGGCGGCCTCGATCATCCGCACCGCGATGCGGTCCTTCACCGAGCCGCCCGGGTTGAAGTACTCGACCTTGGCGAGCACCGTCGCGGCCAGCCCGGCCGTCACCGAGCTGAGCTTCAGCAGCGGGGTGTTGCCGACCAGGTCGATCATCGACTCGTAGTACTCCACGGACCGCAGCCTACGGCGTCAACCCGACACCTGGAGAAGATCCCACCGTCACCTTCCGCAGCTACCCTGGGATCAGCAGACGACTCCCCTGCCACGCGGGGTTTCCGGGAGGGAGGTTGCGGTGATCCGCGCATCACACGCACGGTGGGTGGCCACGAAGGCGGCGTACGGCGGTGGCGGCCTCGGCCTGCTCGGCGCACTCGGGGTGGGACTGTTGTTCGTCGAGGCCAGGGTTGCCCGTCGGGTGGTCGGGGTGTCCGACGGCGTGACACTCGACCCGGACGGCCGGTACGGCACCGGTGACGGCCCGCCACTGCGGTTCGCCGTGCTCGGCGACTCGTGCGCGGCCGGGCTCGGCGTCGCCGAGATCGAGCAGACGCCCGGCGCGATCCTCGCCGACGGGCTGTCCCGCGCCGCCGGCCGGCCGGTGGACCTGCGGTCTGTCGCGCGGTCCGGCGCCCGGTCCACCGACCTCGACGAGCAGGTGCTCAATGCGCTCCCGCACCGGCCCGACGTCGCGCTGATCCTCATCGGCGGCAACGACGTCACCCACCGGGTGCCGCCGGCCACCGCGATCCGCCACCTCATCGACGCGGTCGTCACGCTGCGCGCCGCCGGCGCCGAGGTGCTCGTGGCGACCTGCCCCGACCTGGGCACGATCCGCCCGATCGGCCCGCCGCTGCGCCAGCTCGCCCGGCACAAGAGCCGCGCGCTGGCGGCCGCGCAGACGGTCGCCGTGATCGAGCACGGCGGCACCACCGTCTCCCTCGGCGACCTGCTCGGACCGGAGTTCGCGGCCCGGCCGCAGGAGATGTTCGGCCCGGACCGGTTCCATCCCTCGGTGGCCGGCTACGCGGCCGCCGCCGCGGTGATGCTGCCGGCGCTGTGCTCGCTCGTCGTGCCCGGCCTCGCCCTGCCGACCGGCCTGCCGGACACGCAGGCGCGCAGGCTGGACAGCGAGGACGAGCTGCGTCCGGTCGCCCAGGCCGCGGTGGAGGCCGTCGACAGGCCCGGTACCGAGGTGGTCGGCGTCACGGTCGGTGGCCGCGAGCGCGGCCCGCGCGGGCGCTGGGCGCTGCTGCGCCGGCTCACCCGCCGTACCGACGTCACGCCGGCGACCGCCACGAGCTGACCTGCGCACTCGTCCGGGCGGCTGTTCCGTGTGACGTTGAGGGTATGAAGAGGTTTGCCGCTGCCACCGGGATAGTGGCTGCCATCGCGCTCGCCGGCGGTGTCGCCGCCGGCTGCGACGACAACAACAACAAGCCGGCCAAGGCGGACACCGCGGCGAAGAACGCCTGCCACCTGCTGTACCGGGCCGACCAGAACCGGCAGCAGGGCGACAGGGCCCAGGCGGACATCCAGCAGGCGTCCGGCGTCACCGCCGGCCTGGCGTCCAAGGTGGACGCGGTCGGCAACGCCGCCCGCGACGGCGACCCGAACAAGCTGCGTGCCGCCTGCAAGGACCTCGGCGTGTACGTCGCGGGGTGATCTGGTTCATACCGCCGCGCCGGTCCGTTCCGGCAGGCTGCCGGCATGGACGGGCGACCGGACGTGCTGGACGCGGGACTGTACGCGCGCAACTCCGCCGCGATGTGGACGGCCCTGGTCGCCCTGCGCGGGTTTCCACTGGAGCGGACCGACGGCCTGCTGCTCGCCGAGACCGCGAACGGCGTCCGCGCGCTGGTGGTCAGCCCCACCGCCGACACCGGCCCGGCGGTGGCGGCCGGCGCGTACCTGATCGAGGACCCGTACGGCGTGCTGCCCCCGCCAGCGCCCGACCTGGAGCCGTCCCGGCTCGCGACGATGATCCGGCCGGCCGGTCCGGTGGCCGCCGTGAACCGGCCGGGCGTCGCGGTGACACGAGTCGGCGAGGACCGGCTCGCCGACGTGGAACCGCTGGTGGTGGAGGGCTTCCCGTACCCGTGGGCGGCCGGCCGTCCCGGGGCGCTGTTCCCGCCGGGGATGACCACGGACCCGGCCTTCCGGGTGTGGGGGGCGACCGTGGACGGGGTGCCGGCCGGCGGCGGCTTCAGCTTCGACGACGGCGTGTCGGTGTGCGTGTACATGCTGGCCGTGCTGCCCGGGTGGCGGTCCCGGGGCGCGGCGCGGGCGCTGCTCACCGCGATGCTCGCCGGGTGCCCGGACAGGCCGACCGGGCTGGTCGCGACGAGTGACGGCGCGCCACTGTACCGGTCGGTAGGATTTCAGGAAGTGTCCACTGGCCTCTGGTGGCGACGGACGACTACGTTCGAAGCACCGTCGAGCAACAGCGAGGAGCCCTACCATGGCTGACCGTGACGCCGTCGTCGTCGCCACCGCCCGCTCACCCATCGGGCGCGCCGTCAAGGGATCGTTGAAGGAACTGCGACCGGACGACCTGGCCACCACCATCGTCCGCGCGGTGCTGGACAAGGTGCCCGAACTCGACCCGCGCGAGATCGACGACCTGTACCTCGGCTGTGCCGAGCCCGAGGCCGAGCAGGGCCTCAACATGGCCCGCCGGGTCGCCGTCGCGCTCGGGTACGACCACCTCCCCGGCTCCACGGTCAACCGGTTCTGCGCCTCCAGCCTCCAGACCACCCGGATGGCCTTCCACGCGATCAGGGCCGGCGAGGGCGACGTGTTCGTCTCCGGCGGCGTGGAGTGCGTGTCCCGCTACCCCGCCTTCACCGGCGCCGGCGAGGGCCCGGAGCGGTTCATGAACCCCGCGTTCGCCGAGGCGCGGGAGCGTACCGCCCGCACCGCCGCGACCAACGAGACCTGGCACGACCCGCGCGAGGACGGCCTGCTGCCGGACGTGTACATCGCCATGGGTCAGACCGCCGAGAACCTCGCCACCTCGCTCGGCATCAGCCGCGAGGAGCAGGACGCCTTCGGCGTGCGCTCGCAGAACCTGGCCGAGAAGGCGCAGGCCAACGGCTTCTTCGATCGCGAGATCACGCCGGTGACGCTGCCGGACGGCACCGTGGTGAGCAAGGACGACGGCCCGCGCGCCGGTACCACGCTGGAGAAGGTCGCCGGCCTCAAGCCGGTGTTCCGGGAGCAGGGCACGGTCACCGCCGGCAACTGCTGCCCGCTCAACGACGGCGCGGCGGCGGTCGTGGTGATGAGCGAGGCCAAGGCCCGCGCGCTGGGCATCACCCCGCTGGCCAGGATCGTCGCCTCGGGCGTGTCGGCGCTGTCCCCGGAGATCATGGGCCTCGGCCCGATCGACTCCACCCGCCAGGCCCTCGCCCGCGCCGGGATGGACATCGCCGACATCGACCTGGTGGAGATCAACGAGGCGTTCGCCGCCCAGGTGATCCCGTCCTACCGGCAGCTCGGCATCGACCTGGACAAGCTCAACGTCAACGGCGGCGCGATCGCCCTCGGCCACCCGTTCGGCCAGACCGGCGCCCGCATCACCACCACGCTGCTGAACTCGCTCCAGTTCCACGACAAGACGCTGGGCCTGGAGACGATGTGCGTCGGCGGCGGCCAGGGCATGGCGATGATCTTCGAGCGCCTCTCCTGACCGATGCAATGCGTCGGTAATCGCCCGTTCCTAGCCTCTCCGCCATGGAACGGATCGAGTTCGACAGTGACGGGTACCGGCTGGTGGGTCACCTCCACCTGCCGGATGGCGGGTCCGCGCGCGGCGCGGTGGTGCTCACCGGGCCGTTCAGTGGTGTGAAGGAACAGGTCACCGGGTACTACGCGGAGCGGTTCGCGGCGCGCGGCTACGCGGCGCTGGCCTTCGACCACCGCAACTGGGGTGAGAGCGAGGGCCGGCCCCGCCAGCACGAGGACGCGACCGCCAAGGTCGCCGACCTGCGGAACGCGGTGAGCTTCCTCACCGGCCGGCCCGAGGTGCCGGCTGGCCGGATCGCGGTGTGCGGGGTCTGCCTGGGCGGGGTGTACGCGGTCCAGCACGCCGCGTTCGATCCGCGGGTACGGGCGGTGGCACTGGTCGCGGCGGCGTACAACACGCCGGCGGTGATCAGGGAGCGGTTCGGCGTGGCGGCGTTCGACGGGCTGCTCGCGCAGTTCGCGGACATCGCGCAGCGGCAGTTCAAGGCGGGCGAGCCGGAGTACTGGCCGGCCGTCAACCCCGACGGAATGCCGGCGGGCAACCCGGGACCGGAGCCGTTCGCCTACTACGGCACGCCGCGTGGCGCCCGGCCGACCTGGGAGAACCGCTGCACCGCGCTGTCGGTCCTGCAGGAGCTGACCCTCGACGTGGGTGCGGCGCTGCCGCTGGTGTCGCCGACACCGCTGCTGATCGTGCACGGCCGGGGCGACATGGCCATCCCGGTCACCGACGCCGAGGCCGCCTTCGCGGTCGCCGGCGAGCCCAGGGACCTGTTGCTGCTGGACACGAGCAACCACATCGACCTGTACGACGACGACCGGTATGTGCTGCCGGCGGTGGATCGGGCGGTGGTGTTCTTCGACACACACCTCGGCTGAGGGCGGGCCGGTAGCGCTCTCAGAGGGCGGCCGGGACCGGTTCGCGCAGGTGCTTGGCGAGGACGGCGCGTTGGGTCGGCTGGGCGGCGGCGTGCCGCGCCCGGCCGGCCTCGGTCAGCGACACCCAGATGCCGCGCCGGTCCTCGGTACACAGGCACCGGTCGACCAGGCCTTCCTTCTCCAGCCTGGCCACCGTCCTGGACAGCGCGCTCTGGCTGAGGTGGACCGCCTCGGCCAGCTCCTGCACCCGCTGCTTCTGCGGGGTCTCGGCGAGCCGATCGAGCACCTCGAACTCGCTCACCCCCAGGCCGTGCCGCTCGTGCAGCATCCTGTCGAGCGCGCAGCTCACCACGGCGTAGCGGGCCATCAGGTCACGCCACGCCGCCACCAAGTCACTGTCCTGGCCGCTCACGCCCGCATCCTAACACATCTCGGTGCACAAATTGTTAACGCATTAATTGCTTGGACACTAGTTGCGCGCGCATGTAACTTGGTCCCCATGACTTCGACCGCCTCAGTGGCAGCTGACGCCACACCCGATGTGCGCTGGACCCCGCGGCTGTGGGGAGCGCTGATCGTGCTGTGCGGCGCGCTGTTCCTGGACGGCCTGGATGTCTCGATGGTGGGCGTCGCCCTGCCGTCCATCCAGACCGACCTGCACCTGTCCACCTCCACCCTCCAGTGGGTCGTCAGCGGCTACGTGCTCGGCTACGGCGGCCTGCTGCTCCTCGGCGGCCGGGCCGCCGACCTGCTCGGCCGCCGGCGTGTGTTCCTGATCGCCGTGGCCGTCTTCGCCGCCGCCTCCCTGCTGGGCGGCATCGTGAGCAGCGGCCCACTGCTGATCGTCGCCCGCTTCCTGAAGGGCGTCGGCGCCGCGTTCACCGCGCCCGCCGGCCTGTCGATCATCACCACGACCTTCCCGGAAGGCCCGGCGCGGAACCGGGCACTGTCGATCTACACCGCCACCGGCGCCAGCGGCTTCTCCCTCGGCCTGGTCCTCGGCGGCCTGATGACCGAGGTCGGCTGGCGCTGGACCTTCCTGCTGCCGGTGCCGATCGCGCTGGCCGTGCTCGCCTTCGGCAGCGTGCTGATCCCGCGCGACCCGGCCCAGGAGCGGACCGGCGGGTACGACCTCCCCGGCGCGATCACCGGCGCGGCCGCCACCCTGCTGCTCGTCTACACCGTGGTCGAGGCGCCGTCCTACGGCTGGGCCTCGCTCCGCACGATCGGCTCGTTCGCGCTGGTCGCGGCCATCGTCGCCACGTTCGTCGCGATCGAGCGGCGGGTCGCGCACCCGCTGGTGCCGCTCGGCATCTTCCGCAACACCGCGCTGGTGCGCGCCAACCTCGGCGCGATGGCGATGTTCGGCGCGTACGCCAGCTTCCAGTTCATCGGCACCCTGTACATGCAGAACCTGCTGGGCTGGTCGCCGCTGGAGATGGCGCTGGCGTTCCTGCCGGCCGGCCTGCTGGTCGCGTTCGGCGGCCCGCGCGTCGGCGGCCTGGTCAACCGCTTCGGCCCCGGAAAGGTGATCTTCGCCGGGTTCCTGGCCTTCGTCCCCGGGTACGCGCTGTTCCTGCCGATCGGGCAGCACCCGGTGTACGCGCTGGCGATCCTGCCGACGATCCTGCTGCTCGGGGTGGGCTTCGCGCTGACCTTCCCGTCGCTGAACATCCAGGCCACGGCCGGCGTCGCCAACCACGAGCAGGGGCTCGCCTCCGGGCTGGTGCAGTCCTCGATCCAGGTCGGCGGGGCCGTCGTGCTCGCCGTCGTGACCGCGGTGTTGGAGGCCGGCGCCGGCGACAAGACGCCGTCGGCGGTGCTGGACAGCTACCGCCCCGGGCTCGCCGTGGTGGCCGGGGTCGCCGCGCTCGGCCTGGCGATCGCCGCCTTCGGGCTGCGCAGGCCCCGGCGTCCGGTCGAGGAGGAGGCGTGGGACGGCGCCGGCGAGGAGCCGGAGTTCGCCCTGGCCGCCGCCGAGTAGTCCGTCTATGCGGGTACCCCGGGGAGCGCTACTCCCCGGGGTACTCGTCGTCGTGCATCCCCCACGACCGGCCCGGACAGTGCGCGGCGAACACCGCCAGCACCTCGTCCATGCCGTGCACATCGGCGTCGCCCAGCACCGCGAGGGCCGCCTTGGCCGGGCCGGCCGCCGGCTCGCTGCCGTCGATCTCGAAGCGGTGCAGCAGCACCTCGGCCAGGCCGGCGGCGAGCAGCTTGTCCCGCCGGGGCGAGTCGCCGCCGTACACCACCAGGTCGTGGCCGAGCACCATGATCTGGTCGGCGTACCCGTTCTCGGCGTCGAGCACCGGCACCGGGCGGCGCGGCCGGCCTTCCATCTCCGCGCCCAGGTCGGCGAGCCGCTGGATCAGGTGCCTGGCCACCTCGCCGCGCACCGGCGCGGTCGCCTCCAGGCCCGGCGGGGAGCTGGTCCTGGCACTCCACCGGGCCGCGTTCCACCCACCCAGGCGGTCCACCAACCGCCGCAGTTCGCTGTCGAGCAGCCCCGCCAGTCCGTCCACGCGCCCATCCTGGCAGTCCGCGCCATCGGGGCCAACGACTTGTACGTTGCCGGTATGGACCTTGACGACGCACGGGCGGTACTGGCCGAGCAACACCACGCGGTGATGGCGACCACCAGGGCGGACGGCACCCCACAGCTGTCCCCGGTGCTGGTCGCGGTCGACGCCGACGGCAGGGCGGTGGTCTCCACCCGGGAGGCCGCGTACAAGGTGCGCAACCTGCGCCGCGATCCCCGCACCTGGCTCTGCGTCCTCCCCGACGGCTTCTTCGGCCGGTGGATCCAGATCGCCGGCACCGCCGACCTGGTGTCCCTCCCCGACGCCATGGACGGCCTGATCGACTACTACCGCCGCATCTCCGGCGAACACCCCGACTGGCCCGACTACCGCGCCGCCATGGTCCGCGAACGCCGCGTCCTCATCCGCGTCACCCTCACCACCGCCGGCCCCACCGCCTCAGGCTGACACCCCCCCGACCTGCTCACCAGGCGAGCGGCTCCCGCTCGTGGAACAGCTGGCCGGTCGGACCGTCATCGGGCAGCGTCGCCAGCCAGACGAAGGCCCCGGCCGCCTCCTCCGGCGAGCGGTCAGCCTTGCCGTACGCCAAGCGGGTGTCCGCCTTGCCGGGCGACGCGGCGTTGACCAGGATGTTCTCGCCCCGCAGCTCGGCGGCCAGCACGCAGGTGAGGGCGTTCAGGCCGGCCTTGGACACCCGATAGGACACGCTGCCGGTACCCAACTCGGCGAAGGTCGCCAGGTGCGTGGTGACGTTGACGATCCGGCCGTACCCGCCCCTGCGCATCTCCGGTACCGCCGCCGTACAGCACCGCCACGCGCCGAGGATGTTGGTGTCGAGCGTGACGCGGACGCGCTCCATGTCGGCGCTGGCCGCGAGCTGGCTCCGGTCGATGGCGATGGCGGCATTGTTGACCAGCACATCCAGGCGGCCGTACGTGAAGCCCGTGTCGGCCATCGTGCGCACGATGCTGGACGGATCGGTCACGTCGAGCTGGTGGGCGGACGCCGACAGCCCTTCCCCGGCCAACCGGTTGGCAGCTTCCACCGCGGCCTGCTCCGAACGCGCCGTCACCACCACGTGCAACCCGCACTCGGCGAGCCCCCGCGCGATCGCGAACCCCAACCCCCGGTTCGCGCCCGTCACCACCGCGACCCGCCGCACCGTCTCGTCCACCCCAGAAACCTACGCGACCAGCGCGGCCATCCGCCCGCCCAGCGCGTCAACTGCCGGCAGCCGGTACCGCTTCAGCCTGGTATGGAGGTCGGTGAGGCGCTGCCGGTTACGTGTCGACCGGGTACCCGCGATGTCAGGCAAGGCTTGGCCAACCAGCGTGCATGCCTGTTCGACCTCGCCCAGATTCAGGGCCGCCTCAGCTCGCCACATCAAGTATGTGGCTCGGTCGCGGCTGCGTTCGTCCGGCTGGAGCGCCAAGGACTGAGCCAACCACTGGTCGGTGGCGTGGTGCCGACGGAGCAGCAGGTAGGAGGCGGCGACCTGGGCGCAGTAGTCGGCCTGGTCGAAGTAGGCGGCCCACGAGGGTGTGGGCTCTTCGTCCGCCTTGCCCATGCTTCGCTCAGCCGCCATCAGCAGGCGTTCGCATTCGGCAGCTTCGCCGCGAACCGCGTGCATGCGTGCCTCGCGAACCGTCAGCATGGCTACGACGCGGGCGGGTGCGTTCCCGGCTCCTTCTCGTGCCGCGCGAGCCAGCGTCAACGCCTCCCCGGACCGGTCGGCCTCGACGCGCTGCAAGCTCATCGACTTGAGTATGTTGGCGCCCAGTGCCCGGTCGCCGGCGGTGTGAGCGGCCCGCAAGGCGGCGACCCAGTACCGCTCGGCCGCAGCGTGATAACCCGCATCGAAGCTGGCCCAGCCCGCCACGCCACCCAACTCGGCTGCCACAGCGAACATCCGGCGGCCGATCACCTGGCTGTATGAGCTCTTTGCCAGGAGATCGGTCACCAGCCGCAATTCCGCATCGACCAGGTTGCGGACACTGCCGCCGCCGAGCGTCGCATCCATCTGTCGCAATGCCGGCAACCGCTGCTCGAAGCAGGTCACCAACTCGGCGTCCATCCGACGGTTTCGCTGAGCGGATACGCGTCGGGGCTGCTCGACGGCAAGCCACTGTTCCGCGATGGTGCCGGCCGTACCGGCACCCAGGACAAGAAAGCCACGGCGGTCTAGCACGGCAGCTCCTGCGGTGTGGTCGAGCAACGCGAGGCTGCCGTCAAGAGTCCACGGGGAGTCGACGTTGATGTGCTCTCCCACCGGTAGCCAGGTCGGCCAGCCGAGGCTGAATACCAGTTCGCGGTCGACGCCCAGTTCAGCGGCCAGTGCCAGCTGCGTTTCCTCATCCGGTACGACTCCCCAGTTCTCCCATCGCCATGCCTTCTCCCTACGCGCGGCCATGTTGCCCACACGGCGAGCGATGACATCGACGACATCCTGATGCGTCCAGTTGCGCTCACTCCGCACATAGCTGAGCGGGTGAGCCAGGACATCTCCCTCGTCACGGGGAGTGGGACGCGGCGGCACGCCAAACCTCCTCATTGCCGCAATGAGCGTAGCCCGAACGAACCGGCCAGGCAGTAATTGGCGGCGGTATGCGGACCAGGGACAACACGAAGACAACACCACCGCTCTGGATCTCAGATGGCTTACCGGAGTTTTCTGGCCTCGCCTGGTCGTGAGGGATCGCAGAAGGCGACCAGATCGAGGGCAAGCCCATCTACGGCGGGGCACGGGGCTCGCCGGAAAGGGAGCGAATGATGACGGGGGTCACGATGCGGTGGGTGGAAGAGGTCGAGGCGCGGGTGCGGGGGTATGGGCTGGTGTACTGGTCGCGGCCGCCGTTGTGGCTGGTCACGGAGGTGGCTGGGGAGTACGGCGATGCCTGCCGGGCCGTACATGAGGGGCCGCCGGAGCGGCAGCGGCGGTTGTATCGGGTGCGGGCGCGGTTGGCGGGGCTGCTGGCGATGGTGTTCGGGGAGGCGGAGCGGCCCAGGCAGGTGGACGGGTGGCTGTCCGCGGCCGAAGATGCGGCGCAGGCGGCGGGGGATCCGGTGTTGGGGTGCTGGGTCGGGGCGCTCACGGCTTGGGCGGCGTGCGAGCGGGGCGAGTACGTCGAGGCGTTGGAGATC
>JBJMIH010000118.1:0-15010 GCA_045806985.1 Mycobacteriales bacterium | reverse complement strand
CGCGCAGCCTCATCACGCGGGTCCTCCTCGCCGCGCACGTCATCGCCGCGCAGCCTCACCGCGCAGCCTCACCGCGCAGCCTCACCGCGCAGCCTCACCGCGCAGCCTCACCGCGCAGCCTCACCGCGCAGCCTCACCGCGCAGCCTCATCACGCGGGTCCTCCTCGCCGCGGAGTCCGTCACCGCGCACGTCATCGCCGCGCACGTCATCGCCGCGCACGTCATCGCCGCGCACGTCATCGCCGCGCAACACCCGTCATCGCGGGCGTCGTTACCGCGCACGTAGTCGCCAGGCGGGCTCTTGCCACGCGAGGCCCTCCCCCGTGCAGGCCAGACACGTCCTACTCATCGCGCAGGCTCGTCATGCAGAGCCTTACCCCGAAGGTCGCCGGCGTAGGACGCCTCGCCATACGGTTCCCGCCACAGAGGTCTTCCTCGCCGTGCGCCTTCCCGCTACGCGGGCACTCGCCCCATACGGGACTCATCGCTGTATGGGGGTTCTTGCTGGAATACGGGCTTGCGCTGGATCTTGAGCGAGTGACGGGGCCGGTGTACCGAAACCGGCCGGGAGGGGGGTTGGCTGGCCATTTAGTCTGCGCGGAGATAGTCTTCGCGTAGTCAATTTGGGAGGCGTCATGTGGGAGTACGAGTACGGGGTCGAGACGGGGCGGGGGTCGCGGCGCTGTGGGACCGCTGGTCGGACGTTGCCGGGTGGCCGCGGTGGAACGCCGGGATCGAGAAGATCGAGATCGACGGGCCGTTCGCGGTGGGTACGACGTTCACGATGACGCCGCCCGGGGATGAGCCGGTGACGCTGCGGCTGGTGGAGGTGGTGCCGGGCGAGCGGTTCACCGACGAGATGGACGGCGGTGACTTCGTGGTCCGCACCGTGCACCGGCTGGAGTCCGTGGGCGTGGGGCGGACCAGGGTGACGTACCGGACCGAGATCACCGGGCCGGCCGCCGCCGAGGTCGGGCCCGAGCTGGGGCCGCGGATCACCGCGGACTTTCCCGACGTGCTCGCCGCGCTGGTCGCGGTGGCCGGGGCGGAGGGTGCGGGTGGCGCGCGATCCTGACCAGAGTCCGGGCTTCCTGCTGTGGCACGTCACGCTGCGCTGGCAGCGTGACGTCGCCGCCGCGCTCGCCCCGCTGGACCTCACCCACGTGCAGTTCGTCCTGCTGGCCACCGCCTGGTGGCTGAACGCTCATGGCGAGGACCCCAACCAGCTCAGCCTCGCCCAGCAGGCCGGCACCGACGTGAAGATGACCTCGCAGGTACTCCGCAAGCTGGAGGCCAAGGCGCTGCTCACCCGCGAGGTCGATCCGGCCGACACGCGGGCCAGGAGGCTGCGGGTCACCGATCGCGGCGCGCGACTCGCGCGGCGGGCGATCGCGGTGGTGGAGGCCGTCGACGACGCGTTCTTCCACGCCGTACCGGACCGGGCCGCGCTGCTGGCGACGCTCCGACCGCTCGCCGGCCGCGACGACCGCTGACGAGCGGCACCGTCCAATCCGGATGATGACGTGATCGACGTCATCGGGATTCGGGTCGGGATCGTTGCGGGACGGAGCGAGGATTGGGCGGTCCAGGCTGGGAATGCCGAATGGAAGGGTGTGCCGGGATGGCGCGGTCACGGATGTTGCTGGGGGCTGGGGCGCTGGTGCTGGCGGTGGCGGGCGTGCCGGCGACGGCCGGAGCGGGGGCGGTGACGCCGGACGCCGCGGCGTTCGCGCACATCGACGCCAGCGGCTTCACGCTGAATCCGGGGAACACGTTCGACACGGCGGCGTCGCTGATCACGCGGCTGGAGGGCGATCCCAGGATCCACCGGGTCAGCCTGTCGACGGTCGTCACCACCGCCTCCCCGGGCCACACGGGCACGTGGCCGCTCTGCCACACGACGTACCTCGACCCGGCGTACAGCCCGTCCGGCTTCTGCTGGGACAGCACCGACGACACCACCAGCACCTGGGCCCCGCAGGGTGTCACCGGGTCCGGCGACGCCGACGCGTCCGGGCTGGTCGGCGGCCGGCGGCTGGTCGCGGCGAGCTGGCACGGCCCGGACGACACGTACGCGCGGGTCAGCATCGCCGACTACAGCAAGCCCTCCGCCGGCGTGCTCTACCACCACCTGCTGCTGGTCAAGCCGACCGTCGACAGCGCGGGCAATCCGACGTTCACGCAGGCGGCGGACCACGCCGACGGCCTGATGTGGTACGGCGACAAGCTGTTCCTGGCCACCGGCCGCCGGCTCGAGGTGTACAGCCTCGACCACATCTGGGCCACCCAGACCTCCGGCACCGACGCCGGCGAGGTCGGCCTGTACCCCGGTGGCGCCTACGCCCGCTGGCACGCCTGGGCGCTGCCGATGATCGGCTACTACCTCACCACCCCGAGCGCGAGCACCGGCTGCGTGGAGCGCACCGGCACCACGCCCTGCCTGAACTCGATCTCGCTGGCTCCGTCCCGCGACTCGTTCGTGACGGCCGAGTTCCACCAGCCGAATGAGGGCGGCGGCCGGGTGATCCGCTGGCCGCTCGACGCGACGACCGCGACCGGCCTGCCCGCCGCCGGCGCGGACGGCAAGGTGCACGCCACCGAGGCGTTCTCCTCGCCGATCTGGCACATGCAGGGCGTGGCCACCGACGGCACCGCGTTCTACCTCGCCGGCGACTGCCCCGGCGGCGTCTCGGCCAACGCGCACAGCTGCATCCACCGGGCGGTCCCCGACCAGGCCCCGCACGTGCTCACCACCGCGCCGCCGCTGCTGGAGAACCTCGCGTACTGGCCGGGGAGCGGCGAGCTGTGGGGCGTCAACGAGGCCATCAGTTCCACCGGCAAGCGGGTCGTGTTCAAGATCCATCCCAACGGCTGACCGGAGAGGCGTACCGCCATGAGAATCCCGAAGGTCCTGCGGCTCGCGGCGGTCGCGGCCGTCGTCGCCGGCACGGTCGGCACGGTCGCGCTGGCCGCGCCGGGCGGCGCCGCTGCGGACACCGTGTTCACGGTCTACCTGGACCCGGCCGGTTCCGACGGCAACGACGGGCTCACCCCGGCGACGGCGATCAGGACCCTGGCGCGGGCGCAGGCGGTGCTGACGGCGGCGGCGCCGCAGACCGACGTGGAGGTACGCGTCAAGCAGGGCACGTACGTGGCGCCGACGACGTCGTGGCACTTCATCGTGCCCGGCCACACGATCAGCTTCATGCCGGTCGACTACCAGTACGGCGACGGGATCGGCGACATCGCCGGGCGGCCGGTGTTCCGCGGCGACGGCACGGCCGGCTACTGGTTCTCCGGCGGGCTGCCGTCCGGCAGCACCGGCGGCGACACCAACCTGCGGTTCTACTACCTCCAGGTGGAGCGGTACTCGCAGGGCGGCCTCACCATCGGCGGCGGCACCACCACCAACTCCGACGGCATCCGGGTGCCGTCCACGGCCGGCGCCAACCACAACACGATCTTCGGGATGCAGTTCCAGTACCTGGGTTCGAAGTGGTCCAGCGCCGGCTTCGCCTACGGCGGCGTCGACCTGGTCAACTCTTCCGACAACGTGATCAGGAACAACCACTTCGTGCACCTGGAGAACACCGGCGGCGACGCCGGCCTGCTGCACGGCGTGTACCTGGCCCACAACAGCAGCCGGAACTCGGTGACCGGCAACCAGTTCTCCTACATCACCGGCGTGCCGATGCGGACCCGCAACCAGAGCGACACCAACGACATCTCCGGGAACACGTTCACCCGGGCCGGCGCGACCGCCTTCTACTCGGAGTGGTTCTGCGATTCGAGCTGCGTGGCCGACAACCCCGGCCATCCGCGCGAGTGCTCCTCGCACGGCAACGTCTTCCACGACAACGACACCGTCTCCGGGTACGACGGCACCCACCTGTCCTGGTGGTACCTGCAGCCGGGCGGCAACACCTACCCCGGCGGCACCGGCTGCCCCAGCCTCGGCGGCGAGCAGCGCATCAAGACCTACGGCAACACCTGACCAGGCCCTACGACGGGACGGTCGAGCCGCTGTCGATCGCGCGGGCCAGGTTGGCCAGCCGGCGGCCCACCCAGGAGTCGGAGGTGTGCTGGTTGCGCAGGTGCCGGACGTCGGCGCCGAGCGAGGCGAAGGACGAGTGCATGCTGTCCAGCTCGTAGGGTTCGAGCGGCCGGCCGACGTACCTGCGGACCAGGTCGTTGTACCGGTTGAACAGCTTGTCGACCTCGTCGGCCAGGTACCGCTCGCGCCGCAGCTCGTCGTCGGCGTCCGGCCGCGCGACCGGCCCGGGACCGTGCAGGCGCTCCTCGACCCGCCCCAGGTACGTGTCGATCTCGGTGGCCAGCGGGACGTACTCCGCGTGGAGGCTCGGGTCGTCCGCGGCGATCGCCGCCCACCGGCGCGCGTCGCGGAGGTAGGCGCGCAGCGTCTTCTGGTCCGGCGGCCGCTCGCGGACGACCCCGACGATGGCCTGGGCGAAGCGGAGCGCCGCCAGCGCGCCGCGCGGCACCACCCGGTGCGCCCTGCGGCAGGCCTCGAGCGCCTCCTCGTACCGCCCCGCCTGGATGGACCGCTCGGCCGCGTCCAGCTCCTCGCGGGCCAGCCAGCGCAGCACCTCCTCGAGCCGGAACACGTCCGGTGACCGGTCCGGGCTCGCGTAGGCGAGCACCGCCGCGTAGAAGGCGTCGCCCTGCGACATCGGCTCGTACCGGCGCAGGATCCGCACGGCGCCGGTGGAGTCGCCGCGACGGAGGCAGGTACGGACCTCCTCCAGCCGCTTCGTCGCGATCGCGGCGAGGCAGGCGGACCGTGTCACGTCGATCCGGCCGCGCAGTGCCGCGTCCGCCGGGTCGGCGAGGTGACCGGCGATGTCAACCTTGGGAAGCGCCAGCTCGGGCTGGTCGAGGGCGAGCAGGCAGCGGGCCTGGAGCAGGCAGGTCTCGGCGTGCCGCGGGCTCAGCCGGCGCGCCCGGTCCAGCGCGTCGAGGGCGGCGTGGTGCTCGCCGGCCGCGACGTGCCGTCGGGCCAGCTCCAGGAGGTGCTCGAGTTCGGCCATGGGCCTCCCCGCCGGTCGGGTGTCCACCACGGTATTCACCACCAGGACACCGGCTGGACATCGTACGCCTCACCCGGCCCTCCGGGCGCGCCGAAGCCGGAGGTCAGCGCGGCGGCCGGTCGAGCGCCTCGGCGACGGCGGCGGCCGGGGCGCCGCGGAAGGCGGGGCCGTGCCCCGGCACGACGACCTCGGCGGGCAGGTCCCGCAGCCGGGCCAGCGATGCCCTGGCCTCGGCGGTGTCGGTGTTGAAGAACCCGGGCAGCAGCTGCGGGCCGGCGCTCCGGGTCAGCGCGTGCCCGGTCATCAGCGCGTCGCCGGCCACCAGCGCGCCACGGTCGGGCAGGTGGAAGCTGGTGTGGCCGCTGGTGTGTCCGGGGGTGGGTACGGCGACCGGCCGGCCGGGCACGTCCAGCGGGCCCTCGGTGAAGGTCGCCACCTCGCGCAGCCGCTCCGGCCGGGCGCCCTTGAGGAGCAGCACGTCGACCAGCCACCGGGAGACCGACGGCCGCCACACCATGCGCAGCAGCGTTGCCTCGCTGACCTGCTCGATCCGCTCGCCGGTGGCGTTGGCCACCTCCCGCTCGTGCGTCCACACCGGCAGCCCGCGGGCGCTGCGGAGGTGCTCCGCGCTGCCGAGGTGGTCGGGGTGCCCGTGGGTGAGCAGCACGGCGGCGAGGTCGGCGGGCGACCGGCCGACGGCCTCGAGTGAGGCGAAGACCCGCTGGCGGTCGCCGGGGTATCCGGAGTCGATCAGCGTCACCTCGTCCCCGTCGGTCACCAGCACCCACGACACGTGCCTGGCCCTGGCGTGATGGACCCCCGGCGCCACCTCGGTCACCTCGACGCGCATGCCCGCCTCCCGTCCGCGATCAGCCGCCGAGAGTACCGCCAGCCGCCACCGTGAGTTTGCCGACGAACCGGTGCTGGTGCGGATCGAGGGTGTCCACCGGCTCGGCGAGCACCCGCTCGGGCGACAGCCAGCTGACCGCCGCGAACTCGCCCTCGTCGAAGGAGGTGACGTCCTCCTCCCGCCCGCGCAGGACGTACCACAGCGCCACGTCGGTGTGCGGGCCATGGCCGCGGGTCCGGGTCGCGGTCAGGAAGAACGGCCGGTCGCCGGAGACGGCCGCCGGGACGGCCTCGATGCCCAGCTCCTCGCGGCACTCCCGCAGCACCGTCTCCCACGGGTCCTCCCCCGGCTCGACGTGACCGCTGGCCGGCAGCCACAGGCCGGCCTTGCGGTGCGCGCCCAGCAGCAGCGTCCCGCGCTCGGCGTCGACCACGACGAAGTAGCTGACCAGGTGCGTCGGCGGCACGTCGGGCTTGCGGGTGCGGTACAGCGGCGCGCCGCCGGTGACCCACCCGGTGACCGCGGCCAGCTGCGCCCGCTCCAGCTCGTCCCACGGCTCGATCGCCGCCAGCGACTCCACCAGCCGTCCGCGGAGGACTTCGGCACGACCGCCCGACCGCTCCGCCGCCACGACCGCCATCATGCCGTACCCGGCCGCCGGGTCACCGGAGGGCGCGGAGGTGGGTGAGGGCGGCGTGGGCGAGGGCGCAGGCGGTGGTGCTGTCGCCGGTCGGGTTCGCCGGCGAGGCCGCGGCGGTGCCGACGGCGATGACCGGGCCGTCGATGGCGGCGCAGTGGGCGTAGTAGCCCTTCGGCTGGCCGCCGACGACGACCTGGACCGTGTACAGGTGGGCCGGGACGTCGAAGCCGGCGGCCGGCCTGCCGGCCACGGTGACGTGGTCGCGCGGGTCCTGGCGGAGGCCGCCGGCCAGGTCGGCGGTGGCGTCTGCGGCGGACCGGAAGACGACGTACTCGATCATGTCCACCGGGTCGGGGCCGTGCAGCCGGACGTCGACCTCGCCGACGACGTGGTAGGCGCGGTCGGTCGCGTTCGGGTCGGCGCGGACCGGTGCGCCGCCGGTGACGCCGGCCGGCAGGTCGCCGGCGGCGATCGGGGTGGCCAGCAGCTTCCGGTACGTCGGCGTCGAGCCGGACCGCGGTGCGGCGTGGTGGCTGGCGCAGCCGGCGAGGCCGGCCGCGGCGGCGAGCAGCAGTGCGGGCAGGCGGACGGGCGGGCGGCGGTTCGGTGACGGCATCGGCGCTCCCTCGGGTACGGACTCCGTACCGGAAGTAGCGGCCGGCCGCCGGGAGGTTCGGCCACCGGTGTCGACGCCGGCGATGAGGCCGACATCCAGGTGTACTGCTTGCTCCATCGGCCGCCAGCATGACACTATTTATCTATGACATTAGATAAGCAGGGAAGCACGCCGATCGAGTTCCGGCTCGACCCGGATTCGGGCGTGCCGACGTACCTGCAGCTCGTCCGGCAGGTCGAGCAGGCGCTGCGGCTCGGGTACCTGGTCCCCGGCGACCAGCTGCCCAAGGTCAAGGACGTGGTCGCCGCGCTCGCGATCAACCCGAACACCGTGCTCAAGGCGTACCGGGAGCTGGAGCACAAGGGGCTCGCCGCCGGCCGGCCCGGGCAGGGCACGTTCATCGAGGGAACGCTCGAGGTGGTGCCGCTGGCCGACCAGCAGGCGCTGCGCCGGGGACTGGACCGCTGGCTGGCCGAGGCCGCCGCGGCCGGCCTGGACGAGGAGGGCATCACCGCGCTGTTCGCCAGCGCACTCCACGACCTCGCGCGGCGGAACGAGGGGGTGATCGCGTCGTGAACGCCGTCGAGACGCACGGCCTGGGCAAGCGGTACGGGCGCCGGTACGGCCGCCGCGACTGGGCGCTGCGCGACTGCACCCTCGCCGTCCCCGCCGGCCGGGTGGTCGCGCTCGTCGGCCCGAACGGCGCCGGCAAGACCACGCTGCTGCACCTCGCGGTCGGCCTGGCCGACCCCACCGCCGGCGACATCGGCGTGCTCGGCGGCCTCGCCCCCGGCTCCCCTGCCGCGCTCGACCGGATCGGCTTCGTCGCGCAGGACACGCCGCTGTACTCGAGCCTCACCGTCGCCGACACGCTGCGGCTGGTCGGCAACCTCAGCCGGCGCTGGGACGAGCCCAACGCCAGGGCCCGGCTCGCCGGCCTGGACATCCCGCTCGGCCGCCGGGCCGGCAAGCTGTCCGGCGGCCAGCAGGCGCAGGTGGCGCTCGCGGTCGCCCTGGCCCGCCACCCCCAGCTGCTGGTACTGGACGAGCCGCTGGCCCGGCTGGACCCGCTGGCGCGGCACGAGTTCATGGCGACGCTGATGGCGGCCGTCGCCGACGAGGACATCTCGGTGCTGTTCTCCTCGCACGTGGTCGCCGAGCTGGAACGGGTCTGCGACTACCTGGTGGTGCTGGCCGGCGGCCGGGTCCAGGTCGCCGGCGACGTGGACGAGCTGCTGGCCAGCCACCTGCTCCTCACCGGGCCGACGGCGGAGGCCGCGGCCGTCGCCGCCCGCCACCGCACGGTCCGCGAGCGGCGCGCCGACCGGCAGACCCGGCTGCTGGTCCGCACCGGCGCCGGCGACCCGGCGAACCCGCCGCCCGGCTGGCGCGCCGAACGCACCAACCTGGAGGAGCTGGTGCTGTCCTACCTGCGTACCCCCGAGGCGAGCGCGCTGCCCGGCCCGGCCCGCGACGTGGCGAAGGCGGTGGGAGCGTGACCGCCGCGTCCGTCCGCCCGTTCCGCCTCCCCCGGCTGCCCCGGCTGCGCGGCCTGCCGTGGGTGACCTGGCGGCAGCACCGGCTCGCGCTCGCCGGCATGGTGGCGCTGCTCGCCGGCCTCGGCGCGGTCATGGTCGTCAACGGCCGCGGAATGCACCACACGTACCGCGCCCTCGGCCTGGACCGCTGCGGCGACCTGAACGGCGCGGCCTGCCGGAACGGGATCGCGCTGTTCGACCGCCAGTACGCCGGCTGGGCGCAGAACCTGCCGGTGGTGCTGGGCTTCATCCCGCTGCTGGTCGGGGTGTTCGTCGGCGCGCCACTGGTCGCCCGCGAGTGGGAGTCCGGCACGTACCGGTTCGCCTGGACCCAGGGCCGCGGCCGTACCCCCTGGCTGGCCGCCAAGCTGGCGCTGCTCGGCACCGTCCTGACCGGACTGGCGCTGGCCTTCACGTTCCTGTTCGCGTGGTGGTACCGGCCGTGGGAGCCGATCCTGGGCCGGATGGCGACCGGCGACGCGTACGAGGTCGGCATCGTCTTCGCCGGCCGCACCCTGTTCTGCTTCCTGCTCGGCGCGCTGCTCGGCACCGTGATCCGCCGTACCGTGCCGGCGATGGCCGCGACCGGCGCCGCCGCGCTGGCGGTGTGGGTCCCGTCCGCGGTGTGGCTGCGCCCGCTCATCCAGCACCCGCTCACCGCGCGGAAGGACTCCAGCGCGCTGACCAGGCACGCCACCACGGTCAGCCAGTGGGTCACCGACCCGGCCGGCCACCGGGTCAGCCACACCGCGCTCAACAACCTGGACGTGCGGGCCGGCGGCGACGTCAAGCCCGGCCAGTCGCTGGACTTCGACGCCTGGCTGGCCCGCCACCACTACACCCAGTGGGTCAGCTACCAGCCGGACAGCCGCTACTGGCACTTCCAGCTGGTGGAGACCGCCGGCTACCTGGCACTGGCGCTGCTGCTCGCCGCGGCGGCGCTGTGGCACCTGCGCCGCCGCGCCCCCGTCTGAAGGGTCATGGCGGCGAGCCTGACAGGGACTGGTACCCGTGATAGGGACCGCGCCTCGCCCTCGATTCGGTGCCAGTTCCGTCGAGGGCGGCCCGGTACCGGCGCGCGATCAGGTCGATGAGCAGCGGGTGCGTGCCGATCGGGGCGCTCACCACGGCCGCGCCCGAGCGCAGCGCGCGGCGGTGGAACAGGCCCGGCGCGAGCAGCCAGCTCGCCACCGCGACCCGGTCGCCGGTCCGGCCGGCCGCTTTCAAGCCGGCCACTGCCTCCTCCACGGACGGCTGGCCGGTGGCCAGGTAGCCGACCTCGACCGGTGTCCGGACCGGCCCGGGCAGCCGCGCCGACAGCGCCGCCGCGGCCCGCCTGACCTCGGCCCGCGCGCCGCTGTCCGACGAGCCGGCCGCGGCGAGCACCACCCGGTCCGCCGGTTTCCTGCCGGCCTCGGCCAGCCGGTCCGCCACGGCGGCCACCGCGCCGGCGGCCGGCCCCAGCGGCTCGGCCACCAGCACCCCGGACCGGCCGCCGCGCGCGACCTCGCGCGGCACGTCCACCCGCACGTGGTAGCCGGCGGCCAGGAACGCCGGCACCACCACGGTCGGGGTGCCGGACAGCGGCAGCCCGGCCAGCACCTCGGCGATGCCGGGCGGGCGCACGTCGGCGTAGGCGAGCGCGACCGGCACCGCGCCGCCCAGCCGCCGCGCCACCGCCGCCGCGATCTCCTCGGCGGTCGCCGCGCCGGCCGGGTCGCGGGTGCCGTGCATGACCAGGACGAGCGTCATCGCCGCCCGCGTACCGGCTCGGTGGCCAGCCGGTAGCCGCGCTTCAGCACGGTCTGCACCATCCGCGGCTCGCCCAGCGCCGAGCGCAGCCGGGCCACGGCCGTCTCCACGGCGTGCTCCTCGCCGGCGCCCGGCAGCGCGGCCAGCAGCGCCGCCCGCGGCACCACCCGGCCCGGCCGTTCGGCGAGGGCCCGCAGCACGCCCATCGGCGCCGGCGGCACCGGCCGCAGCTCGCCGTCCACCAGTACCGCCTGGCCGCGCAGCTCCACCACCCTGGCCCCGATCCGCAGCCGGGTGGCCCGCGCCGGCAGCGCGGTGGCCAGCTCGCGGACCAGCGCGCCGATCCGGGCCCGGTCCGGCTGCGCCACCGGGATGTCGTGCCGTACCAGCGGGCCGGCGCTGACCCAGCCCACGCAGGCGGCGAGCACCGGGCCGCGCAGCGCGTCCAGCAGCGGCTCCAGCCGGCCGGCGCGGTCGGCGAACTGGAGCAGGTTGGTGGCGGCCGGCGCGCTGGTGAAGGTCACCGCGTCCACCTGGCGGGCGATCACCGCGTCCAGCAGCCGGCGGACCGGCGCCACGTCGACGGGGTCGGTCCACCGGTACACCGGCACCGGCACCACCTGGGCGCCGCCGCCGCGCAGCGCGTCCAGGAACCAGGCCAGCGGCTCGCCGTGCAGCTGCACCGCGATCCGCCGCCCGCGCACCCCCTCGGCGAGCAGGTGGTCCAGGAGTTCCTGGCTGACCTCGGTCGCCGGGGACCACTTGTCCACCAGCCCGGCCGCCCGCACCGCGCCCTTGGCCTTCGGGCCCCGGGTGTACACGGTGGCGGCGGCGAGCCGGCGCAGCAGCGCCTGGCCGAGCCCCCAGCCCTCGGCAGCCTCGATCCAGCCGCGGAATCCGATGCCGGTGGTGGCGACCACCAGGTCCACCGGCGCGGCCAGCACGTCACGGGTGGCGGCCAGCAGCTCGGTGTCGTCGGAGAGCGGCACGATCCGGATCGCCGGCGCGTGCAGCACCGCCGCGCCGCGCCGTTCCAGCAGCGCGCCCAGCTCCTCTGCCCGGCGCGCGGCGGTGACGCCGACCGTGTACCCGGCCAGCGGCGGCACCTCCACCTCTTTGTCGACCTCCGTCGTGTCGATCATGGGGAGCCGATCAGCACGGTCCCGGCGGCCACCCTGGCCGGGTACGTCCGCACCGCGACCGCCGCGTCGTCCAGGCAGGCGCCGGTACGCAGGTCGAAGGCCTGCTTGTGCAGCGGCGAGGTCACGATCGGCACGCCGCCCCGGTCGCCGACGATGCCGCGGGACAGCACGGCGGCCCCGCTGAACGGGTCGATGTTGGACAGCGCGTACACCTCGCCGCCGTGCGTGCGGAACACGGCCACCTGGGTGCCGTCCGGCAGCAGCGCGGCCACTCCGCGCTCGGGCAGCAGCGCCTCGTACCCGCAGATCGCCACCAGCCGTTCCTGGATCGTCGCCGTCATCGGTGCGCCACCTCCGGGGTCGGGACCAGCACGGGCACCCGCTGCCCGCGCTCGGGGCGGAACGAGATCGTCGGGTCCTCCGTGCCTGGCGCGTTCACGAACGAGGAGAACCGGGCCAGCTTCGCCGGGTCCTCCAGCACGCCGCGCCACTCGTCGGCGTACGAGGCGACGTGCCGCTCCATCGCCGCCTCCAGCTCCGCGCCGATGCCGAGGCTGTCGTCCACCACCACCGCCCGCACGTGGTCAAGGCCGCCCTCCAGCGACTCGATCCAGGTGGCGGTGCGTTGCAGCCGGTCCGCGGTGCGGATGTAGAACATCAGGAACCGGTCGATCAGCCGGACCAGCGTGTCCGTGTCGAGGTCGCCGGCGAGCAACTGGGCGTGCCGGGGCGAGAACCCGCCGTTGCCGCCGACGTACAGGTTCCAGCCCGACTCGGTGGCGATCACCCCGACGTCCTTGGACCTGGCCTCGGCGCACTCGCGGGCGCAACCGGACACGCCGGCCTTGATCTTGTGCGGCGAGCGCAGCCCCCGGTACCGCAGCTCCAGCTCGATGGCGAGCGCCACCGAGTCCTGCACGCCGTACCGGCACCAGGTCGAGCCGACGCACGACTTCACCGTCCGGACGGCCTTGCCGTAGGCGTGCCCGGACTCGAACCCCGCCTCCACCAGCCGCTCCCAGATCGCCGGCAGCTGGTCGACGGTCGCGCCGAGCAGGTCGATCCGCTGGCCGCCGGTGATCTTGGTGTACAGGCCGAAGTCCTCCGCCACCTCGGCGATCACCCGCAGCTTCGCCGGGGTGATCTCGCCGCCGGGGATGCGCGGGACGACCGAGTACGTGCCGTTGCGCTGGATGTTGGCCAGGAAATGGTCGTTGGTGTCCTGGAGCGCGGCCTGCTCGCCGTCCAGGATGTGGCCGTTGCCGAGGGAGGCGAGGATGGAGGCGACCGCCGGCTTGCAGATGTCGCAGCCCCGGCCGGTGCCGTGCCTGGCGATCAGCTCGCTGAACGTGCCGATGCCGGTGGCGCGGGCGATCTCGAACAGCTCGGCGCGGGACTGCCGGAAGTGCTCGCACAGCGCGGTGGACCGCTCCACCCCGCACGCGGTCAGCAGCTGGGCCAGCATCGGCACACAGGAACCGCAGGTGGTGCCGGCCTTCGTGCAGGCCTTGAGCTTCGGCACGGTGTCGGCGCCGGCGTTCACCGCGGCCGTGATCGTCCCCTTGCCGACCGCGTTGCACGAGCAGATCTGGGCGTCGTCGGGCAGCGCGCCCACCCCGATCGCCGGCCGGCCGCCGGCCGGGGCGAGCAGCGCGGCCGGGTCGGCCGGCAGCGGCCGCCCGACCAGCGGGCGCAGCTCCGCGTATCCGGAGGCGTCGCCGACCAGCACGCCGCCGAGCAGCGTCTGGCCGTCGTCGGACACCACCAGCTTGCGGTACGACCCGGCGACCGCGTCGTTGACCACCACCTCGAGGGCGTTGTCGGTGACGGCGTGGGCGTCGCCGAAGCTGGCCACGTCGACGCCGAGCAGCTTGAGCTTGGTGGAGGTGTCGGCGCCGGGAAACCGCGTGTCGCCGCCGAGCAACCGGTCCACGACCACCGTTGCCATCGCGTAGCCGGGCGCGACCAGCCCGTACACCCGGCCGTCCAGGCACGCGCACTCGCCGACGGCGTGGACGGCCGGGTCGGCGGTACGGCAGCTGGCGTCCACCAGCACGCCGCCGCGCTCGCCGACCGGCAGGCCGGCCTGCCGGGCCAGGTCGTCGCGGGGGCGCACGCCGGCCGAGAACACCACCAGGTCGGCGGCCAGCTCGGTGCCGCTGGACAGCTCCGCGACCAGCGCCCGTTCCGCGCCGGGCCGGATCGCCCTGGTCGACACCCCGGTGTGCACGGTCAGGTCCAGCCGCTCCACCAGCCGGCGCAGCAGCGCCCCGCCGCCCTCGTCCACCTGCATCGGCATCAGCCGCGGGGCCATCTCCACCACGTGCGTGGCCAGGCCCATCCCGGCCAGCGCGTTGGCGGCCTCCAGCCCGAGCAGCCCGCCGCCGACCACCACCGCGGTCGCCGCGCCGGCGGCCGCCGCCCTGATCGCGTCCAGGTCGTCCAGGGTCCGGTACACGAAGCAGCCGGGCAGGTCGTGCCCTGGCACCGGCGGCACGAACGGCCGCGACCCGGTCGCCAGCACCAGCGCGTCGTACGCCCGCACGTGCCCACCCGCCGTGGTCACCGTGCGGGCGGCCGGATCCACGGCGACCACCGGATCGCCGAGCCGCAGCTCGACCAGCTCGTCCCCGGCGAAGTCCGCCCCCGGCAGGGTCAGCGACTCGGCCCGCCAGTCCAGCACGTAGGAGGACAGCGCGACCCGGTCGTAGGCCGGCCGCCGCTCCTCGGCCAGCACGACGACCCGCCAGTCACCGCCGGTGTCCCGCTCCCGCAGTTCGCGTACCACGCGATGGCCGACCATCCCGTAGCCGACCACAACCACTGTCCGCATGGCTCCAATGCTGCTGACCCCCCATGTCGCACCCAAGTCACCGACGTTGCGCCCCGGTTACCGGCCCCTCCCACCTCACGTCAGCCCCATGCGCGTGCGACGAAATCCGTCACAGAAAGTCACCGTGACCATTCCCGAAGACGTCCTTGACGCCGCTCGAGGCCGGGTGGAGGCCGGCGACGCGGATTCGCTCTCCGCGTACATCACCGGGGCACTCCGACGCCGGCTCGACCAGGACGTGCGCCTGGCCGAGACCGTCAACTGGGTGTATGAGACGTTCGGGAAGCCGACCGAGGAAGACATCGCCCGGTCTTGGCGGATTTCGGATCCCTGCTGTCACGATCAAGGAGCCTTTTCCAACCTGATCGGGTTGGGTTGGTGCGGTGTGTCCAGTGTGGAATAGGTGAAGCTCCTGGCTGTTCAGGTGATGTACCAAGATCATCTGAGCGTCCAGGAGCTTCGTGTGTTGTCTTACCGTGTGGTGTTGCCGGTGTCCAGCCAGACGCTGCGCTACGTGGCCAAACTCATCCGGGCCTACCGGGCCCAGATCGGGTCCCGGTGGCGGCGGTTGAGCCCGTACCGGCAGGCGGT
>JBJMIH010000117.1:0-9261 GCA_045806985.1 Mycobacteriales bacterium | reverse complement strand
GCTGCGGACCGCCACCGGCTCCGGCTGGGGTCTGGTGTTGATGGATGGCACCCTGATCCCCATCGACCGGGTGGCCGATCAGGCCCCCTACTACTCCGGTAAGCACCGCCGCCACGGCATGCTGCTCATCGTGCTGGCCGGCCCGCAGGGCCAACTGCTGTGGTGCTCACGGGCCTACGGCGCCAGAACCCACGAGCTGACCGCCGCCGACACCTGCGGGCTGTTGTGGGCCACCAGCCAGCACCAACTGTCGGTGCTGGCCGACAAGGGCTACCAGGGCGCCCCGCACCACGTGCTGATCCCCTACCGGGCTGAACGCGGCTGGCCACTACCAGCCCAGTACAAGAAGGCCAACACCGCCCACGCCGGTGCCCGCGGCCCCGGCGAACGCGCCAACGCCACCCTCAAAACCTGGCGTGTACTGCACAAATACCGCTCCAGCCCACACCGGGCCACCGCCCTCACCCAAGCCATCCTCACCCTCGAAACCCGCCCATAATCCCACGATGAAAAAGGCTCAAGGAACCCGGACCGGCCGGATACCAGCCGGCCGGTCCGGGCCGTACCACAGTTGACCACTCACAGTGCCGTACCTGATCTGCACCGTAACAGTCATCCTGTGACTGAGGAATGCATGGCAGGAATAGGACGCTACACGAGCCGAGGCGAGACGCAAGTGGGCTGCACGGACACTGTCCTTGTGCGAGCGCAAAAGGTACTAACGATACGGACCTCAAGTGCGGATATCGCGAATTGCGGCAGCACATTCCGGCTGCCGCACAATGGTCCATGATTGGCGTCGCGGGACCAGCCAACCCGGTCGCTCGACAGAGCCTGGTGGGGCGGCGGACGAGTCGGTCTGTAAGCCGGGTTCTGTCGCCAGGCCCCCGGAGGGGGCTGGCGGGCGGCCATCCCTCTGGGCCTGCCGTTGCCGGCAGGCTCTAGCGGTCTACCCGCAGGCTCGGGCGGGCCGCCCTCGAGCGCCTGCGCAGGACGCGGTTTCCCGGCGTCCCTCTTGACCTTGCTCCAAGTGGGGTTTACCTAGCCGCCCAGGTCACCCTGGGCGCTGGTGGTCTCTTACACCACCGTTTCACCCTTACCGTCGCGAGGACGGCGGTCTGTTTTCTGTGGCACTTTCCCGCGGGTCACCCCGGGTGGGCGTTACCCACCACTCTGCCCTGTGGAGCCCGGACTTTCCTCGGCGACGGCGCGGCGTACCGCGTCGTCGACGCGACCGCCCGGCCGGCTCGTCCGCCGCGTCTCTATCGTACGGGGCGGGTGAGGGAGGTGTGTTGGCGGAGGTCATCGCGGTGGCCGCGCTGGTCGGCGTGCTCGCGGTCGCGGTGGCGCGGCCGCGGCGGGTGCCGGAGGCGGCGGTCGCGGTACCGGTGGCCGGGTTGCTGGTGGTGCTCCGCGTGGTGTCGCCCGCCGCGGCGCGGCATGAGGTGGGGACGCTCGGCCCGACGGTGGGGTTTTTCTTGCCGCGATCCTGGTGCTGGGGCACCTGTGCGCGGAGGAGGGCCTGTTCACGGCCCTCGGTGAGCTGCTCGGGACGGCGAGCCGGGGCCGGCCGGCCCGGCTGCTCGGCCTGGTGTTCGCCGCCGCCGCGACCGTGACGGCGGTGCTCAGCCTGGACGCGACGGTCGTCCTGCTCACGCCGGTGGTGTTCGCGACCACCGCCCGGCTGGGCCTGCGCGCCCGGCCGCAGGTGTACGCCTGCACCCACCTGGCCAACGCCGGCTCGCTCCTCCTCCCGGTCTCGAACCTCACCAACCTGCTCGCGTTCGCCGCCAGCGACCTGAGCTTCGGCCGGTTCGCGCTGCTGATGGCGGCCCCGTGGCTGGTGGTGCTGGCCGTGGAGTACCTGGCCTTCCGGTACTTCTTCGCGGCGGACCTGGCCGTGGCGGGGCCCGCCGGCCGGCAGGGGGCCGGCAGCGACGTGCCGGTGTTCGCGCTGGCCACGGTGGCGGCGACGCTGCTCGGGTTCGGGCTCAGCTCGCCGCTGGGCATCGACCCGGCCTGGATCGCCGCCGCCGGCGCGGCCGCACTCGCCGCCCGCCGCCGTACCGCGCCGCGCGCCCTGCTGCGCGCCGCCAGCCCCGGTTTTTGCCTGTTCGTCCTGGGCCTGGGCGTGGTGGTCCGCGGCGTCCAGAACCACGGTCTCGGCCACCTGGTGGCCCGGCTCCTGCCGCACGCCGCCAACCCGGCCGCGCTGCTGCTGGTGGCCGCCATCGCCGCCGTACTGGCCAACCTGCTCAACAACCTGCCCGCCACGCTGGTGCTGCTGCCGGCCGCGACCGGCCACCCGGCGACCGTCCTGGCGGTGCTCATCGGTGTCAACGTCGGCCCCAACCTGACCTACGTCGGCTCGCTGGCCACCCTGCTCTGGCGGCGCATCGCCGACCGCCACGACCACCCGGTGGCGCTGGGCGAGTTCCTCCGGCTGGGACTGCTCACGGTCCCGGCCGGGATCGCCGCGGCGGTACTCGCGCTCTGGATCGGACTGACAGTATGGCCGGCATGACGGTCGTCATCTGGGTGGTCGAGGGTACCTGGCCGGCCTGCGTGGATGCCGCCCGCCGGCGGGCCGCCGACGAGCCCGACCCGGTGCTGCTGCACGTCCTGCCCGGCGACGTGGCCGGTACCGCGCACGGCGCGTTCGCCGGCCTGCTCGGCCGGGGCCACCGCGACCAGGACCCGGGCGCGGAGGTGGAGCGGCTGGCCGCCGCGTCGGCCGCCGCCCTGCTCGACCAGGCGGAGCGGCGGCTGGGGCGTACGGCCCGCCGCGAGGTCCGTACCGGCCGGGTGGAGCGCGAGGTGGTGGCCGCCTGCGAGGGCGCTGACCTGCTGATCTGCGCGCGGGACGGGGACAGGTCGCGGCTCGGCCCGCGCAGCCTCGGCCCGGCCACCCGGTTCGTCGTGGATCACGCGCCCTGCCCGGTACTGCTGGTCTGGCCGGAGCGGGCGCCGGCCCTGGACTCGATCCCGCCCCCGCCCCCGCGCGGCGGCCCGCCACACCCGTAGGGCCGAGGCACGGGGGTCAGGCGCGGCGGCGGGTGAGGCGGAGGGCCAGGGTGAGAAGTACGGCGCCGAGGGCGAGGCTCTCGGCGACGATCAGCGAAAAGTGCAGGGCCAGGGCGCCGGGGTGGGTCTTGCTGAGCAGCTTGAGTAGCGGACCCATCGGGGGGATGGGAGAGAGCAGGGTGACCATCGAGCCGCCGATGATCACCAGCGCGGCGACACCCGGGGCGTAGAGCACCGGCGGGCCGACGAGGCCGCCCAGGCCGACGCCGACGAAGAGGCACACGAGGTGCGCCACCACCCCGATCGCGATCGAGGACGCGGCCACGCCGGCGTGCCGGTCCAGGATCAGCGGCCAGGCCAGCGCGAGCGCCGCCAGCGGCAGGCACACGATGGCGGCGCCGGCGAGCAGCCCGGCCTGGGCCCGCGCCGGGCCGCCGGCGGCGGCCCACAGCACGGTCCGGCCGTTCGGGTCCTCGCAGCCGAGCAGCGCGACCGTGATCCACGCGGAGACCGGCATCAGCACGGCGGCGGTGAACGCGTACGACCCGTTCAGCGGCCCCGCGTCGGTGGCGTACAGCGCGCCGAGCACCACCAGCCAGATCAGCACCGGCGCCATCCAGCGCTGGGTGCGGGCGAAGCTGGCCAGCGCGTACCGGACCATGGCGAGCGTCACGCCGGCGCCTCCCCCACCGGGGCCGACGCTTCCTCCTCGGCCGGCAGCTCGATCGCCACCGGCGCGTCGTCGTACGGCAGGTGGTGCTCCTCGTCGTCCTCGTCGGGCCCGTCGACCGGGGCGGGGTACACGCCGCGCACCGACCATCCGGCGCCCAGCGCGGCCGCCAGCAGACCGTCCACATTGGGCCGGTTCACCCGCAGCCACACCTCCTCGCCGGTGGCGTCGTACTCCTCCCGCGCGTCCGCGTCGTCCAGGAAGGTCGCGAAGACCTCCTTGGGCGGCAGGCTCTCCGACGGCCAGATCAGGTCGATGTCGACGTACTCCGGGTCGGGGTCGGCGGGCAGCAGGTCGTCCAGGTGGACCTCGGACAGCATCCCGTCGGCGACCACGGTGGCCGCGGTGGCGATCGAGGCCGCGTACTCGGGCAGGTGCTCGGCCACCACCACCCGGGCGCCGGACCGCACCGCCTCGTCGGCGAGCACGGTCAGCTCGGGCCGGGTCAGCCGGTCCAGGCCGGACCACGGCTCGTCCAGCACGATGAGGTCGCACGGGGCGAGGAACGCCTGCGCGATCGCGACCTTCTGGGCGGAACCCCGCGAGAGTGTCCACAGTGGCTCGACGATGAGGTCGCCCAGCCCCAGCCGCTCGGCCAGCTCGTCGATGCGCCGGTGCGCGGCGTGCCGGTCCAGCCCGCGGATGCGGGCGAAGTGCCGCAGGTAGGACCGCGCGGTGAGGCCGAGCCGGCCGGGGAACCGCTCCGGCACGTACGCCACCCGCACCGGCCGGTCGGCGACCACTCCCCCGCTCGGCTCGGTGAGGCCGGCCAGGATCCTGAGCAGCGTGGACTTGCCGGACCCGTTGGTGCCGGTGACGACCAGGCAGGTCTGGCGCGGCAGTGCCAGGTCGACACGGTCCAGCACGGTGCGCCGTCCGTACCGCTTGCTCACACCCTCCAGGCGCATGCCGTTACCCCCGCAGGTAGCCCGTGTCGTTGAACGTGCGCAGCACGCCCCGCCCGTCGATGTACCAGTCGATGACCGTCACCGCCCCGGGGTCGAGCTGCATCCGGAAGACTGCCGTAGGAGGCGCGTCGAGCGCCAACCGGACCAGCAGCTTGATCGGCGTCACGTGGCTGACGACCACGACCGTCTCGCCGGGGTGCGACGAGATGAGCCGGTCGCGGGCCTGCCGGACCCGGCGGGCGACCGCGGTGAGCGGCTCCCCGCCCGGCGGCGGCACCTCCGGGCTGGCCAGCCACGCCTGCGCGTCGGCCGGCGTCCGCTCCTGGATCTCGGCGAACGTCAGCCCTTCCCAGCTGCCGAAGTCGGTCTCGGCGAGCCCGGCGTCGACCTCCACCTCCACGCCGAGCTTGGCCGCGATCGGGCCGGCGGTGCCGGTGGCCCGCTCCAGCGGCGAGCTGACCACGGCGGCCGCGCCGACCCCGGCGAGCCCGTCGGCCAGCAGCGCGGCCTGCCGCTCGCCGTCCGCCGTGAGCGGCAGGTCGGTGGCGCCGGCGTACCGGCGCTCGGCCGACCACTGGGTGGCGCCGTGGCGTACCAGGTACAGCCGGGTGGGCGTGCCGTGGTCGCCGCCCCACCCTAGCGACCGCGCCACCACGGCGTCGGACGCCGCTTCCTCTTCTCCTTTGGCGGACGCGTCCATGGCCTCGTTGGCGAGCCGGTCGGCGTGCTGGTTGCGCTCGCGCGGCACCCACGTGTACCGGACCCGGCCGAGGCCGGTGGCGAGCTGGCGGGCCTGCTTGGCGAGCCGCTGCATGTCCGCGTGCTTGATCTGCCACCGGCCGGACATCTGCTCGACGACCAGCTTGGAGTCCATCCGCACCTCGATGTCGAGGTCGGCGGGCTCGCCCATGTCGCGGGCGGCGGCCAGGCCGGCGATGAGGCCCTGGTACTCGGCGACGTTGTTGGACGCGACCCCGATCGACTCGGCGCGTTCGGCCAGTACCGTCCCGGTGACCGCGTCCTTGACCACCGCGCCGTACCCGGCCGGGCCCGGGTTGCCGCGCGACCCGCCGTCGGCCTCGACCAGCAGCCGCCTCACAGGCCGGACTCCGGGGTGCGCACGAGGATCCGCCGGCACTCCTCGCAGCGCAGCACCTCGTCGGGGGCGGCGGCCCGCACGGTGGCCACGTCGCCGCCGGACAGCTCCAGGTGGCAGCCCTCGCAGCGGCGGCGGCGCAGCGGGGCGGCGCCGACCCCGGAGTCGCCGCGGATCCGCTCGTACAGGGCCAGCAGGTCGGCGGGGATCTCGGCGGCGATCTGGTCGCGGGTGCCGCGCCGCGCCGCGCTGGTCGCGTCGATCTCGGCGAGGATCTCGTCCCGCCGGGCGGACACCTCCACCTCCTGGTCCACCACCCGCTGGTGCTCGGCCTCCAGCTCGGTCACCGTGCCGCTGAGCGTCTCCACCTGTTCCATCAGCTCCAGCAGCTGGTCCTCCAGGGTGGACTGGCGGCGGGCCAGCGAGGCCAGCTCGGACTGGAGGCTCTCCAGGTCGCGGGCGCTGCGTACGGCACCGGAGTCGAGCCGCTCCTGGTCGCGGGTGGCCCGCGCGCGCACCGTGTCGATGTCGGCGTCCAGCCGCTTCTGCGCCCGCTCCAGGTCCTGCACCTCGGTGCGGACGCGGACCAGCGCGGTCTCCTTCTCCTCGCGCCTGGCCGCGAGGGCGGTCACCTCGGCGTGTTCGGGCAGGTTGCGGCGGCGGTGGTCGAGCTGGGCCAGCTCGATGTCGACGGCCTGCAGGTCGAGGAGTCGGAGCTGTACGGCGGGGTCGGCTTTCACGGGGCGTTCGCTCCAGTCGGGTGGTGGGCGGTCCACGGGTCGGTGGGCAGCGTCGAGACGGTGGTCTCGACGGTACCGCTGAGCGCGTCGCGCAGCCGTCCGGCGGCGTCGGCCAGCCAGGGCTGCTCGGTGGCCCAGTGCGAGGCGTCCAGCAGGGCGGGGCCGCCGGCCGCGAGCCGCTCGGAGGCCGGGTGGTGGCGCAGGTCGGCGGTGAGGTACGCGTCGGCCCGGAGGTCGGCGACCGCGTCCAGCAGGTCGTCGCCGGCACCGCCGGCCACCGCCACCGCGTGCACGGGGCGGTCGGGGTCGCCGGCGACGCGCAGGCCGGCGGCGGTGGCCGGGAGCGCGCCGGCGGCCCGCTCGGCGAAGGTCGACAGCGGCTCGCCGACCGGCAGCAGCCCGATCCGGCCGTACCCGCGGCCGCCGTCGAGCCCGGCCGGGTCGATCGGGCGCACGTCGGTGAGGCCGAGGCGGGCGGCGAGCGCGTCGGAGACGCCGGGGTTGGCGACGTCGGCGTTGGTGTGGGCGGTGAACAGCCCGACGCCGGCGCGGACGAGCCGGTGCACGATCCGGCCCTTGGGCGTGCCGGCCGGTACCCCGTGTACCCCGCGCAGCAGCAGCGGGTGATGGCAGAACAGCAGGTCGGCGCCCACTTCGAGGGCTTCGGTGACGGTGGCGTCGACGGGGTCGACGGCGAAGTGCACGTGTCGTACCTCGGCGTCCGGATCGCCGCACACCAGGCCGACCGCGTCCCAGTCCGCCGCCCATCCGGGCGGGTACAGGAGGTCGGCGGCGGCGGTCACCTCGGCGAGCGTCGGCACGTGGGAAAGGCTAGCCGGCCCGGGGCCGGTCACTCGTTGCGGGCCGGCTCGGGCGCCTCGTCCGGCATCGGCGTTTCGTCGATCTCGACCACGCCGTCGGCCCGGTCGTCCGCCCGGTCATCCGCCCGGTCATCGGCCCGGTCGTCGGCCCGGTCGTCGGTCAGGTCGACGGTGCCGGTGGGGCCGGTGATGGGCAGGTCGGGGGCGCGGCGGGCGGCCTTGCGGCTGCCGGGGGTACGCAGCGCGCGCAGCCGTACCGTGAGCGTGATCGAGCGGCCGGCGGCCGCCACGCCGACCGTGCCGCCGTGCACCTCGGCGAGCCGGCGCACCACGTACAGGCTGACCGTGCCGCTGCGGCCGGTCCGCGCGCCCTCCCGGCTGCCGAACGGCTCCAGCAGCCGGGCCGGGTCGTCGGTGTCGTCGCCGCTGGAGGCGTAGATCATCATGACCTGCACGTGCGCGCCGTCCCGGACCGCGCCGATCGTCACCGGCTGGTCCTGGCGGGCGTGGTCGCGCAGGTGGTCGGCGAGCGCGCCGACGAGCTGGTGCAGCGAGTGCCGCTCGATGTAGGCGGCGAGCCGGGGCTCGACGGTGAGGGTGAGCGGCAGCTCGCGCGGCAGCCGGCCACGGATCTCGGTGACCGCCCTGCTCACGTCGGCGACGGCGGCCGGGTCGGCGGCCGACGCGGACGCGGCCGACAGCATGTCCTCGAGCAGCCGGGACAGCCGCTCGCCGTGGCTGACGATGCCGTCCAGCAGCTTGGCCCGGTCCTCGGGCCGGATCCGGTCGGAGGCGCGGCGCAGCGTGGTCGCCGCGCCACGGATCGCGGTGAGCGGGGTCCGGAACTCGTGCGACACGCTGCCGATCAGGTCCTCGCGGATCTGGTTGGCCTCGCGCAGCCGGGCGATCGCGCCCATCTCGGCGTCCAGCAACTGGCTGCGGTACTGCTCGACGCGCCGGTGCGTGCGCTCGGTGTAGGACCAGAACACCATCAGGGTGGCGGCGATGGCGAGCAGGAAGCCGGCGTGCACCCCGGCGACCAGGGCGGCCCGGCCCATGCCGTGGTCCATCCCGTACATCTTCGGGTACTCCACGACGCCGATCACGTGCTCGACCACGACGAAGAACAGCATGGACAGCAGCGGCAGCCACCGCTCGTAGAGCGCCACCAGCACGGTCGCGGCGAAGAAGTGCAGGTGCGCCTCCATCACCCCGCCAGAGAACAGCACCAGCGCGGTGGAGGAGAGCAGCAGCCCGCCGGTGGCGCAGAGCGCGCGGCGCGGCCGGCTGCCGCGTACCGTCGCGCCGGCCGCGGCCACCGCCACCAGGGCGGTGAATGCCGCGACGGCCCACCGGTTCGCGCCGGTGAACAGGCCGAACACGAGCAGGCCGGGAATGTGGGCGGCGAGGACGACGACGATGGCGCGGTGCCGCCGGCGCCACTCCGGCTCGGGCAGCACGATTCCCCGGGGGAGGCGAGCGCGCAGCGCCGTCCACCAACGGGGGGCCATGCCCTCAGCGTCGTCGGTGATCTTCACGACGCCAATGGCCCGTTCGGGTCATCTGGTGACCACTCGTCGATGGTCCGGACAGTCCGTGTCCACTGGCTCGTCCCGTCCACCACCTCAGGTCCACTGCGATACTCGTGTCACTCCGCACACACCTCGTCACGCAGTGCGGCGGTAAACGCGGCATCATGACGATATGGACAACGCTCCGCGGCTGCGGCGGTTGCTGCACGACGCCGCCGCGCTGGTCGGGCAGCCCGACGTCCTGCTCCAGGTACGCACCGGCCTGCTGGAGGTCGTCTACGTCGAGTCTGACACCGACGGGCTGATCGTCCACGACCACGGCACCACCTGTGACTACCTGAGCGTCGTGACCGATGACGGCTACCTGCCCTGGTCCGCGGAGACCGCCGCCCGCACCTGCGGCCGGTTCG
>JBJMIH010000116.1:0-24275 GCA_045806985.1 Mycobacteriales bacterium | reverse complement strand
CGGCAGGTCCAGGCGATCGTGGAGGCGGTGGAGGAGCGACTCGCCAGGGACCTGGGCACCAAGCCGACCCGCCGGGAGGGCGAGCGGGAAGGCCGGTGGGTGCTCCTCGACTACGTGGACGTGGTGATCCACGTCCAGCACAGCGAGGAGCGCGAGTTCTACGGCCTGGAGCGGCTGTGGAAGGACTGCCCCGCGATCCCCCTGGACGATGTGATCAAGGCCGGCAGGGCGTGAGCCCGCGACGCCTGCTGCTGGTACGGCACGGGCGGACCGGGTCCAACGCGGAGGGGCGGTTCCAGGGACAACTGGACGTGCCCCTGGACGACGTCGGCCGGGCGCAGGCCGCGGCCGCCGCCCCCGGACTGGCCGGCCTGGGCTTCGACGTGCTGGTCAGCTCCGACCTGTCCAGGGCCACCGAGACGGCGGCGGCGATCGCGGCGGTGAGCGGGCACGACGTCGTCCGCACCCGCGCGCTGCGGGAGATGTGCCTGGCCGGGTTCCAGGGACTGACCCGGGACGAGGTCGCGGCGCGGTACCCGGAGGCGTTCGAGCAGTGGCGGACCGGGCGGTCGGTGAACCTGCCCGGCTGGGAGACCGCGACCGACCTGGCCGACCGGGCGGTGCCGGCGGTACTCGGGATCGAGGCGGAGACGGCGATGATCGTGTCGCACGGCGGCACGATCCGTACCCTGCTCGGGCGGATCCTCGACCTGCCGCCGGGCCGGTGGAGCGCGCTCGCCGGGCTGGACAACTGCCACTACTCGGAGCTCGTGTACGGGGACGGGCGGGGCTGGTCGCTGCGGGCGCACAACGCGCCGGCGCCGGGGCGGGCGGCCACGGCCGACGAGCACACCGCCGGCGACCTGCCGCCCAACGGCGGCGGTGTCGAGCCGTCCACGATGCCGCTGTAGGCGGGGCCCCGTCGTGCGGGTACTGGTGATCGCCGACTCGCTGGCGTTCCACGGGCCGGAACGGGCCGAGCTGCTCACCGAGCCGCGGCTGTACCCGAACGTGCTGGCCGCCGCGCTCGGGGCGGAGGCCGACGTGGTGGCGCGGCTGGGCTGGACGGCCAGGGACGCGTGGTTCGCCCTGACCCGGGACCCGCTGGTGTACTCGGTGCTGCTGCCGCGCGCCGACGCGGTGGTGCTGGCGGTCGGCAGCATGGACTCCGTGGCCACGGTCGTACCCACCTACCTGCGGGAAGGGCTGCCGCTGCTGCGACCGGAGCCGGTCCGGCGGGCGGCGCGGGCGGCGTACCTGGCGGCCCAGCCGCACGCGGCGCGGGTCAGCCCGTTCCGGGCGCTGCCGCAGCGGCTCACCGACCGGTACCTGAGCTGGTGCGTGCGCGGCATCCGGTACTACCACCCGGGGAAGCCGGTGGTCGGCGTGGTGCCGGCGCGGCACCGGGCGCCGGCGTACGGCGGCACCCACCGTGGCCACGCGCGGGCGGTCGCCGCGGCGCTCGCCTGGGGCGTGCGGGAGAGTGTGCCGCTGGTGGACCTGCCGGCGCTGATCGAGCCGGAGCTGTCGGCCGGGATCGGGAACCCGGACGGAATGCACTGGTCATGGCCGGTACACGAACGTGTCGGGAAGGCGATGGCGATAGTGGTCGAAGCGGCGTGTAATCCCTCCTGAGCGCAGGGTGTCGTTGTAGTGTGCGCCGTCCACTGTCGATGCCCAGGAGGTACCGGATGAGGCCAACGCTGCTGGTAGCGGCTGCCGTGGTGATGGTCGTCGGTGCCACCACCGGCTGCCAGTCCAGGCAACTTCAGCAGAAGGCTGCCAGCGGCCCGTCCGGCCCCGCCGAACCCACCTCGTCCTCTGCCGCCTCCTCGGACATCGTCCGCCAGCACGTCACCGGTACCGCCCCGGCCCCCGGAACGTGCCACGTCCAGCGCTCCAACGGCGAGGACCTGCCCGACCCGGCCTGCACGCCGGGCGCGACCGACCCGACGGTGACGCAGGACAACATCGCCACCACGATCTGCGTCAAGGGCTACACCACGGAGGTACGGCCGCCAACCTCGGAGACCAACCCGATGAAGGCGAAGCTGTACGGCGCCTACGCCATCCCGGCGGGTACCAGGTCCGAGCTGGACCACCTCATCAGCGAGGAACTCGGCGGCTCCTCCGACGCGAAGAACCTCTGGCCCGAAGTAGGCAAGATCCCCAACCCCAAGGACCCGGTCGAAAACCGCCTCCACGCCATGGTCTGCGCCGGTGTCCTCTCCCACGGCACCCAGAAGCACCTACCCCTGGCCGCCGCCCAACAACTCATCGCCACCGACTGGACCACCGCCATAGCCCGAGCCCAACGCCAACTGGTCCCCTGACCGCGCCCCTCACTCCCGATTCAACGTCACCCGATCCACCCCGCCGGCATCAGCGGCCCCGATCGGGTCTCCCACGACGACCGTGAACGTGTGCCCTCCCGGGCTGACGGTGAACGTGTAGCTGCCGTCATCCTGTGACGACAGGCTGCTCCCGGTCACGGTGATCGTCGCGTTGCCGCCCGGGCTCACGCTCGCCGGGCTCACCGACGTGGTGAACGTTCCACCGGCTTTCCCGTGGGCAGGTCCAGCGACGGAGACAGTCGCTGCCTGGCCGCCGTTGTTGTGGACGTTCACGCTGCCCTTGCCGCCGGGCCAGGTCATGGGGATGGGATCCCCGGCGGTGACCACGAGGTCCCCGGGAGGGGGCGGCGGCGGTGGGGGTGGGGGTGGTGGCGGGGGGTTGTTGCCGGGGGTGCGGCTCGGGGTGCGGGTCCTGGTCGCGGTGGGCGTGGGGGAGCTCGGGGTGGGCGTGGGGGAGGAGGCCGTCGGGGTTGGGGTTGGCACCGTGGTGGTCAGCGGGGACGTGGCGTCGGTGTTCGGGTCGTCGGGGCTGGGGGAGTGGGTGTTGACCGTGGCCTCCAGGCTCTTGTTCTTGTGGCCGCCCATCTTCCACGCGGCGGCCCCGGTGCCGAGGAGGGCGATCAGCAGGACCACCCCGGCGATGAGGCCCACCCGCTTCCAGTTGACGTTGGCCAGCGGGCCGCTGCCCTCCCGGTCGTGGGGGATCGGGAAGCCTTCGGCGGTGAACTGCCCCGCCTGCTTGGACAGTTGCTGGCGGTAGCCGACCAGTTGCGGGTTGAAGACCGTACCCATCACCCGGCCGCGCATCATCACCGGCGGCACCAGGAACGGAATCCCTGCCAGCAACGCCTCGGCCCGGACCCGGCGGCGCTTCTCCTCCGAGCAGACCTCGCAGGTCTCCAGGTGCCGGGTGATCCGCTTGCGCAGCAGCACGGTGAGCTGGCCGTCCCAGCCCTCCAGCAGGCTGGCCAGCTCGGCGCAGGAGTCCTGGCCGGTACGGGCCACGATCAGCGCCGACAGTGATCGTTCCAGTTGCTGGCGGGCAGTGGACAGCAGCGCGTGGACGTGCTTGGCCGGCAGGCCCATGGCGTCGGCGACGTCATTGACGTCCAGCCGGTGCTGGACGGCCAGCTGGATCACTTCGCGTTCGCGCGGGTTGAGGCCTTCCAGGGCAGCCGCCAGCAGCGCACGGAGCTCCTGGTTACGCAGACCGGAGTCCATGTCGATCGAGTCGTCGGCCACGTCGAACGCCTCGTCCAACTCGGCCGTCCGGGACAACTGCCGCAGCTGGCGCAGGCACTCGTTTCGGGCGATGGCGTACAGCCAGGCGCGCAGCCGCTCCTTGTCGCGCAGCTGCTCGATCCGCTGCGCCGCGATCACGAACGTGTCGTGCATCGCGTCAGCGGCCGCGTCCCGGTTGCGCAACAGCGACCAGCAGTACGTGTACAGCCGATCCGAGTACTGGTCATAAACCCCGGCGAGACCACCGGGGTCACCTGATGCCAGCGCCTCCGCCAGCTCGCGGTCGTCCACGGGCGGGAACCTATCGGGCGGAACCGTCCCACGCCACCGGAGACCCGACCCAACCTCGTGGCACCGGGGCCGGGGGTGACTTTTGGTGCACAAGGTGCGGCCGGGTCTCCGGGGCGGGCTCGCCGCGCGGGGTGGGGTCGGGGTTTCGCTCCCGCGCGGCGGAGTCTCAGCTCCGGGAGTCCCAGCTCCGCGGGTTCCGGTTCCGCCGGGTCCGGTCGCCCGGCAGGGCACCCAGCCAGCTCAGGACACCGAGGAAGGCGAATACCGCGGCCAGCCCGGCCACCAGGCTCAACACGGTCGTCCAGATCCCGGGCAGGCCATCCGCCGACCCGGTGGTGGCGGTGCCGGCGGCCGGAGTCGCAGCGTGCGGGGCGGCCGTCTCACCAGTCACCGGGCGTGCCGGGGCGCCGGCGCCGGCGGACCGCGAGCCGGTCGCCGGCTGCCGCCGGTCGGGTGGTTCGGGTGGATGCGGGCCCGGACTCGAACTCCGGATCGGCAGGTCACCGACCAGCGGCAGCCGTACCCCGACGCCGCCCGGAAGCGGCAGCGGGATCCCCCCACCGCCCGGACTCCACGTGGAGGCCGGGCCGGACGGGCTGGTGCCGGTCGGGCCATGGAGAACGGTCGCCCCGGGTGTCACCGTGGCGGCGGCCGGGCCGGCCGCGGCGACACCGGGCGCGGCGGAGCCGGTCAGGCTGCCCGCGAGCACGGTCAGGGCTAGCGGCACGGACATCGGAATCCTCCTCGTCCGGAGCGGGCCCGGTAGCCCGCATCCGTGGGTAGGAGTCCGCAGCCCGCGCCACGCCAACAACTTTTCCGCTCTTAGTTTCCGGACTTCGCGACGATCTTCACCGTGACCGTGTGCCCGCCGGGGCTGATGGTGATCGTGACCGTGCTGTCCGTCGTGGCGGAGCTGCTGCTCGCGGTGACGGTGAGCGTGACGTAGTGGTAGGAATCGAGCCGGCCGGAGGTCCCGTTCATCTGGACCGCGTCCGGGTTGGAGACGGACGCCGACCACGACACCGGGTCGGCTGTCTGGTTGTCGACAGTGATCGTCCCGCTCTGGCCCGGTTCGAGGGTGAGCGTGCGCGGGGTGACGGTGAAGGCGCCGGTGGGGCTCGGGCTGGGCGTGGCGGTCGGACCGGCGGAGCCGCCCGTGGACGGCGGGCGGCCGGAGGCGACCGGCCCGGCCAGGAAGGACGCGGCCGGGGTCGGCGACGCCGGGACGCCAGGCGGGGTGGGGCCGCTGGGCCGCGGTAGCGGCGACGGGATTCCCGGCGCGACGGCCAGCACTGGCGGGATGTGGGTCGGATCCGCCCTGACCACCGGCGCCTTCATGCCGTGCAGCTCGGTGGCCGCCTCCGGCGTGCTGCCCTCGGCGCCCCACCACACGGCGCCGACCCCGCCCAGGACCAGCAGGGCGGCGACGGCAGCGGCGGCCACCCGCAGCGGGCCGGCCCGGTTGCCGGACAGGTCGAGGGGTACCGGGAAGCCTTCCTCGTCGAACGGCGCGGCCTGCCGGGCGAGCTGCGCCCGGTGCCCGGCGAGCGTGGTGGCGGTGACGGTCTCCAGTACCCGGCCCCGCAGCATCAGCGGCGGCGCCGGCGCGGGCAGGCTGGCGAGCAGCGCCACCCCGCTCAGCGGCCGCCGGCCGGACCGCCGGCAGTCCATGCATCCGTCCAGGTGTTGCCCGATCCGCTGGCGGGCCCGGGCGCTCCGCAGGTCCGGCTCGTGGAGCAGGCGGTCCAGGTCCGGGCACGGCGTGTTACCGGTCCAGGCGACGGCCGCCGGCGTGATCGCCTTCTCCAGGCGCAGCCGCGCGCGCTGAAGCAGCCCGGTGACCTCCTCCTCCGGCAGCCCGAGCACCAGCGCCAGCTCCATGCCGTGCAGGCCCTGGCGGATGCCCAGTTCCAGGACTTCCCGCTCGGCGACGTCCAGCCCGGCCAGCGCGGCCCGCAGCGCCGCGCGCAGCTCCCGCTCGCTACCCGGGTTGTCCGTGGCCGGCCCGACCGGGTCGCCGCCGCCCCGGGCCGCGGAACGCTTCCGGTGGCTCCGGTGGTGCTGGCGCAGGCACTCGTTCCGGGTGACCGCGTACAGCCACGGCCGCAGCCGGTGCGGATCCCGGAGCTTGCCGATGCACTGGCCGGCCACCACGAGGGCGTCATGGGTGGCGTCGGAGGCCGCGGCGGTGTCCGGGATGACGGCCCGGCAGTACGCGTAGAGCCGATCGCAGTACGCGTCGTAGACCTGTGCGAAGCCTCGAGGGTGACCAGCGTCCAGCGCTGCCACGAGATCACGTTCGTCCAAACCGGCTCACCTCCTGTGCCCGCCCGCTCCCGGAGGGTCAACGATCCTTGGCGGACGAGGGAACGGTCCGATCGTGCGACCCGCCCGCAGGCCGGCCGGATTCGCCTGGTCAGCGGCACCGGAGCGGAGTGGCCGCGCGCGCCCCGCGACAGGGGGGAGGCGATCGTCCGCGGCGACCGGGTATCATCCCGGGTATGCAGCACGCGGAGCGCCTGCTCCTTGCCGGGCCGCGCTGAGAACGGGACAGGTCAGCGCGGCAGCCCTTGCGTCCAGCGAGGGCTTTTTTCGTGTCCCGGCTCATCGCAACCCCCCGCACCCCCCACCCGCACCGGCAAGTGAGTAGAGGACGGACACCATGAGCGAGGACCGCTACGACTGGCGGGCCATCCAGGAGCGATGGCTGCCGGTCTGGGACAAGTTGGACCAGTTCAAGGCGCGCGAGGACGGCAGTCCCCGCCGCTACATGCTGGACATGTTCTCCTATCCGTCGGGTGACCTGCACATGGGCCACGCCGAGGCGTTCGCCATCGGCGACGTGGTGGCCCGGTACTGGTTCCTGAACGGCTACGACGTGCTGCATCCGATCGGCTGGGACTCCTTCGGCCTGCCCGCCGAGAACGCCGCGATCCGCCGCAACGAGCACCCCGCCACCTGGACCTACCAGAACATCGAGACGCAGGCGGCGTCGTACAAGCACTACGCGATCTCCTTCGACTGGAGTCGCCGCCTGCACACCTCCGATCCCGAGTACTACCGCTGGACCCAGTGGCTGTTCCTGCGGTTCTTCGAGCGCGGCCTGGCCTACCGCAAGGCGAGCCCGGTCAACTGGTGCCCCAAGGACCAGACCGTGCTGGCGAACGAGCAGGTCATCAACGGTCAGTGCGAGCGCTGCGGCACCGCGGTGACCAAGCGGCTGCTGACCCAGTGGTACTTCAAGATCACCGAGTACGCGGACCGCCTGCTGGCCGACATGGACCAGCTGGAGGGCACCTGGCCCGAGCGCGTGCTGACCATGCAGCGCAACTGGATCGGCCGGTCCGAGGGCGCCGACGTCGACTTCGCCATCGAGGGCCGGGACGAGCCGGTCACCGTGTTCACCACCCGGCCGGACACCCTGTACGGGGCCACCTTCTTCGTGGTGGCCGCCGACTCGGGACTGGCCGACGAGCTGTGCGCGCCCGAGCAGCGGGAGGCCTTCGACTCCTACCTGGTGCAGGTGCGCCGGCTGAGCGAGGTGGAGCGGCAGTCCACCGAGCGCGAGAAGACCGGCGTCTTCCTGGGCCGGTACGCCATCAACCCGGTGAACGGCGAGCGCATCCCGGTCTGGGCCGCCGACTACGTGCTGCCCGAGTACGGCACCGGCGCGATCATGGCGGTGCCCGCGCACGACCAGCGTGACCTGGACTTCGCCCGCACCTTCGGGCTGCCGGTCCGGGTGGTCCTGGACACCGGCGAGCCGGATCCGGGCGAGACCGGCGTGGCCACCGCCGGCGAGGGTCGGCACATCAACTCCGGTCCGATCGACGGCACCGGCAAGCGGGAGGGCATCGAGCGGATCATCCGGACGCTGGAGGAGCGCGGCGCCGGCAAGGCCGCCGTGAACTACCGGCTGCGGGACTGGCTGCTGAGCCGCCAGCGGTTCTGGGGCTGCCCGATCCCGATCGTCCACTGCCCTGACTGCGGGGAGGTGCCGGTCCCGGACGACCAGCTGCCGGTCGAGCTGCCCGACCTGCGCGGCGCCGAGCTGGCCCCGCAGGGTGTCTCCCCGCTGGCCGCCGCCACCGAGTGGGTGAACACCACCTGCCCGCGGTGCGGCGGGCCGGCCACCCGGGACGCCGACACCATGGACACCTTCGTGGACTCGTCCTGGTACTTCCTGCGGTACTGCTCGCCGCGCGACGAGACGCGGGTGTTCGACCCGGCCGCCGTCGCCGCCTGGAACCCGGTCGACCAGTACGTCGGTGGCGTCGAGCACGCGATCCTGCACCTGCTGTACAGCCGGTTCTTCGTCAAGGTGCTGTACGACATGGGCCTGGTCACCTTCACCGAGCCGTTCAAGGCGCTGCTGAACCAGGGTCAGGTCATCAACCGGGGCAAGGCGATGTCCAAGTCGCTGGGCAACGGCGTCAACCTGGGCGAGCAGCTGGAGTCGCACGGCGTCGACGCCATCCGGCTGACGATGATCTTCTCCGGCCCGCCGGACGAGGACATCGACTGGGCCGAGGTGTCGCCGACCGGCGCCGGCAAGTTCCTGGCCAGGGCCTGGCGGGTGTGCGCCGACGTCGGCGCCGCCAGGCCCGGCGAGGGCGGTCAGGACGAGGGCGACCTGGCGGTCCGCCGCGGGGTGGCCCGGCTGGTCCACGACGTCACCGAGCTGATCGAGGCGTTCCGGTTCAACGTGGCCGTCGCCCGCATGATGGAGCTGACCTCGCTGCTGCGGAAGGCCGTCGACGGCGGTCCCGGCCCCGCCGACCCCGCGGTGCGGTCCGGCGCCGAGGCGCTGGCGATCCTGGTGAGCCTGGTCGCGCCGTACTGCGCCGAGGACTGCTGGGCCCGGCTGGGCCACGACGTGGAGAACGGCGACACGGTGAGCAGGGCGCGGTGGCCGCAGGTCGACCCCGCCCTGCTGGTCGAGGAGACCGTCACCTGCGTGGTGCAGGTCGCCGGCAAGGTCAGGGACCGGCTGGAGGTGCCGCCCTCGATCGGCGAGGACGAGCTGCGCACCCGGGCGCTGGCCGCGCCCGGTGTGGCACGTGCCCTGGACGGTCGGGAGGTGCGGACCGTCATCGTCCGCGCTCCCAAGCTGGTCAACGTCGTGCCGGCCTGACATCCCCGTACCTCCTCGCCGCTGTCATTCCCCGTACCGGCGCGTTGCGTAGCCGGAGCGGTGGGGCCGTCGCCCGCGGCCCCACCGCTGGGCGGGCGGCCACCCCGCAACCCACGTCCGCCGCGCCCGGTTTCCAGGACAGTCCATGCGGGCCGGTCGAACCAGACTGCGTTTGCTGTCGTCAGCCTGCGCGAGCCTGCGTTTCCCTCCTTTTGTCAGACCCCCCTCCTAGTCTCACCTTCACCCCAAGGAGGTGTCTGACATGACTGACCCACAGCCGAACCAGGCCCTGCGCGCCCTGCTCGTCGAGGCCGGACTCACGCACGCCGCGTTCGCCCGCCGGGTGAACGCGGCCGGCGACGCGCTCCCGAATCCGCTGCACCTGCGCTACGGCAAGGACTCCGTGAGCTGGTGGCTGCGCGGCCGCCGCCCGCACGCGCCGATCCAGGAGCTGGTCGCCACCGTGCTGACCCAGCGCCTCGGCCGCCGGATCACCACCGTCGACTGCGGCTTCCCCGCCGACGCCCTGGCCGGCCTGGAATATCCCGACGACCCGGCCGACGCGGTACGCACGGTCGACCGGCTCGCGACCGGCGCGGGCGCCACCGCCCGCGTCGACCCGGTGGCGTTGGTGGTCGCCGTGTGGCGTTGGTGGCACGGATCCGCCTCGCCGCCCACCGCCCGTGCGCAACCCGCCGCCGACCCGCCTCCCGACCCGCCTTCCGACCCGGCCGCCGGCGATGCCGCCGGCGGTTCCGCCAGGGCGGGCACCACGGCGCTGGCCGGCGCCACCGCCCACCTCACCGCGCTCCGCCGGATCCAGCCGGCCGACACCCTGCGGCCGCTGCTCGACCAGCACCTCCGCGCCGCCGCCGACCAGCCGCACCCGGACGACGCCGGCTGGTGCGCGGCGTTCGCCCGGCTGCTGGCGCTCGCCGCCGGAGCGGCCAGGGACACCGGCATGGCCGGCACCGCCCAGCGGCACCTGATCCAGGCGCTGCGCCTGGCGGCGGCGGCCGGCGACAGCACCTGCGGCGTGGAGCTCGTGCGCGAGCTGAGCAGCCTGGCGGAGGAGGCTGGTCACCCGCGCGAGGCCGCCGAGCTGGCGCGCACGGCGCGCGACGTCCTGACCGAGACGGCGCCGCCCGGGACCGTCCGTCCGCACGCGACGCTGTCCAGGGCGGCCCTGCTCAGGGCGAGCGGGCGGCTGCCGGTGCCGCCGCAGCGCGCCGCCGGCGGCGGGCGGCTCGCCGAGGGCCACCGGACCGGGCCCTCCGACGTACCCACCGAGCATCACCCGGAGGCGCAGTCGCGAGGTACCGGCACCGCCTGACCCGGCACGGCGGGCGGGCGGCCGGGCGACCGGCGGGTAACCTGCGGGAGATGCCCGGACCTGTCGCCATCGTCACCGACTCGACCGCCTACCTGCCCGCCGGCGCGGCCGAGCGTGCCGGCGTGACCGTGGTCCCGCTGCTGGTGACGATCGACGGCGTCACCGGCGAGGAGGGCGTGGACGTCTCGCCGGCCGAGGTGGCACGGGCGCTCGCCGACCGGCACCGCCGGGTGACCACGTCGCGGCCGTCGCCGGCCGCGTTCGCCGCCGCGTACCGCGCCGCGCTCGACACCGGCGCCTCGGGAGTGCTGTCGCTGCACCTGTCCCGCGAGCTGTCCGGGACGTGGGAGTCGGCGGCGCTGGCCGCCGCCGAGTGCGGCGGCGACCGCCGGGTCAGGGTGCTCGACACCCGCACGGTCGGCATGGGTCTGGGCTTTCCCGCCCTGCGGGCGGCGGAGGTCGCCGCGGCCGGCGGAACGCTGTCCGACGCGTACCAGGCCGCCTGCGCCACGGTGGAGCGCACCGCCACCCTCTTCTACGTCGACACCCTGGAACACCTGCGGCGGGGCGGTCGGATCGGCGCCGCCGTGGCGCTGTTCGGTACCGCGCTCTCGGTGAAGCCGCTGCTGCGGATCGACGACGGCGTGGTGGAGCTGCAGGAGAAGGTCCGCACTCCCGGCCGCGGCCTGCGCCGCCTGGCCGAGCTGTCGGCGCAGGAGGCCGGCGACCGGGAGGTCGACGTGGCCGTGCACCACCTGGCGGCCGCCGACCGGGCACGCCAGCTCGGCGAGCTGCTGCGCGAGCGCCTGCCCGGCCTGCGCGAGCTGGTCACGGCCGAGCTGGGTGCGGCGGTCGGCGCCCACGTCGGCCCGGGCGTGCTCGGCGTGGTGATCGTCGTCCGCTGAGCCGCGGCGCGTTTTCCCAGGACGTTATCCACATCCCCAGGTTTCATCCACAGATCCGGGTTCCCCGGGCCTACCGGCCCGCGCCCCCGCCTAGCGTCGCCGGCATGTCTCGATCTCGCGCCAACCAGGCCATCCAGCGCCAGGCCACCGAACGGCTCCACCGGCTGTTCCGGCCACCTCAGGACACCCGGTCACGGGATCCCGACGACCCCGCCGAGGTCATCGTCGTCCGGTGCGAACACCGGGAGTCCACAGTGGATGACACACAGCCCGGCCTGCTCGCCAGGTTGGCGCCGGCCGGGCTGCGTGCCCCGCGCCTGCTGCCCACCCGCCGGGCGGCGGTCGCCGCGGCGCTGGTGGCGCTCGGCGTGGTACTGCTCGTCGCCGGGTTCGCCTGGCACGACCGGCCACGGGTGACCGCGATACCCGCGCCGCGCCCGGCCGCCGTGTCCGACACCGGCGGCTCAGCCGCCCGTGCCAGCAGGGCCGCGACGGTGGTGGTCGTCGCGGTGACGGGCAAGGTGACCCATCCTGGCGTCTTCAGCCTGCCGGCCGGCGCGCGGGTCGCGGACGCGGTCCAGGCCGCCGGCGGCCTGCTCCCGGACGCCGACCCCGGCAGCGTCAACCTCGCCCGCCGGCTCAACGACGGCGAGCAGGTGGCGGTCGGCGGCGCCGTCCCCGCCGGCGCACCCGGCCCGCCCGGTGGCCCGGCCGGCTCGGCGACCCCGGGCACCCTGGTCAACCTCAACACCGCGACGGTCGAGCAGCTCGACACGCTCCCCGGTGTGGGGCCGGTGCTGGCCCAGCGGATCGTCGACTACCGCACCCGGCACGGCGGCTTCCGGTCGATCGACGACCTCCGCCAGGTGGACGGTGTCGGCGACGCCCGCTTCAAGCAACTGAAGCCGCGGGTGACGGTATGAGCGGCGATGTCGTCAGGGTGGGATTCGCGGGGTTGCGGCCGACCGGCGGGCGGAAGCCCGACCTGCGCCTGGCCGGCGCGGCCGTGGGCGCCTGGATCGCCGCGGCGGCACTGCTCGGCCTGCCCGCCAGGGCCGCCGCCGGCACCTGTGGTGTGGCCGCCCTGCTCGCGGTGGCCGCGCTGGCGCGCCGCGCCGCGTGGTCGGCGGCGGTGGCGCTGCTGCTGGTCGGCGTGGCCGCGGCGGCCGGGGTGACCGGGCTGCGGGTGGCCCAGCGGGACGCCGCCCCGCTGCACGACCTGGTCCGGCGGCACGCCAGGGTCACCGCCCGGTTCACCGTCGCCGACGATCCCCGGCCGATCACGGCGGGCGGCCGGCCGGGGTACGCGATCCCGGCCTCGCTCACCAGGGTGTCGGGCGCCGGGCGGACCGTGACCGGGAAGGTGCGGGCGCTGGTGCTCGCCGACGGCGCGGCCTGGGGCGCGCTGCTGCCCAGCCAGCGGATCGACGCCGCCGGAAGCCTGGAGCCCGCCCGCCGCGGCGACCTGACCGCGGCCGTGCTCTCGGTTCGTGGGCCGCCCCGGCCGGCGGGCCGGCCGTCGGCCGTGCAACGGGCCGCCGGAGGCGTGCGAGCGGCGCTGCGACGGGCCTGCCGGGTACTCCCGCAGCCGGCCAGGGGACTCCTCCCGGCGCTGGTCGACGGCGACACGTCCGGTCTGGACGGTGACCTGTCGGCCGACTTCCGGGCCACCGGGCTCACCCACGTGCTGGCGGTCTCCGGGACGAACTGCGCGCTCACCGTGGGGGCGATCCTCTGCCTGCTGCGCTGGGCGCGGGCCGGTCCCCGGCTGACGGCGCTGCTCGCCGCGCTGGGACTGCTCGGGTTCGTGGTGCTGGCCAGGCCCAGCCCGTCGGTCCTGCGGGCCGCGGTGATGGCGGCGCTGGTCCTGCTCGCGCTCGCGACCGGCCGGGAACGGCCCGCGCTGCCCGTCCTGTCGGCGGCCGTGGCGATCCTGGTGCTGGCCGACCCCGCGCTGGCCAGGGCGCCCGGGTTCGTCCTGTCGGTACTGGCGACGGCCGGCATCCTGGTGCTCGCGCCCGGGTGGCGGGACCGGCTGGAGGCACGGCTGCCGGGCTGGCTCGCTGAACCGCTCGCCGTGGCGGCCGCCGCCAACGTCGCCGTCCTCCCCGCGCTGGCGGCGATCGGCGGCCAGGTCAGCCTGGTGGCCATCCCGGCGAACCTGCTGGCGGCCCCGGCGATGGCGCCGGCGACCGTGCTCGGCGTGCTGGCGGCCGCGCTCGCCCCGGCCAGCGTGACGGCCGCCGCCGTGCCGGTGTGGCTGGCCGGTTGGCCGGTCCGTTGGCTGGTGGCGGTGGCGCGGGTGGGCGCACGGATCCCGCACGCGACCGTGGCGTGGCCGTCCGGGCTGACCGGCGGGCTGCTGCTCACGGCGGCGCTGGTGCTGCTCATCACCGTCGTGAAGGTGCCCGGCCTGCGCCGTACCGCGCTGATCGGGGTGCTGGCCGGCGCGGCGGTCCTGGTGCCGATACGGATGCTGCTGCCAGGCTGGCCGCCGGCCGGCTGGGTGATGGTCGCCTGCGACGTCGGGCAGGGCGACGCGCTGGCGCTCTCGGCCGGACCCGGCACGGCGGTGGTCGTCGACACCGGCCCCGATCCGCGCCCGGTCGACTCCTGCCTGGGCCGGCTGGGCGTGCGGGACATTCCCCTGCTGGTCCTCACCCACCTGCACGCCGACCATGTCGACGGGCTGCCGGGCGCGCTCAGGAACCGCTCGGTGGCCGCGGTCGAGACCGGACCGCTCGACCAGCCCCCGGCCGGCCTCCGCCTGGTCCAGAACGCGCTGCGCCCGCGCGGGCTGTCGCTCGGCCGCGCGGAGCCCGGCACGGCGGTCACCGTCGGCCCGCTGCGGATCGACGTGCTCGGCCCGGCCCACGCCTTCCGGGGCACCCGATCGGACCCGAACAACAGCTCGGTGGCGCTCCGGGTCCGGGTCGCCGGTCGGGTGCTGCTGCTCGCCGGGGACATGGAGCTGGACGCCCAGCGGGAGCTGCTGGACTCCGGGATCGACCTGCGGGGCGAGGTGCTGAAGGTGCCTCATCACGGTTCGGCCTACATCGACCCGCGGTTCGTGGACGCGGTGCGTCCCCGGGTGGGGATCATCTCGGTCGGCGCCCACAACGACTACGGCCATCCCGCCCCGAGCACGCTGACCCTGCTCGCCCGCCGCGGGATCAGGACGTTCCGTACCGATCAGGACGGGGACGTGGCGGTATGCGTCACCGGCGGCACCCTCACCCTCCGCACCCGGGAACCGCCCTGACGGCCCGCCGGCGGCGGGTTGTCGGGGTGACGTGGCACGATGCTCGGGTGGCTTCTCGGGCGATACCGGTGCTGAGTCCGGTGCGGTTGGCAGTGGGCGACGAGGAACTGCTCGTCGCCAGGGCGGTTCAGGAGGTGATCACCGCCGCCAGGGCGGCCGACCCGGAAGTGGAGGTCCACGACCTGTCCGCCGCCGACCTCAACGCCGGGGCGCTCGCCGAGCTGGTCAGCCCGTCGCTGTTCGGGGGTAGCCGGGTCGTGGCCGTGCGGAACGGCCAGGACGCCGACAAGGCGCTGATCGCGACGCTGGTGAGCTACGCGGGCGAGCCGGTCGAGGAGGTCTACCTGGTGGTCACCCATCCGGGTGGCGCCAAGGCCAAGGCGCTGGTCGACGGCCTGACCAAGGCCGGGGCCACGGTTGTGCCGTGCGGCAAGCTGAAGCGCTACGACGACCGGCTGGCCTTCGTCCGCGACGAGATCGCCCGGCAGGGCGGCCGGACCACCCAGGACGCCGCCCGCGCGCTGCTCGACGCGGTCGGGTCGGACCTGCGGGAACTGGCCAACGCGTGCGGCCAGCTCGTCGCCGACACCGGCGGCACCGTCGACGTCGCGGCGATCCAGCGCTACCACCGGGGCCGCGCCGAGGTGAGCGGCTTCACCGTGGCCGACGCCGTCATGGTCGGCGACACCGCCGGTGCGCTGGAGGCGTTGCGGTGGGCACTGGACACCGGCGTCGACCCGGTGCCGATCGCCGACGCGCTCGCCGACGGCGTCCGCACCGTGTCCCGGGTCGCCGCCGCCGGGCGCGCGCCCAAGTACACCGTCGCCAGCCAGCTCGGCATGCCGCCCTGGAAGGTCGAACGCGCCGAACGGCAGTCCCGCGGCTGGACACCGACCGGCCTCGCCGCCGCGATGCGCATCGCCGCCACCCTGAACGCCGACGTCAAGGGCGGCACCGACGACCGGGGTTACGCCCTCGAGCGCGCCGTACGCGAGATCGTCGCCGCCCGCTCCCAGCGCTGACCCGGACGCCGGTGCCCCCTCACCCGGCGGGGACGACACCGCCGGCCCGCGTCGGCCGCGCCGGACCACGCAGCCAGGTACGGAGGATGAGTCGATGACCGGACTGCACGACCTTCTGCGCCCGTACGTCGAGGACGGATCGGTGCCCGGAGCGGTGGGCCTCGTCGCCCACGGCGACCGGGTCGAGGTGGCGGCCGTGGGCTCGGCGACGGTCGGCGGCCCGGCGATGGCCCGGGACTCGATCTTTCGGATCGCGTCGATTACCAAGCCCATCACCGCCGCCGCCGTCATGATCCTCGTCGAGGACGGCCTGATCGCCCTCGATGACCCGGTCGACCGGTGGCTTCCGGAGCTGGCCGAGCCGGTCGTGGTCCGCACACCCGCCAGCCCGGTCGAGGACGTCGTGCCGGCGGGCCGGCCGATCACCGTGTTCGACCTGCTCAGCGCCCAGGCGGGGTACGGGTTCCCGTCGGACTTCACGCTGCCGGCGGTACAGGCGTTGTTCCCGGTGCAGAAGGACGGGCGGCAGCCGCAGACCTTCCCGCCTCCCGAGGTGTGGCTGGCCGATCTCGCCCGGGTCCCGCTGCTGTACCAGCCAGGTGAGGCGTGGTTGTACGACACCTGCTCGGTCCTGCAGGGCGTCCTCGTGGCCAGGGTGTCCCGCCGTCCACTGCCGCGGTTCCTGGCGGAACGGATCTTCGAGCCGCTGGGCATGGTGGACACCGGTTTCGTGGTGCCGCCGGCCAAGCTGGACCGGTTCACCACCTACTACCAGCCAGGCCCGGCCGGGGCTCTGGAGGCGGTCGACCCGCCGGACGGGCAGTGGACCACCATGCCGGCGTTCCCGCTCGGAAACGGCGGCCTGGCCGGGACCGCCGACGACTGGCTGGCCTTCGGCCGCATGCTGCTGGCCGGGGGTGTCGCCGCCGACGGGCGCCGGCTGCTGTCGACGGAATCGGTACGCCTGATGACCACCGACCACACGACCCCGGCGCAACGCGAGATCGGCGCGGTGTTCCTGGAGGGCCAGGGCTGGGGGTTCGGTGGCTCGGTCGACATCACCACCGACCAGCCCGGGACCGTGCCGGGCCGCTACGGCTGGGTCGGCGGCACCGGAACGTCGGCGCACCTCATCCCCGCCACCGGGACGGTGGCCGTCCTGCTCACCCAGGTCGCGGCGCGGAGTCCGGCCCCGGCCAGGTGGATCCGTGACTTCTGGCGGTACGCCGCGGCTACCGGCTGACCGGGTGGAGGTGGATCCAGGTGTAGGCGAGGGGGAGGGCGCTGTGGCCGGTGAGGTGGTGGTCCTCGCCGGGTTCGATGTAGAGGACGTCGCCGGCCGTGACGGGCTGGGTGGCGCCGTCGACCTCGAGTTCGCCGTGGCCCTGGAGGAGGTAGAAGACCTCGGGCACGTCGTGGACGTGGCGGCCTTCGGGGTGGCTGCGCTCGCCCGGCGGGTACTGGCTGACGCCGCCGCGGTCGACCCGGTAGCCGGGGAAGAGGGACGAGAAGTCGGTGATCGTCAGCTTGCGCATGGCCACTCCTCGAATTCGGAGAACAGGCGGAGAGTCGCCGCCGCCGTGGCGACGGTCTCGTCGATGCCGGCGATGACCAGCCGGCCCGGTTCGCCGGGCGCCGGGGTCACCCGCTCCGGTGGTACCGGGTGGAGGGGGGCGGCCAGCACCCGCTCGAGCACGGCGGTGAAGGGGCGGGTCCGTTCCAGCGGCGCCCGCAGCGGAGCGCCGGGCCGGTCGCGGGCGGCCAGCAGGTCGGTGAGCAGGTCGATCCGGCCCGGCACGGCCCGGGCCGCCGCCTCGCCGGGCAGCCGCAGCTCGTCGGCGGCGTAGTACAGCTCCGCCGTCCCCTCCTCGCCGTACACCAGCACCCGCGGCTGGCGGACGGTGGCCGCGCACAGCGTCACCGCGACCAGGACGGGTACCCCGGTGCCGGTGTCGATCCGCAGGCAGGCGGTGTCGTCCACCTCGATGTCGTGGGCGCGGTACCGCTCCACCCGGATGCCGGTGACCGGCCCGCCGCCGGCCAGCACCAGGGCCAGGCAGGTCATCACCGCGTGCGCGAACGGGTTGGTGAGCGCCCCGTCGGCGGTGACGGCGCCGACCACCGCCCGCCGGCCCGCCCACGGCGCCCGCCGGAAGTACGCCGCGTCCCGCACCCAGGTCCCGGCCGCCCCGATCCCGGTGACCGGCCCGAGCCGCCCGGCCCGGATCGCCGCGAGCAGCTCGTCCAGCGCCGCCGAGCCCAGCGCCTGGAACCCCACCTGGCAGCGCCGCCCGGTCTCCGCCACCACCGCGGCGAGCGCGTCGTGTTCGGCGAGCGAGGTCACCGGCGGCTTCTCCAGCAGCACGTCAGCGCCGGCCCGGAGCGCGTCACCGGCGATCGCCAGGTGTGTGGGCGGGGGAGTGACAACGACCAGCACGTCCGGTGCCCCGGCCGCGAGCAGCGCGCGGTGGTCGGCGTAGACCGGCACCCCGGCCGGCAGCAGGGCGCGGGCCTCCGGTCCCGGCGGCCGGACGTCGCACACCGCCGCGAGCCGCAGCCGGCCCTGGGCGTGCGCCGGTCCCAGCCGGCGCAGGTGGGAGACGCCGTGCCCGTTGACCCCGACGAGACCGACCGTGGGGACCTCCCGGCGAGCCGCCGGCGCGGGTACCGTCGCCTTGGAAAGCGCTATCCGCACGCTTCAGACCTCCTCCCCGCGCTGGCACAAACGTTTGCATCATCAGCACCAAGATCGGTGCAGGCGCGCCCGACAAATCCGTAATGAGAGCACTAGCGGGCATTGACACCCCCACAAACGTTTGTCATGGTAGCGCTCTCATAGGTCGAATTCACAGACCGGAATTGGAAGAAATCCCCGTGCCGATCACGATCAGGGACGTCGCCAGGGTGGCCGGAGTCCACGTGTCCACGGTCTCCCGGACGTTCTCCGCGCCGCAGCTGGTGAGCCGGGCGACCCGCGACCGGGTGCTGGCCGTGTCCGAGGAACTCGGGTACCGGCCGAACCGCGCCGCCCGCGGCCTGATCACCGGCCGCACGCACAACCTGGGCGTGATCGTCGCCGACCTCGCCAACCCGTTCTTCCCGCCGCTGATCAAGGAGGCGCAGGTCGCCGCCAGGGAGCGCGACCACCACGTGTTCATCGCCGACACCGACGAGGATCCGGTCGCCGAGGAGGACCTGGTCAGGGCGCTCGCCAAGCAGGTCGACGGCGTCCTGCTGTGCAGCCCGCGGATGACGAACACCCGCATCGAGCGGCTGCGCCAGGAGGTCCCGATCGTCGTCGTCAACCGGCAGGCCCGCGGCCTGCCCTGCGTGCTCATGGACGTGGCCGAGGGCGCCAAGCTCGCCGTCCGGCACCTGTGCCAGCTCGGCCACACCCGGCTCGTGCTGCTCGCCGGCCCGTCCGGTTCCTGGACCAACCGGCAGATCCGGCGGGCGGCCACCGCCGCCGCCCGCGCCGCGGGCGCCTCGATCGAGGAGCTCGGCCCGCACACCCCCACCGCCGCCAGCGGCGAGAAGGCCGCCCTCCCGGTACTCGAGACCGGGGCGACCGGGGTCCTCGCCTACAACGACCTGATGGCGATCGGCCTGCTCGAGGGCCTCGCCCGGCACGGCGTACCGGTGCCGTCCGGCCTCAGCGTCGTCGGCGTGGACGACATCGCCGCCAGCGCTATCGCCCACCCCAAACTCACCACCGTCTCCATGCCGGCACGCGAGGCCGGCCGGTCCGCCGTCGACCTGCTGCTGCACCAGGTCCACCTGCTCCGCCAGGCCGGCGCCGACCGGGCCGCGACCCAGGTCGTCCTGCGTACGCGACTGGTGGTCCGCGAGTCGACCGCGCCACCGCCCGCCGCCGGCTGGAGACCCGAATACCCCGGAGATGCCCCATGACGTCCACCCCGTCGCGCCGGGCCGTGCTGACCTGGCTCGCGGCCTCCCCGCTGGCGGCAGCCGCCGCCTGCGGGAGCGGTTCGAAGTCCTCCGACAAGAAGAAGTCCGGCGCGCCGGAGAAGGCGTCGCTGACCGTCTTCTGGTGGGGCGGCCCCGACCGGGCCAAGCGCACCCAGAACGCCCTGGACATGTACCACACGCAGCACCCCGAGGTGAGCTTCACCTACCAGTGGCAGGGCTACGCCGGCTACTACGACAAGCTGTCCACGAACGCCGCCGGCGGCCAGGTGCCCGACCTCTTCCAGATCGACGACAACCTGCTCACCGAGTACGCCGAGCGCCGCCTCACCCTCGACCTCGGCCCGTACGTCGGCAGGCAGCTGTCGGTGACCGACTTCTCGCCGGGCCTCAAGCAGTACGGCACCGTGCAGGGCAAATTCGTCGCGGTCGCCGCCGCGCAGAACACGCCCGGCCTGATCTACGACAAGACCCTGCTGTCCGGCGCCGGCCTGCCCACCCCGCAGATCGGCTGGAGCTGGCAGCAGTACGCGGACTGGGCCAAGCAGGTGACGACCGCGACCGGCAAGTACGGCACCACCGACCCGAGCGCCGACTACAAGGTGCTCCAGGACTGGCTGCGCCAGCAGGGCAAGGACCTCTACAAGAACGGCAGGATGGGCTTCACCGAGACCGACCTGGCCAGGTGGTTCACGTTCTGGGCGAACCTGCGCAAGGACAAGGTCGGCCCGCCCGGCGACATCAGCCACGTGGCCAACGGCGGCGACGTCACCAAGCAGCTCGTGGTGACCAAGCAGGCCGCCACCTCGTTCATGCACGACAACCAGCTCACCGAGATGTCCAACGACACCGACCACGAGCTGGGCGTGACCGCCTACCCCGGCAAGCCGTCCGGCCAGTTCCACCGGGCCGCGCTGTTCTGGTCGGCGTACGCCCACACCAAGCACCCCAAGGTGGTGGCCAGCGTCATCGACTTCCTCGTCAACGACGCCGGGGCCGGCACGATCCTCGGGGCGGAGCGCGGCCTGCCGGTGAACCTCAAGGTCCGCAAGCAGCTCGAGTCCACCTTCGACCCGGTCACCAAGCGGGTCATCGAGTTCGAGGCGCAGATGGCCACGAAGGTCGGGAAAGCGCCTTCCCCGCCGCCCAAGGGCCACCAGCAGATCCGGAACCTGCTGATCACGGCCGCGGAGACGGTCGAGTACGACCGCGCGTCGCCGCAGCAGGCGGCCAGCCAGTTCCTCGACCAGGCCAAGACCGCGCTCCAGGGCTGAGACGCGGGCAGCCGGGACGGACCACATGGACGTGCTCTCCACCACCCCGCCGCGGGCGGCCCGCCGGCCGAGTGACAGCCGGCGGACCGCCCCGCGGTGGCGCCCCTCGGCGCGCCGCTCGGAGGCGCTGGCCGGCTACGCCTTCCTCTCGCCGTGGCTGGTCGGCCTGCTCGGCATCACCGCGCTGCCCGCCCTCTACTCCCTCTACCTCACCTTCACCGACTACGACCTGCTGACCGCGCCGCACTGGGTCGGGCTCGCCAACTACCGGCGGATGTTCGGCCACGACCCGCAGTACTGGCACGCGGTCAAGGTGACGCTGGTCTTCGGCCTGGTGTCGGTGCCGCTCAAGCTGGGCGCCGCGCTCGCGGTGGCGCTGCTGCTGAACCGGGACCGGCGCGGCGTCGGCCTGTTCCGGGCGCTGTTCTACGTCCCGTCGCTGCTCGGCGGCAGCGTCGCGCTGGCCATCGTCTGGCAGGCCATGTTCGGCCGCCAGGGCGCGGTCAACGACCTGCTGCACGCCGTCGGCCTGCACGGCAGGCCGTGGGTCAACGACCCTTCGACGGCACTCGGCACGATCGTGCTGCTGTCGGTGTGGCAGTTCGGCGCGCCGATGGTGATCTTCCTGGCCGGCCTCAAGCAGATCCCGGCGCAGCTGTACGAGGCCGCCGCCATCGACGGCGCCGGCCGGCTGCGGCAGTTCTGGCACGTCACGATTCCGATGCTGTCGCCGGTGCTGTTCTTCAACCTGGTGCTCGACACGATCAACGGCTTCCAGGGCTTCACCTCGGCGTTCGTGGTCAGCAACGGCACCGGCGGCCCGACCGACTCGACCCTGCTCTACACGATCTACCTCTACCTGCGCGGCTTCCGCGACCTCCAGATGGGGTACGCGACGGCGATGGCGTGGGTGTTCCTGCTCGGCATGGGGCTGGTCACCGCGGTCCTGTTCTGGACCAGCCGGCGCTGGGTCTTCTACGCCGACGAGGGGGTGAGGCGGCGATGACGAGGACCAGGGCGGTCGCCGGCACGGTGGTGCTGCTGGCCGTGCTCGCCGTGGTGCTGTACCCGCTGCTGTGGATGGTCGGCACCTCGCTGAAGGGCCCGAGGGAGGTGCTGAACAACCTGGGCGCGTGGCCGCACCACGTCACCTGGAAGAACTTCTCCGACGGCTGGAACGGCCTGCCCCGGCTGAGCTTCGGCCGGTTCTTCCTCAACACCGTGGTGCTGGCCGTCATGGTCGTGGTCGCCAACGCGGTGTCGTGCACGCTGGCCGGGTACGCGTTCGCCCGGCTGCGGTTCCCGCTGCGCCGGTTCTGGTTCACGCTGATGATCGGCACCCTGCTGCTGCCGAGTCACGTGCTGATCGTGCCGCAGTTCGTGCTGTTCCGGGCGCTGCACTGGACCAACGGCACGCTCCCGCTGGTGGTGCCGAAGCTGCTGGCCACCGAGGCGTTCTTCGTCTTCCTGGTGGTGCAGTTCATGCGCGGCATCCCGCCCGAGCTGGACGAGGCGGCCCGCATCGACGGCTGCTCCTCGTTCCGGGTGTTCTGGCGGGTGGTGCTGCCGCTGAGCCGGCCGGCCATGGTCACGATCGCGATCTTCTCGTTCATCTGGACCTGGAACGACTTCTTCAGCCAGCTGGTGTACCTGAGCGATCCGCGCAAGTACACGGTCTCCCTCGGCCTGCGGCTGTTCCTCGACTCGGGCGGCCAGTCCGCTGTCGGCCCGATGTTCGCCATGTCGGTGCTGTCGCTGCTGCCGGTCTTCCTGTTCTTCCTGGCCTTCCAGCGCCTGCTGGTGGAGGGCGTGACCACGACGGGACTCAAGGGATGAGGGGCTGGCGCCGGACATTCACCGAAGCCACCGACCTGGCGTTGCTGGGGATGGTGGTCACATTCGCCGCGCTGCCCGTGGTCACGGCGGGCGGCGCGGTGGCGGCGGGGTCGGTGGCGGCGCACCGCTGGTGCGCGGACCGGGATCTCCCTCCATGGCGGGAGCTGGCCGGCGTGTACCGCCGGGCGCTCGTGCCGGGGGCGGCCGCGACCGCGCTGGTGGCCGCCGCCGTCCTGCTGCTGGGCGCCGACCTGCGCGCCCTCTCCGGCGGGCGGGTGCCGGGCGGCCCGCCCGCCGCCCTCCTGACGGTCGCCGTGGCGTTGCTGACGGGCGGCTTCGCCGCGGCGACCGTCGTCCGGCTGGGGCAACGGGACGGGGCCGGCTGGCGGCCGGCCGCGCGGGCGGCGGCCGGGGACGCGCTCGCCGTCCCGTGGCTGGTGCCGGCGCTGGCCGGGGTGCTCGCGGTGGCGGGCGCGCTGGCCTGGCTGGTACCCGCCGCCCTGCCGGTGCTGGCCGGTTTCACCCTGCTCGGCCTGCACGTCACCGCCTCTCTCCTCCGAGGAGGACGTCCATGAAGGCTCTCATCTTCGGCTGCGCGCTCGCCGCGGCCCTGACGGCCGCGGCCCCGCCGGCCGCGGCGCACCCGCCGGATCTCGGCCACCAGGTGCTCGGCCCGAACGACGGCTGGGCCGCCGACGGCACCGGGACCACCGGCGGGTCGGCCGCCGACGCGGCACACACCTCCACCGTTCACGACCGGGCCGGCCTGGTCGCCGCGCTGGACGGCGGCAGCGCCGTACCCAAGATCATCTACGTCGACGGCACCGTCGACGCGAACGACGGCTTCGGGGCCGAGCAGTACCGCGACCCCGGCTACGATCTCGCCTCCTACCTGGCCACCTACGACCCGGCGGTGTGGGGCCGCGCCCCGCTGACCGGCCCGCTGGAGGAGGCCAGGGTCCGCTCGCAGAAGAACCAGGCCGCCAGAGTGGTGCTGCCGGTCGGCGCCAACACCACGATCGTCGGCCTCGGCCGGCACGCCCGCATCGTCGGCGGCGACCTGACCCTGAAGAACGTCGACAACGTCATCATCCGCAACCTGGAGTTCCAGGACGCCTACGACTACTTCCCGGCCTGGGACCCCACCGACGGCAGCACCGGCAACTGGAACTCCCAGTACGACACGGTGACACTGACCGGGGCCACGCACGTGTGGGTGGACCACTGCACGTTCGACGACGGCGCGCGGCCGGACTCGACCTCCCCGGTCTACTTCGGCCAGCGCTACCAGCACCACGACGGGCTGCTCGACATCACCAAGGTCTCCGACCTGGTCACCGTGTCGTGGAACCGGTTCACCGAGCACGACAAGACCATGCTGATCGGCTCCAGCGACTCGGCCACCGCCGACAACGGGCACCTGCGGGTGACGCTGCACGACAACCTGTTCGACGGGGTGTTCCAGCGGGCGCCGCGGGTGCGGTACGGGCAGGTGCACGCGTACAACAACCTGTACGCCGCCGGCGGCGCCGACTACGTGTACTCGTGGGGCGTGGGCGTGTCCTCGCACCTGTACGCGGAGAACAACGCGTTCGTGGCGGCGCCGGACTTCGACCCGGCCCTCGTCGCGCACGCGTACGGCGGCACCGCGCTGCACGCCACCGGCACCGAGCTGAACGGCCGCCCTGTCGACGT
>JBJMIH010000115.1:0-20279 GCA_045806985.1 Mycobacteriales bacterium | reverse complement strand
GTGGACCCGTCGGTGATCACCTGCATCGGCAACGACTACGGCTACGAGGACGTCTTCGTCCGCCAGGTGCGGGCGCTGGTGACCGGCCGGGACATGGTGATCGCGTTCAGCACCAGCGGCCGGTCGCCGAACGTGGTGCGCGGGCTGGCCGCCGCCCGCGCCCGCGGGGCGACGACCGTGCTGTTCGGCGGCGCGGCCGGTGGGCCGGCCCGTGAGCACGTAGATCACGCACTTCTCGTACCGTCGGCAGCGACGGCACGGATCCAGGAGATGCACCTGCTCATGCTGCATACGCTCAGCGAGCGCGTGGACGCGTGGGCCGGCGAGGAGACCCGGTGAACAATCCCCCGGACAGGCAGCGCACCCTGCACATGATCGGCAACGCCCACATCGACCCGGTGTGGCTGTGGCGCTGGCAGGAGGGCTACCAGGAGGTGCGCGCCACCTTCTGGTCGGCGATCCACCGGATGGCCGAGTACCCCGAGTTCGTCTTCAGCTGCGACTCGGTCGGCTACCTGGAGTGGGTGGAGGAGAGCGATCCGGCGCTGTTCGCCGAGATCCGCGCCCGCGTCGCCGACGGCCGCTGGCAGGTGTTCGGCGGCTGGTGGATCGAGCCGGACTGCAACCTGCCCGGCGGCGAGTCGTTCGTCCGGCAGGCCCTGTACGCGCAGCGGTACCTGGCCGAGAAGTTCGGCGTGATCGCCACCGTCGGTGGCAATGTCGATCCGTTCGGTCACCACGCGATGCTGCCGCAGCTGCTCCGCAAGGCCGGCATGGACTCCTACGTCTTCCTCCGGCCCGGCCCGCACGAGCTGGCCCTGCCCGGCCCGCAGTTCTGGTGGGAGTCGCCGGACGGGTCGCGGGTGCTCGCCTACCGCATCCCGCACGAGTACTGCTCGCCGGGCCAGGACCTCGGCGGCCACCTGGACAAGGCGCTCGCCCAGCTGCCGGCCGGCGAGCCGGAGCTGATGGTGTTCTACGGCGTCGGCAACCACGGCGGCGGCCCCACCAAGGCCAACCTGGACAGCATCCGCCGGCTGGACGAGCTGGGCGCGTTCGGCCGGCTGCGCTGCGGCGGGCCGCGCGAGTACTTCGACCGGCTGGCCGTCACCGCCGACGACCGGCTCGCCACCCACGCCGGCGAGCTCCAGCACCACGGCGTCGGCTGCTACTCCGCCCACTCCGGCGTCAAACGCTGGAACCGCCGCGCCGAGAACGCCCTGCTCGACGCCGAGAAGTGGGCGTCCGTCGCGCGGCTGGTGGCGGGCGCGCCGTACCCGCGGGCCGAGCTGACCGGTGCGTGGAAGCAGGTGCTGTTCAACCAGTTCCACGACATCCTCGCCGGCACGGCCATCGAGTCGGCGTACGACGACGCCCGCGACCAGCTCGGCGAGGCGACCGCGGTGGCCGCCCGGATCGCCAATCGGTCCCGGCAGGTGCTCAGCCAGCGCATCGACCTGCCGGCGGAGCCGGGTGGCACGCCGCTGGTGGTGTTCAACCCGCACCCGTGGCCGGTCCGCGCCGACGTGGAACTGGAGTTCGGCGGCCACCCGGCGCACGCCGGCGAGTGGGTCGCGGACGCGGACGGCTCGGCCGTGCCGGTGCAGCGCACCCGGTCGGAGGCGACCGTCGACGGCTGGCGGCGGCGGATCGTGCTGGACGCGGAGCTGCCGCCGCTCGGCTACCGGACCTACCGGGTGCGGCCCGGCGCCGGCCACGCGTTCCCGCTGCCGGCCGCCACCGACCTGATGCTGGAGAACCCGTACCTGCGGGTGGTCGTCGACCCGGCCACCGGCTGGCTGTCCAGCCTGGTCGACCGGACCACCGGCGCCGAGCTGATGCCGCCCCGACCCGGCCCGCACGCGGTGGTGCTGGACGACCAGTCCGACACCTGGGGGCACCGGGTGCTCGCCTACGACCGGCGGCTGGGCGCCTTCGCGTGCCGACGGGTGCGGCTGGTGGAGCACGGGCCGGTGCGGTCGGTGCTGCGGATCGAGTCGGCGTACGGCGCCTCGACGCTGGTGGAGGAGCTGGTGCTGGGCGCGCACTCCCGGCACCTGGAGGTGCGGGTCCGGCTGGACTGGCGGGAGCGGCTGGCCATGCTCAAGCTGCGCTTCCCGACCGCGGTGGCCGCCTCGACCGCGACGTACGAGATCCCGTACGGGTCGGTGGAGCGGCCTTCCGACGGCGCCGAGGAACCCGGCCAGGCGTGGGTGGACGTGTCGGCGGGCGGCGCCGGGCTGTCGCTGCTCAACGACGGCAAGTACGGCTTCGACGTGCGGGGTGGCGAGATCGGCATGACCGTGGCGCGCAGCCCGGTGTACGCGTGGCACGAGCCGAAGCGGCTGGACGACGACGGCGTGTACGAGTACCTCGACCAGGGAGTGCAGCGCTTCACCTACCGGCTGCTGCCGCACGCCGGGGACTGGCGGGCGGCCGGCACCGTGCGGGCGGCGGCCGAGCTGAACCAGCCGCCGGTGCCGCTGCTGGAGACCTACCACCCGGGGCCGCTGCCGCCGTCCGCGTCCTATCTGGACGGTGGGACGTCGTCGGTGGTCGTCACCGTGGTCAAGGGTGGCGAGGACGGCGATGACGGCGCTGGCGATCTGATCGTGCGGGCGTACGAGACGGCGGGCCGGGCCACGGCCGTGGACCTGGACGTGGCGGTGGCCGGGCGGCGGATCGACGCCGAGTTCGGGGCGTACGAGGTGAAGACGTTCCGGGTGCCGGCCGATCCGGACGCCCCCGTCACCGAGGTCGACCTGCTCGAGTGGGCCGACGGCGAGGGCCCCGCGCGCGGAACCGTTGGAGCGCTCCAACCGGCGGTGGCGGAGCCGGCAGGGTGATCCCCAGAACTGACGACCTCGGCGGCCAGGGCCGGACGCGGCGTCCCAGCCTGGGCGGAGAGTGGTCGTGGTACCTGCGGATCTCGCCAGACCAGCCGGTCCGGTCGGGCGCGGCACCGGCCCGGGCGGTGTCGGCGGGTCCGGTCGACCTGCCGCCGGGGGAGACCCGGACCGTACCGGTGACGTGGCGCGGGGCCGAACTCGCCGGCCGCCGGCTGACCCTGGAGGGGTGGAATGTCCGCGCTCGTAGCCTCGGCTGAACTGACCGGCTTCGAGGTCGAGGTGCACGGCGCCGACCCGGAGTTGTTCGTGCTGCGCTGGCGGCACCGGCCACACCCGGGCCGGGTCGACAGCACGCTCGAGGTCACCTACACCGGCGCCGTCCCGGTGTCCGCCGGGATCTCCGTGGTGACCGGGCTGCCGGCCGCCGGCGACCCGCACTGGCTGATCCCAGGGCTGTTCTACGGCGAGAACAGGACTGAAGAGTGCTCCCGGTTGTATCCCCGGTACGCCCGGGGCGCTGCCGAGTTGGAGCGCTTCACCGCCGACCGGTGGGGGTTCCGGGCGGACCGCGCGGCCACGCCGGTTGTGTTCGCCTTCACCGCCGAGGCGGGGCTGGCGCTGGCCACCACCGAAACCAGCGACATCGGGCTGGCCGGTCTCGGCTTCGCCGACGAGCCGTCCGGGCCGGTGCTGCGGCTGAGCTGGCCGTACCGGGAGGAGCCGGTGCGCTACGTCGGCTCGTACCAGCCCCAACCGGCCGAGACGCCGTACCACGACTGGCGACCGAACGAGACGGTCCGGCTGTCGTTCTCCTGCTACACCCTGGGTCCGGACCGGCACGGGTATGCGGCCGTGCTGCGCGACCTGCACGAGCGCACGCCGGTGCCGGACGCGCCGGTGGCGTGGATGCCGGCGGCCGAGGCGGCAGAGCTGACCGCCGAGGGGCTGTACCGCTGGCACTACGTGGCTGCCGAGGGCGTGCTGCTGGAGACGGCGGCGTTCGACCGGGAGGCGCTGGGCGCGGCCGGCGACCGGGCGGCCATGCACGTGGCCTGGGTGAGTGGCGCGCCGTACGCGTACGCCCTGCTCGCCCATGGCCGCCGGCGCGGCACGGACTCCTACGCCGACGCGGGTGCGCACGTGCTCGACACGATCTGCGACAACCTCGCGCCGGCCGGGACGTTCTGGGGCCAGTGGACCCGTGACGGCGGCTGGGGCGCCGGCTGGACGCCGGACCCGCACCGGCTGCACGCCAGGACGCTGGCCGAGGCGGCGCTGTTCGTCACCCGGGCGGTCGCGTTGGAGCGGCGGCGCGGGTTGGAGCGCTCCAACTGGGCCGCGGCCGTGCAGTCCACTCTGGACGTCGTAGTGGCGGTGGAGCGGGCGGACGGGCATCCGGGATCGGCGTACCACGCGGAGACCGGGGCGGTGCTGTCCTGGGACGGCGCGGCCGGGCTGGCCTGGGTGCCGGCGCTGGTGGAGGCGGCCACGCTGTTCGACGCGCCGCACTACCTGGCGGCGGCGCGCCGGGCCGGAGCGTACTACCGCAGCTTCGTGGAGGCCGAGTTCCTGCACGGCGCGCCCGAGGACGTGGACCTGGCGCCCACCTCCGAGGACGGGTACGTGGCGGTGATGGCGTACGTGGCGCTGTACGAGGCCACCGGCGACCTGGAGTGGCTGGACCTCGCCTGCCGCGCCGCCGACTGGATGCTCACCTTCCGTTACAGCTACGACGTGGACTTCGCGCCGGAGACGATGCTGGGCCGGTACGGCTTCCGCAGCCGGGGCGCGGATCAGGCGTCGCCGGCCAACCAGCACCTGCACGCGTACGGGCTGATCTGCCTGCCGGAGATGGCGCGGCTGGCGCGGCACGCCGCCGACCCGTACTACCTGGCGGTGACGCGGGAGAACCTGGCCTGCTTCCGGCAGTTCGTGGCGCGGCGGGACGGCGACTTCAACGCGTACCGCGGGATGGTGACCGAGCGTTACTACCAGACCGACTGCTTCCAGGCGAAGGGGATGGTGCTGACGCTGTCGCACGCGTGGTGCGTGGGGGTGCTGCTGTACGCGTGTGACGCCGCCGCCGACCTGCCGGAGCTGGCCGAATGACGGCGCTGCGGTTTCCGGAGAGCTTCCGGTGGGGCGTGTCGACCTCCGCCTACCAGGTCGAGGGGTCGCCGGCCGCCGACGGCCGGCAGCCGTCCATCTGGGACGGCTTCAGCGGCGGGGCCGGCGACACCGCCTGCGACCACTACCGGCGGTGGGCCTCCGACCTGGACCTGCTGGTGGAGCTGGGTGTGGACACGTACCGCTTCTCGCTGGCCTGGCCGCGGATCCTGCCCGACGGGCGGACCCCCAACCCGGCCGGGCTCGACCACTACTCGCGGCTGGTCGACGGGCTGTTGGAGCGCTCCATCACCCCGCTGGTGACGCTGTACCACTGGGACCTGCCGCAGGCGCTCCAGGACCGCGGCGGCTGGGTCGAGCGGGACTCGGCCGGCTGGTTCGCCGACTACGCGGAACGGTGCGTGGCCGCGCTCGGCGACCGGGTACGGGACTGGGTGACGATCAACGAGCCGTGGATCGTCGGCGTGCTGGGCTACCAGCTCGGCATCCACGCGCCCGGCGAGAAGGACGTCGGCCGGTCGCTGCGCGCCATGCACCACCTGATGCTCGGCCACGGCCTCGCCACCCAGGCCGTCGCCGCGGCCGGCGCCGGTCGGGCCGGCTGCGCGTTCAGCCTCTTCCCGAACTACCCCGCCGACCCGTCGTCGCCGGCCGACGTCGCGGCGGCGTGGGCCTCCGACGGGTACGTCAACCGGTGGTTCCTCGACCCGGTGCTGCGCGGCCGGTACCCCGACGACATTGGAGCGCTCTACCAGGACCTCGCCGGCCCGCTCGACTTCATCCATCCCGGCGACCTGGCCACCATCGCCACGCCGTCCGGCTTCATCGGCGTCAACTACTACACCCGCCGGCTGGTCCGCGCCGATCCCGCCCGCACCGACCGCTTCCCGTGGTCGGTCGCGCCGCCCGCCGAGGGCGTGCCGGTCACCGACGCCGGCTGGGAGATCGTCCCGGACTGCCTCACCGACCTGCTGGTACGCCTGCACCGGGACTACGGCGACGTCCCCATCCTCATCACCGAGAACGGCGCCGTGTACGACGCCGCGCCGCACGACCCCGGGCGGATCGGGTACCTGCGCGCCCACCTCGCCGCCTGCCACCGGGCCCTCGAGGCCGGTGTGCCCCTGGAGGGCTACTGCCACTGGTCGCTGATGGACAATCTCGAGTGGGCGCTCGGCTACTCGCACCGGTTCGGCCTGGTCCACGTCGACTACGCCACCCAACGCCGCACCCTCAAGGCCAGCGCCCGGTACTACGCCACGGTCACCCGGACCCGGGAGGTGTGATGAACTCGGCCGCCGCAGGTGTCGCCGCCGCGCTGACCTTCGTCTGGCTCGGGATGGTGCTGGCGATCTCGTTCCTCGAGGCGCCGCTGAAGTTCCGCGCCCCCGGCGTGACACTGCGACTCGGGCTGGGCATCGGCCGCCTGGTCTTCCGCGCCCTCAACATCTGCGAGGCCGTCCTCGCCCTCGCCGTGATCATCGCGGTCGCCGCCGGCAGGCCGCCCACCGCCGTCGCCGTCCTCACCACCGCCGTCGCGGTACTGCTCGCCATCCAGCTCGGCGCGATCCGCCCCCGCCTCAACCGCCGCTCCAACCGGGTACTCGCCGGCGACAACGTCCCCCGCTCCCACGAGCACCTGTACTACGTCGCCATCGAGGTCGCCAAGGTCATCGCCCTGGTCGCCCTGGGAACGACGCTACTGGTCGCCACCTAGCCACTCCGCCAGCACCGCCGCCTGGCTGTGCTCCACGTCCCGCGTCGCGGTCAACAACGTCACCGGCCCGGCCGCGACCAGCTCCCGCAACCGCTCCACCCCACCGCGGTGCTCCTCGTCCGCCAGCTCCGCCAGGTACCGCCGGCGAAACTCCGCAAACCGCCCCACCTCATGCCCGTACCACCGCCGCAACCCGGTGGAAGGCGCCACCCCCTTCACCCACTCATCAATCCCCGCCCCCTCCTTCTTCACCCCCCGGGGCCAGACGCGATCCACCAATACCCGCGCCCCGTCCCCCGAAGACGCCTCCGCATAGATCCGCTTGACCCGTACCCGCTGGTCGCTGCCTGCCACGATGCCCCCATTCGCTTCCCAATTCCCAGCATCACACGCCGATTCACCAGTGCCAGCGGTGGCCGAGCCAGAGCACGAAGAAGCTCGCGGCGGTGACGAGGCCGCAGGAGAGGTCGGAGGCGGTGATGAAGCTGGCGACGTGGTGTTGGCACCGGTTCAGCGGTCCTGGCCTGCGGTTTCTACACCGTTCGCCGGTGGTGCGCGTCCACGCGCCGCATTGCAGGGTCATCGTGCCGGCCACGAGGAGGAGGGCCGCGCCGATCACCCAGGACGGGTGGACGTGCAGGTGAACATGGCCCAGTTGATCAAGGTCCCCGGAGGGCGTGGGTGACGGGGTCATCGGCGCGGCGATCATGATCACGACCCTCCTGACTGTCGATGGCGCGCGATCGCGGCACGGAGGTGCTGGTCGATGAGCCTGTCCCGGCGCTGGAAGCCGAGGTCGTCCATGAGGTGCCACAGCAGCTTCTCGTCGTCGCGGAGCGGGCCGTCACTGCAGGTCCAGCGCACCAGCCGGACGAGTTCGAACGGCGTGTACTTGGTGATCGTGGCGTCGGCGGCTCGACGTATCTCCACGCTTGGTCAGGCGGCTCGTCGGGGGCGGTCAGAGCTTCCTTCCACGCGCGCACCTGCCGGAGGTGGTCCCGTTCCCGGGTCGACTTCGAGGAGTCGGTGTCGAGGATCAGGTCCGCGACCGCGTTGAGGGCGGAGTCGTCCAGTGGACTCGCGGACGCCGCGTCAGACCGGTCACTCGTCATGAGGCTTGCCTCCCGTATCGAGCCGCAGGCCATTTTCTGTGAGTCGGCATCACGAGTCAGTCGGATATCCGACATTTTGTGCAGATTGCGAGGGTTCGGCTACTGGTCGAGGCAGGTGTTGTCGGGGAGGGGGCCGACGATGTTGTGGGTGCCGCCGGTGGTGCTGGTCTGGTAGCCGACGAGGCAGGCGGTCCGGTTGAGGGGGATGGCGAAGAGGAGGGAGTGGGGGGCGGCGGGGTCGGCGGGGCGGGCCAGGCGGACTACGGCGGTGGGGAAGCCGGCGTTGGCCAGGGCGGTACGGGTGGCGGTGACGTCGGTGTCGGAGACGGGGGCGTTGACGAGCGTGCAGACGGTGGTGTCACAGCTGGTCTGGTCGTGGTCGGGGATGGTGAGCAGGGCCTGTTCGGCGGCGCGGCTGGCCGGTTCGGCCCGGGCGCGCTGCGCGGCGGTGAGGGGCTTGCGGCGGGCGTAGTCCTTGGCTTGCCGCTCGCAGGTGGCCGTCGGGTCGTCCTCCTCGGTGGCCATGCACAGAAATGCCGCGGCTGCCCCCTGGCTGGAGCTGGGCTCGGGCGTGGGCACGCCGGGCGCGGAGTGTCCGGGTGCGCCCCGGTCGGGGGAGCCGGACGCGTGGCCGGTCCAGAGCCGGACGCCGGCGAAGAGGCCGGCCACCACGACCACGACGCCGATCACGGAAAGAGCTGTCCGCCCACGGGTACTGCCCATGGGCGGACATCGTAGGACGGAACGGGTGGGGTCAGGACCTGCGGGGGAGGGCGCGGTAGGTGAGGGCGGCGGTGATCAGGACGACCGCGGCGGTGACCAGGACGCCGAGGGTGGCGCCGTGGACGAAGGCGTGGGCGGCGGTGGCGCGGAGGGTGTCGGCGGCCGGGGTGGGCAGGTGGTGGGCGATGGTGGCGGCGGCGCCGATGGAGTCGCCGGCGGGGCCGGCGGGCATGGCGTTCGAGTAGCTGGTGGCGGCGATGCTGCCGACGACCGCGATGCCCAGCACGGTGCCCAGGTTGCGGGTGGTGTTGTTGACCGCGGAGCCGACGCCGACCTTGGCGGGCGGCAGCGAGGACATCACCGACTGGGTGGCGGGGGACATCGTCATCGCGATCCCGAAGGACAGGACGACCGAGGCGATCATGTAGTGCGGGTAGCCGCTGGTGCCGGTGGCGGTGGTGTAGTACGCCAGCCCCGCAGCGGCGGTCAGCAGGCCGGCGGTCATCGCGGCGCGGATGCCGTACCGGGCCGCGATCCGCGTGCCGATCGGTGCGGCCACCGTGAACATGGCGGCGGCGGGCAGCGACCGCACGCCGGCGCCCAGCGGCGAGTAGCCGAGCACGAACTGGTAGATCTGCGTGTTGACGAAGGTGACGCCGGCCAGCCCGAAGAACAGCACCATGACGGCGACGGAGGCGGCGGTGAACCTTGTGTTGCGGAACAGGGTCAGGTCGACCATCGGGTGGTCGCTGCGGACCTGGGCGGCGGCGAACGCCACCAGCAGCACCGCCGACGCGGCGAACCGCAGCAGCGTGCCGGTGGAGGTCCAGCCGCTCTGGCCGGCCTGGATGACGGCGTAGGTCAGGGCGCCGAAGCCGGCTGCGGCCAGTACCGCGCCGACCGGGTCGAGCCGCGGCTTGTGCGGGGCGACCGACGGCGGTACCAGGAACCATCCGGCGACCAGGGCGATCGCGACGATCGGCAGGTTCACGGCGAAGATCGAGCCCCACGAGTAGTGCTGGAGCAGCCAACCACCGGCGGTGGGGCCGCTCGCGACGCCGAGGCCGGTGACCGCCGACCACAGGCCGATCGCCCTGGCCCGCTCGGCCGGGTCGGTGAAGACGGAGGTCAGGACCGCCATGGTGGCGGGCATGATGAACGCGGCGCCGACGCCCATCACCGCGCGCATCGCGATGAGCTGGGTGGCGTTGGCGGACAGGGCCGCGCCCAGCGATCCGGCGCCGAAGACCAGCATTCCGCCGGTGAGGGCGTGGTGCCGGCCGTACCGGTCGCCGAGGCTGCCGGCGGGCAGCAGCAGGGCCGCGAAGGCGAGCGTGTAGGAGTCCACGATCCACTCCAGCGCGGTGGCGCCGGCGCCGAGCGACGAGGCGAGCGTGGGGATCGCGACGTTGACGATCGTGGTGTCGACCACGATGACCAGCAGGGACAGGCAGAGCACGGCGAGCGTCCACCAGCGGCGCGGGTACGGCGCCGGCTTCCGGTCGGCTGCGGCAGGGGTCGGGGTGACGGTGGCGGTACGGGCGGCGAGTGTGGCGGTCATGTCGGGGCTCCTCGTGTGATTGATAGACCAATCAATAGTCGGTCAAAAAAATAAGGGTCAGCCGGACAGCGGTGCGATCAGGTACTCGTCGGGCAGGTCGAGCAGCGCGCCGACGTTCAGCAGCGTGCCGGTGGCCATGAAGCGGGCCACCCTGCCGTTGTCGGCGCCGGTCAGCTCGCTGACCAGCTGGAAGATCTCCAGGTAGCCGCGGCGCATGAAGTCGCGGATCTCCGGGTCGGCCGAGGCCGCGTAGCCCTGCATCTGGCAGCGCGGCGCGTCCGGGTTGGCGAGCACCTTGCGGTAGTTCTGACCCATGGTCAGCAGCGACTCCTCCAGCGAGTCGCTCGGCCGGTACGCCGCGGCGAACGCGTCCCGGATCTGGTCGCGTACCCGCTTCAGGCAGGCCATGAACAGGGTCTTCTTGTCCTCGAACAGGGCGTAGACGTAGGGCTGTGAGATGCCGGCCCGCTTGGCGATGTCGGCGGTCTTCGCGGCGTGGAAGCCGAACTGGGCGAACTCGTGGATCGCCGCCTCGAGCACCTGCTCGCGACGCTCCTCCGCGGTGGCCCGGTGTCCGGTCTCGTGCTTCGCCATGGCTATATTATTGATACACCAATCAGAACCTGTCAACCCCTCCCTTAAGGTGTTCGTGTGACCAGGGTGCTGGGGTGGATTAGGGCGCACGACGCCGGGCTGTCGGCGCTGCGGCGGTCGGCGAGGGCGGCGATCGTCATGCCGGCCCTCTTCGCGATCGCGACGCAGTGGCTGCACAACCCGACCTTCGCCGTGTTCGCCGCGTTCTGCTCGATGTCCACGCTGCTGTTCGTCGACTTCACCGGCTCCATGCGGGAGCGGCTGACCGCGCACGTCTCGCTCGTGCTCGGCGGGGCGGTACTGGTCAGCCTCGGCACGCTGTGTTCCCGTACCGCGTGGCTCGCCGTGCCGGCCAGCCTCGCCGTCGGCTTCGCGGTCCTGTTCATCGGCGTGGTCAGCTCGGTGCTGGCCACCTCCTCCACGGCCCTGCTGGTCGGCTTCGTGCTCGGCGTCACCACGCCGGGCCCGGTCGGCTCGCTCTCCGACCGGCTGGCCGGCTGGCTGGTCGCCGGCGCGGTGGGGCTGGTGGCCATCGCTGTGCTCTGGCCCGCGCCCACCCGCGAGCCGCTCCGGATGGCCGCCGCCCGGGCCTGCGCCGCGCTGGCCCGCCGGCTCCGGTCCGAGGTGGACTGCGCGCGCGGCGGCTTCACCGCCGACCAGCGGGCCGGCCGGGACGACCTGGTACGGGAGGCGAGCGCCGCGGTGGCCGCGCTGCGCACATCGTTCTTCGCCACCCCGTACCGCCCCACCGGCCTGACCACGGCCGCGCGCACCCTGGTACGCCTGGTCGACCAGGTGATCTGGCTCGACGCGGTACTCGAGGGCACGCCGGCCGACCACCGGTCCGAGCCCGCCGACCCGGCGGTGTACGAGGTCAAGCTGGCCGCCGCCGCATTGCTGGAGCGCGGCGCCAACCTGCTCGAGGCGGGTGAAGCGGGGCCCGGCGAACTGGCCGAGCTGGAGGCCGACCTGGGACGGGTCGAGCAGGCCAGGGCGGCGATGGAGCAGACCGTGACCACGGCGCTGCCGGTCCGCCGCACCTCGACCGCCGAGTTCGTCAGCTCGCTGGAGCCGAGCTTCCGCGCCCAGGAGATGAGCTTCGTCATCGCGGCGATGGCCGCGAACATCGAGCTGGTGGTCGCCGCCCGCGGCCGGGCCTGGTGGCAGCACATCCTCGGCCGGGAACCGGAGGGTATCGGCGCCTCGCTCGCCGCCCCGCTGTCCTCGGCGCAGGAGCGGGCCGGCGCGCACGTCGAGCGCCACTCGGTGTGGCTGCACAACAGCCTGCGCGGTGCGATCGCGCTCGCGATGGCGGTGCTGGTCAGCCAGCTGACCGGCGTCCAGCACTCGTTCTGGGTGGTGCTCGGGACACTGGCGGTGCTGCGGTCCAGCGCACTCAACACCGGCCAGAACGCGCTGCGCGGGCTCGCCGGCAACGTCGTCGGCTTCATCGTCGGCGGCGCGCTGGTCGTCCTGCTCGGCCACAGCACCACGGCGTTCTGGGTACTGCTGCCGCTGGTCGTCTTCGGCGCCGGGCTGGCCCCGGCCGCCGTCTCCTTCGCCGCCGGCCAGGCGGCGTTCACCATCACGCTGCTGGTGCTGTACAACATCATCTCCCCGGCCGGCTGGAAGATCGGCCTGGTCCGGATCGAGGACGTGGCGATCGGCGGCGCGGTGAGCCTCGCCGTCGGCGCGCTGTTCTGGCCGCGCGGCGCCGGTTCCGCACTCGGCCAGGCCCTCGCCGAGTCCTTCGCGGACAGCGCCCGTTACCTGCGCAGCGCCGTCGAGTACGGCCTCACCCGCTGCGACGCGCGGGTGCCCGCCGCGCCGCCGCCGCAGGCCGAGAACCGGCGGGCGGCGGCCGCGGCCCGCCGGCTGGACGATGCCTTCCGCGGGTACCTCGACGAGCGCGGCACCAAGCTGGTGTCGCTGCCGGACGTGACCGCGCTGATCACGGCCGTCGCCGTGCTGCGCCTCACCGCCGACGCCGTGGTCGACCTCTGGGGCCGGGACGGCACGTCGGCGGTGGGCGACCGTACCGCCGCCCGCGCCGAAATCCTCGACACCGGCGCGCGGCTGGTCGACTGGTACGAGCGGACCGCGCGGGCGCTGGCCGGTCCCGGCGCCGGCCACGCACCACTCCCGGACGGCGACGGAGCGGGCGGACCGTACGGGGTGCCGGACCGCCTGCCGCACGACAAGACCGCGGACGCGCGGCTGATCGACGCCGTGCGCCGCGACCTGAACGGCGGCGACGGCCACGGCACCGTCACCGCCGTCCGGATGATCTGGACCGCCGACCACCTGGACGCGCTGCGCCGCTCGCAGGCGGCCGTGCGGGAGCCGGCGGAGGCGGCCGCGGCGGCGATGGCGGCCCACGCCCACCCCGTGCGGGGCCTGGTCGGCCGATGGCCCGCGCGACGGTCCGTACCGGCTGAAGTGCGCGAATAGCGTGACATCGCCAGTACATGGGGCATTCGTGCCGAACTCGGGACGGAACCGGCAAGACTTCCGCACATGTCAACCATGACCCTCTTGACGAGGACAGCCCTCGCGATGGCCGCGGGACTGGCGGCGATCGTGGCCGCTGCTCCGGTCTCCCCGGCCGCCGCCCGTCCGGCGCAGGCACCCGCCGCGCCCGCGCCGATGGCGACCACGTCCCTCCACTACACCAACAACGCCAGCTACTCGAGCAAGCCGGCCGGGGTCGGCTTCAACATCTGGGACACCGGTCCGTACTCCGAGGAAATCGATTCTCTTCCGGCCGGCAACAAGGCCCTGGTCTGGGTCGGCGACGACGTCTCCACCTGCGACTCGCAGTACACCGACGCCGAGTTCCAGGCGCTGGTCGACCAGTCCGCCGGCGACCCGAAGGTCTTCGGCTGGTACCTCTGGGACGAGCCGGACGTGGACGGTTGCCCTGGGCTGGCGACACTGCTGTCCAAGCGGGCCGCGTACATCCGCACCAGGACGGGCGGGGCGCAGAAGTCGTTCGTCTCCTCCGGCGGCGGTGACGGCGAGGCCGTGCCGCCCTCGCTCGCGCCCAGCCGGTCCGGCATCGACCTGCTCGGCCTGGACCCGTACCCGTGCCGGATCGGCGAGAGCTGCGAGTACAACCTGATCAACCAGGCCGTCAACCAGTCCGTCGCGAACGGCACGCCGGTGAGCGCGATCGTGCCGGTGTACCAGACCTTCGGGCAGACCTGCTCCAGCATCCCGACCGACAACCGCAAGTGGCGGATGCCGACGTCCAGCGAAATGACGCAGATCCTGGCGCGCTGGGACAGCCTCGTGCCGCACCCGGTCTTCGACGACGCCTACAGCTGGGGCACCCAGTCGGAGTGGGCGTGCCCCAGCCTGTCCGGCAACACCACCCTGCAGAACCTCCTCAAGACCCGCTTCGCCAGTTAGGCCCCCGCGCACCGCGGGCGGCGAGGTCCCGGCACGGAGGCCGGGACCTCGCCGGCCCGTCAGGTGGCGGCGAGCCGGGCGATCTCCTCGGCGGCCAGGGCGCGGTCGTAGACGTGCACCTCGTCGATGGCGCCGCGGAAGAAGTCGACCTGGTTGCCGCCGTACTGGGCGCGGCCGATCACCGTGTGGCCGGCGGCGGCGTTGCCGGGGCAGTACGCCGAGGTGCCGGCGAGCTGGCCGTTCACGTACAGCCGGAGCTGGTTGTGGGCGGTGTCGCGGACGCCGACCAGGTGGTACCAGACGCCGGCCTGCGGCGGGCTCGGCGCGAGCGCCCTGGTGGTGATCGTGCTGAACGCCCACCGGTTGTCGGCGCCGGAGTACTGGAGGAAGAACTCGCTGGCGCCGTCGCTGTCCTGGCTCACGGCGGTGGCGAACCCGCCGAGGCTGTCCAGCCGCACCCAGGCCGCCACCGAATAGTCGCCGGTGGTGTCCAGGATGGACGCTCCAGTGTCGACTTGGCCTGTGCTGCCGTCGAATTGGAGCGCTCCACCGGAGTGGCCCGCCGTCCAGGTCACCCCGCCGAGGAGGGTGGCGTCATGGCCGTGGCCGGAACTGTCGTGCGCGGTGGTGCCGGCGTTCTCCTCGAAGGACCACGCGCCGACGCCGGTGAGGCCGGGTGTGCCGGGGCCGCCGGCCGGCGGGTCGGGCAGGTCGGCGGTGGCCGCGGCGTCGCGGACCGCCCTGTTGGCGGCCCTGACCTTGGCGGCGTCCACCTTCAACACCCGGCGGTCGTAGGTCATCAGCCCGTTGACCTCGTTCTCCACGTCGGAGGGCTGGGTGTAGATGGCGGCGGCCAGCCCACACCGGACCTCGCAGCGCAGCACCTTGCCCAGCAGTTGCTGGTACCGGACGGTGAGGGTGGCGGCGTCGGGCTCCATCTCGTACGCGAAGCCCTGGCCGGGCTGCCATTCGTGGCCGGTCACCCGCAGCCCGAGCCCGCCGAACTCACCGTCGACGGCCGCCCGGGTGGCCGACGGCATCGGCGTGCCGGGCCCGACGTAGGTGTGGTTGTCGATCACGTCGCCGTTGCCGCCGTCGAACCCGCAGCAGTTCCAGCCGCTGTTGTTGTCCACCAGCCGGCTCGGGTCGTACGCCTTGACGAGGTCGGCGATCCGGGCCGGGTCGTACTCGCCCCAGCCCTCGTTGAACGGCACCCACATGACGATCGACGGATGGCTCCGGTGCTGGTCGATCATGGTTCGCAGCTCGGACTCGAAGACCTGCCGCGCGGCCGGTGTCGGGTCGCGGCCGGTGGGCATGGCCGGCATGTCCTGCCAGACCAGCAGGCCGAGCCTGTCGGCCCAGTAGTACCAGCGGTCCGGCTCGACCTTGATGTGTTTGCGGACGGTGTTGTAGCCGAGGCTCTTCTCCGTCGCGAGGTCGGAGCGCAGCGCCGCGTCGGTGGGCGCGGTGTAGATGCCGTCCGGCCAGAAGCCCTGGTCGAGCGTTCCGACCTGGAAGACGAAGTGTCCGTTGAGGACCGGCCGGAGCATTCCGTCGCGGCCGGTGGCCAGGCCGATCGAGCGCATTCCGAAGTACGACCCGACAGTGTCGACGTGATGACCTGACCTGAGGCGGACGGTGAGGTCGTACAGGAAGGGGTGGTCGGGGGACCAGAGCGTGGGGTGCGGGACCGGTACCCGGATCTCCTCGCCCGGCCGGCCGGTGGCGCGGCCGACGGCGTGCCCGCCGGCGGAGGCGACGGCCTCGACCACGGCGTCCGGCCCGGCGCCGGTCGCCTGGACCGTCAGCCGGAGGGTGTCGGTGGCCAGGTCGGGAGTGGTGTCGAGGCGGTCGATGTGGGCGGCGGCGGTGGGCTCCATCCAGACCGTCTGCCAGATGCCTGAGGTCGGGGTGTAGAAGATGCCACCCGGGTCGTTGCGCTGCTTGCCGACCGGCTGGTCGCCCGCGTCGGTGGGGTCGTACACGCCGACCACCACCTCCTGCGGGCCGTGCGCGCGCAACGCGCCGGTGACGTCGACGGTGAAGGCGTCGTAGCCGCCCTGGTGGGTGGCCACCTGGACGCCGTTGACCCAGATGGTGGCCTGGTAGTCGACGGCGCCGAAGTGCAGGAGGAGCCGGTCGGCGGAGCCGACCCGCCAGGAGGCCGGCACGGTGAACGTCCGGCGGTACCACATGCGCTGCTCGTGGCGCATGATGCCGGACAGCGCCGACTCGACCGGGTACGGGACGAGGATGCGTTCGGCCAGGGCGTGGCCGACCGGCGGCGGCTGGTCGGGGCCGGAGGCGGCGGCGAACTGCCACACGCCGTTGAGGTTCCGCCAGCGCGGTCGGGTGAGCTGCGGGCGGGGGTACTCCGGCAGCGGGTGGGTGGTGACCCTGTCGGTCCAGGGTGTGGTCAGCGGGGACGTCTTGGGGCTCCAGCCGCCGGTGCCGGCGCGCGCCGGCACGGCGACCGCGACGAGCGCGGGCAGCGCGAGCGACGCGGCCGAGAGAGCGAGCAGGCGGCGGGCGAGTCTGGCAGGTGACATCGCGTCCTCCGGGGTCATTCCGCGAACTGCTTCACTCCGGTAACTTGTCACGAGTTGGACCGGTTTATCAAGATTTCGATCGTTTTCGATCGTCACGCGAGGGGTACCTGCCATGCGTCTCGCTCCTGGGCCGATCGCCGCGGCCCTCGTGCTCGCCGGCGCCACCGCGCTGCCGGCCGCCCTGCCGACCACGCCGCCCGCCGCCGCCAGCCCGCCACCGCCGGCCATCGGCGCCGGTACCCACTTCCTCGACCACAAGGCGTTGCTCGACCACGCCGGCATCACCGACCAGAGCTGGTTCGAGGCCAACATCCCGTTCCTGGACGTGCCCGACACCGCCATCCAGGACGTGTACTACTACCGCTTCCACACCTGGAAGGAACACCTCAACTACCTCGACCCCGCCGACGGGTACACGTCGTCGGAGTTCCTGCCCGACGTCGGCTACAACGCGCCCGGCGGGGCCATCGACGCCGCCGCCGGCCACGTCATCCACGACGGCCGGTGGGTCCGCGACCAGTCCTATCTGGACGACTACGAGAACTACTGGCTCACCGGGCCTGGCGCGGCGCACACGCACGGCGCCTACACGTTCTGGGCGGCCAGCTCCTTCTACGACCGGTACCTGGTCAACGGCGACGCGGCCACGCTGCGCGCCGACCAGCAGGCGCTCGTCGCCCAGTACGACGGGTGGGCCAACCAGTACGACCCGGGCATGGGCCTGTACTGGACGGTGCCGTGGGAGGACGCGATGGAGTACGACGCGGCCTCGTACGAGACCTCCGAGCACTTCAGCGGCGGCGCCGGCTTCCGGTCCAGCATCAACGCCTACCAGTGGGCGGACGCCGGCGCGATCGCGCGGATCGCGACGCTGAACGGCGACAGCGCCACCGCCGCCGACTTCACCCGGCGGGCCGCCGCCCTGCGGACCGCGATGCAGGCCCGGCTCTGGGACCCGGACCGGCAGTTCTTCTACCACGTGCAGCGCGACGACAACCCCGGGCACGCGCTGCTCGACACCCGCGAGGTCTACGGGTTCTTCCCGTGGTACTTCGACATGCCGGACCCGGCCGACTCGGCGGTGTGGGCGCAGTTCACCGACCCGCAGGGGTTCGCGGCGGCGTACGGGCCGACGACCACCGAGCGGCGCAGCCGGTGGTTCATGAACGAGGCGGCCCAGGGCTGCTGCCGGTGGGACGGGCCGAGCTGGCCGTACGCCACCAGCCTGGTGCTCGGCGGGCTGGCCAACCTGCTCGATGACTACCCGGCGCAGCCGTACGTGTCCCGCGCCGACTACGTTGGAGCGCTCCAACGCTTCGCCGCCACCCAGTACAAGGACGGGCACCCGTACGTCGCCGAGGCGCACGACCCCGACCAGCCGGTGTGGATCTACGACACGCCCGGCCACAGCCTGGATTACAACCACTCCTCCTACACCGACCTGGTGATCAGCGGGCTGCTCGGGGTGCGGCCGCGGGCGGACGACACGGTGGTGCTCGAGCCGCTGGTGCCGGACTCGTGGGACCACTTCGCGCTGGAGAACGTGCCGTACCACGGGCACAACCTGACCGTGCTGTACGACCGGGACGGCAACCACTACGGGCAGGGCGCCGGGTTCGCGGCGTACGTGGACGGCGTGCGGGTGCTGTCCCGGCCGTCGGTGCCGACCGGGTCCGGCGTGACTGTGCCGGTCGGCGCGACGGTGGTATCGCCCCGGAACGGACTGGTGAACATCGCCGCCAACCCGGCCAGGTCGGGTGGTGGCACGGTGCCGACGGCGACGTACACCTCGCCGTACGACGACGCGTGGCGCGCCATCGACGGCCGCAACACCTGGGTCACCGACCCCAACACCCGGTGGACCAGCTACCAGTCGCCGAACGCGTCCGACTCGTACGCGCTCGACTTCGGGCACGCGGTGTCGGTCAACGACGTGCGGCTGTACTTCTACGACGACGGCGGCGGGGTGCGGACTCCGACCAGCTACGCGCTGGAGTACTGGACGGGAAGTGGCTGGGCGGCCGTGCCGGGCCAGGCCCGGTCGCCGGCCGGCCCGACCGGCGACGCCGTCAACGACGTGTCGTTCCCGGCGCTGACGACCAGCCGGCTGCGAGTCACCGCGCCCAACCGGGGCGGCGGCGTCGGCTGGGGCCTGACCGAGTTCGAGGTCTGGACACAACCGGTGTTCTTCCTGGTCAACGCCAACAGCGGGCTGCTGCTCGCCGTACGCGACGCCTCGCTGGACGACGGCGCGCCGGTGCAGCAGTTCCACGACAACGGCACCCGGGACCACCTGTGGCGGCTGGTGCCGGCAGGCGGCGGCTGGTACAAGATCCAGAACCTGAACAGCGGCCTGCTGCTAGGCGTGGCCGGCATGTCTACTGAGGACAGTGCCAGCGTGGTCCAGTACCGCGACAACGGCACCGCCGACCACCTCTGGCAACTGCTCCCCACCGCCGACGGCTGGTTCAAAGTGCGCAACCGCAACAGCGGCCTGCTGCTCGGCGTCGACGGCATGTCCACCGTAGACGGTGCCAGCGTGGTCCAGTACCACGACAACGGCACCACCGACCACCTCTGGCGCCTCCAACCCACCACCTAGCGCCTTCGGAGCCGGAAACTCAGTGGGCCACCAGGCCATCGAGGAGCTGGCGAAGCGGCTCGTTGTCACCGCGAAGGGAGGCCATCGACGCGCGTTCGTTCGCGTCCGGGGCAAGGTCAGCCCAGTCGACGGCCCATCCGGCCTCACGGCTGAGCTGACGAAAGAACGCGCGTTGCGTCCGGCCATTGCCCTCGCGGAACGGGTGAATCGCGTTCACTTCGGCAAATTAGTAGGTCAGGCGGTCGAGGAATTCGTCGCGTGCCAGTCCGCGCAGGCACCGCTCCTTCGCCAGGCCGCCGAACACTTCCGTCGAGTACGCCTCGAGGTGTTCCGGCAGGCAGAACGGCTCCGACCGCGCGATGCTCACCACCCTGATCTCACCGGCCCACGGATACAGATCACCAAAGATCTCCCGATGGAACGACCGCAGGTGGGCCAGGTCGTAGCCACCGGGCAGCGTGCGCGTACCGAGGTCGGCCAGAGCGACCAAGGTCACGCCCGCCTCCACCTCGCGCAGACGGTCGTGGTTGGAAATGCCGAGCGTGTTGCGCAGGACCCCGGCTGTCCGGATCGACGTATGGATCGACGATCACGACAGGCCGTAAAGGCGCCGAACCAACTCGCGCATCTGCGCCGTGCTGAACTCACCGCGCACCCAACGTTCGGTGATCGCCTCCACATCGGCTTCCGTCGTCAGACCTTCGGCGCGCAGTGAGGCTGCGGCCTGCGTCAGCGACCGGGCTCGTTCGGCCGTGAGTTCGTCGAACATCTCGACTGGGACCATGACAGCCTCGGTCTTGCGATGGGAGCCCACGCCCACCGGCGTACGGTCACCCCTGCGGAATCGCTCCAGAACGCTGGGTAGCTGCTCCCGCGCCTCGCGGACGGACAACGTCTCAATCAACACGGCAAAAGTGTACCCGATTGTGTACACGTTTTGGCGTGGTCGCAGAGGCGAGGCAGGTGAGTCGCGCCGCCGGGGTGGTGGCGCGGGCTCGGGGGTGGGGGCCACTGGGTGGGGGTGGTAGGCG
>JBJMIH010000114.1:0-32508 GCA_045806985.1 Mycobacteriales bacterium | reverse complement strand
TGAGCCTGCTCGTGGTCGTCCTCGACAACACCGTGCTCAACGTGGCGATGAAGACGATCGCCGACCCGCACGACGGCCTCGGGGCAAGCCAGAGCCAGCTCGAATGGGCCATCAACTCCTACACCCTCCTGTTCGCCGGCCTCCTCTTCACCTGGGGCATCCTCGGCGACCGGATGGGGCGCAAGCGCATCCTGCTGACCGGCATGGCGCTGTTCGGTCTCGCCTCGCTGGCCTCGGCCTACGCGCAGAACCCCGGCGAGCTCATCGCCGCCAGGGCACTCATGGGCTTCGGTGGTGCGGCGGTCATGCCGGCCACCCTCTCGATCATCAGCAACATCTTCGACCCGCGCGAGCGGGGCAAGGCGATCGGCGCCTGGGCCGGCTCGGTCGGCATCGGCATCGCCGTCGGCCCGATCCTCGGCGGGGTGCTCCTCGAGCACTTCTGGTGGGGTTCGGTCTTCCTGATCAACGTGCCCGTCGTGATCGCCGGCATCGTGGCGATCGTGGCGATGGTGCCGGAGTCCAGCGACCCGGTGGCGCGCAAGATCGACGTCGTCGGCGTGCTGCTCTCCGTCCTCGGCCTGGTACTGCTCGTGTACGGCATCATCAAGGGCGGTGACCTCGGCACCTTCAGCAAGCCGGAGGTCTGGGGCTCGATCCTGCTGGGCGTGCTGGTGCTCGCCGGGTTCATCCTGTACGAGCGGCAGAGCGACCACCCCGCGCTGGACGTGAAGCTGTTCCGCAACTCGCGGTTCGCCGCCGGCGCCGGCGCGATCGGCGTCACGTTCTTCACCGGCCTGGGCGTGATGTTCTTCATGTCCTTCTACCTGCAGCTCGTCCGCGGGTACTCGCCGGTCCGGACCGGCCTGCTGTTCCTGCCGTTCGCGGCGGCGCAGCTGATCGTCGCCCCGCGCAGCGCGGCACTGGTGAAGCGGTACGGCCCGAAGGTGATCTGCGCGACCGGGATCGTCCTGATGGCCGTGGGCTTCGTCGGGTACCTGATGATGGACGCGACCAGCCCGATCCTGCTGCTGCTGATCGCCTTCCTCGTCCAGGGTGTCGGCATGGCGCTGGTCAATCCGGCGGCGACCGAGTCGATCATGTCGACCGTGCCGCGGGAGCAGGCCGGCATCGGGGCGGCCGTGGGCAACACCGTCCGCCAGGTCGGTGGCGCGCTCGGCGTCGCGATCCTCGGCACCGTGCTCTCGTCGGTGTACCGGAACCAGATCGACCCGCACCTCGGCGTGCTGCCGCCGGCCACCCGGCACACCGCGTCGGAGTCGGTGGCGGCCACGTACGGGGTCGCGGAGAAGGTCGGACCGTCCGCGGCGCCGGTGATCCCGCACGCCAACGACGCGTTCATCAACGCGATGCACTGGGCGGCGGCAGGCTCGCTGACCATCGGCCTGCTCGGCGCGCTGGTGGTCGCGATCTACCTGCCCGGCAGGAGCAAGCCCAGCCAGGGCAGCACCCAGGACACCTCGGTCAGCGAGGGCCTCTCCGAAGAGGTATTCGTCGAAGCGTGAGGTGTCGGTCACAATGTTGGATGTGATGTCGACGACAGCCACCAGCACTACGCGGCCGCCGGGGCGGCCGCGTAGTGCCAAGGTGGAACAGGCGATCATCGAGGCCACGCTGGATCTGCTGGCGGAGGGCACGACGATCTCCGGCCTGTCCATCGAGGCGGTCGCGGCCAGGGCCGGAGTCGGCAAGACCACGATCTACCGCCGGTGGTCCAGCAAGGAAGAACTGGTCATCGACGCGTTCTCCTGGCTGAAGGGCCCGATGCCGGTACTGCCGGGCCAGTCGGTCCGGGAGGACCTGATCATCTTCCTGCGGTCGATGCGGAAGGTCTCCCGGGAGAGCCGGGAGGGCAGGATCTACCCCTGCATGATGGCCGAGTCGCTGCGCCATCCCGAGCTGGCCGAGCGATTCCGGGTGCAGGTGGTGGAGAAGCGCCGCGAGGCCATCCGCGACGTGCTGCGGCGCGGCATCGCCACCGGCGAGCTCCGCCCCGACCTGGACGTGGAGCTCACCCTGGCGCTGGTCACCTCGCCGATGCACTACCAGACCGTGCCGAGCTGGATGCCCGCGCTGAACACCGAGGACCTGCCCGAGCGGATCGTGGACGCGGTCCTGGAGGGCGTCAAGGGTCCGGCCGCAGCAGCGCCGCCAGCCGGCTGACCAGCGGATCCGGCGCCGGCCACGAGTACCGGCCGGCGGCACGGACCCAGCGGACGCCGCGGACGGCATTCGTGACGAACAGGCCGGTGGCCGCCACCAGTTCGGTGGCGGCCACCGGCCTGATCCGTACCGGGATGCCGTGGTCGCGGGCGAGGTCGAGGACGCGGGCCCGGGTGGTGCCCGGCAGGATCCGGCCGTCCAGCGGCGGGGCGAGCAGGCCGCCGTCCCGGACCACGAACACGCTGTCCCTGCTGGTCTCCAGCAGCAGCCCGGCCTCGTCCACGAACAGCGGGTACTCGCCCTCAGCCAGGTCCGCCTCGGCCTTCTCGAACGCGCGGCGGTCGGCGTACTTGTGCCGCCACAGCCCGCCCGGCACGGTGACCAGCCGCAACACCAGGCCCTCCGGGCCGGCCGGCTCGGGCGCGGGCCTGGCGGTGTACCGCCAGCGACCGTCCGGGGTGACGTCCAGCCGGAGCCGGTGCGGGCCGGCCAGCGGGGCGGCGGCCGCCGCCAGCCCCAGGTCGTCCGGCAGCCGCAGCCGGTACGCCTCCCAGCAGGCCCGCCGCAGCCTGGCCAGGTGGTCGGCGGCGGCCACCGGCTCGCCGTCCCGGACGTACAGCGTCTCGAAGATGCCGGCCGCCGGGTCGGGATGATCGTCCGGATCGGAGGTTACGCCGGTCAAGGTGGCGTCCAGCGGCGCGAGCGGGCGCGCCTTGTCCAGGCACTCCTGCCACTCCTCGACCGGCGTGGAGTCGGCGGTGACGCCGCCGCCGACCCCGAGCACGGCCCGGCCGCCGGCGATGTCGAAGGTCCGGATCGCCACGCTCAGCTCCAGCCCGGCCACCGGGCTGGCGTACCCGATCGCGCCGGTGTACACGCCGCGCGGGTGGTCCTCCAGCTCCGCGATCAGCCGCAGCGCGGCCGGCTTGGGGCAGCCGGTCACGCTGCCCGGCGGGAACGTGGCCCGCAGCAGGTCGGTGTCGGTCGCGCCGGCGCGCAGCTCGGCCTCGACCGCGGAGACCAGGTGCCACACGCCGGCGTGCGGTTCGACCGAGGTCAGCGTGGGTACCCGGACCGAGCCGACCGCCGCCACCCGGCCCAGGTCGTTGCGCATCAGGTCGACGATCATGACGTTCTCGGCCCGGTCCTTGACGCTGCCGGCCAGCACCCGGTCCTCGCCGGGCCGGCGCGGGCGGGTTCCCTTGATCGGCGCGGTCCGGACGGTACGGCCGGTGCGGCGCAGGAACAGCTCCGGCGACAGCGACACCACCGTCCGGTCGGGGGTGGCCAGGTAGGCGGCCCGCGCCGGCGCGAGCCGGTCCACCAGGTCGGCGAACAGGTCGGCGGCGCTGCCGGTGAACGCGCCGGTCAGCCGGGTGCAGATGTTGGCCTGGTACACCTCGCCGGCCCGGATCGCGCCGACGCACCGCTCCACGGCGGCGCAGTGCCGCCACGAGGGCGGGCCGGTCAGCGGCGCCAGCCGGTACGGCCGCCGCGGCGCCGGGCCGGGCGCGGCCAGCGCCAGCCAGTCGTCCGCCCAGTCCTCGCCGCCGAGCGACTCGGCGTACCAGTCCCGGCCGTCCCAGCGCAGCACCCGGTCGTAGCGGGCCAGGTGGCCGCCGCCGCCGTAGTCGATCCAGCCGAACCAGCCACCGCCGACCCCGCCGCGGCCGGTGACCGCCGGCTGCCGGGCCAGCACCTCGAACGGGTCCGCACCGGCCGGCGCGACCTGCACCGGATCGCAGGCCACCACCGCGCCGCCGCCCGCCCACGCGCCGGCGAGCACGACCGGGTACGCGCGGCCGGCCACCCGCCGGGCCACGTCACCGGGCCCGGGTCCCGGCCCCAGCCGGCGGACCCGCAGCCTGCCTGTCACCCGTCCAGTGTCGGTGGCTCACTCCACCCCGATGAGGCGGTACCGGCACTCGAAGCCGCCCCGCTCCTCGCGCTTGGCATCGGCGGCCTGGACGACCTCGTCCCACTCGAAACCGGCCTCGTACGCGAGCGCGCGCATGACCTCGTACACGTCGGCGAGTTCCTCAAGGACAGCGTCGCCGCGGGCCTGCGCCAGCTCGCGGCACTCCTCCGCGAGTTTCTCGAACAGCGCACGGCGGTAGTACTGGCGCGGCACGACCTCCACGATCGGCCGCCCGCCGACCGCGCTGAGGATTTCCGGGATGCGGTCCCTGATCAGCTTCATGACACCCCCGAGACGACGTTACCCGAATGCGTGGTTCGAGCCGATATGGCATCCGCGTAGTCCGTGCCATCGCATTGTGCCGGGTGCCAAGATCGTCCCTCACGTCACTCTCCGTGATGACACCGCCCGACCGTGGGGTGTCAATCTCGCGATCGGCGATTGATCCATCGGCGAATCACCCGCAGAGGGTGACCTTCCCCTTACATCTAGTGACGAGACTGGAACAATCCTGTCGGACCCAGCTGGCACCCCACACGACCCGCAGGACGGGTTCGGCACGCGGTGGAGGGGAGAAGCCATGGTGGTGGGTGCCGTGCTGTTCCCGCTGATCCTGATGGGCGGGATCCTGCTGCTGGAGCGGCTCGAGCGGTGGATGGACGTCAAGACGGCCAGGACCACGCCGCTGCCGACGCTGCCGCCCGACACGGCCGGCGCCCTCGACCCTCAGCGGCGCGGCACCCGCCACCTGCGCCTGGTCCGCAAGTCCAGCGAGGTCGGCGCCCGCGACAGAGCCGCCTGAGCGCGGCCCGATCCATCAGAGCAGCTGGTACTGGCGGGCCTTGCTGACCGCCTCCCGCCGGCTGGAGGCGTTCAGCTTGCGGTAGATGTTCTTCAGGTGCGTCTTCACGGTGTTCACCGAGACGTACAGGTCGGCGGCGATCTCGCCGGTACCCATCAGCGTCGGCAGGTACCGCAGCACGGTCAGCTCGCGGTCGGTCAGCGGCTCGAGTGGCTGCTCCACCGCCCGTACCGCGGTCGCCCGCTGCTCGAACGCGGCCAGCAGCCGGTGCCGGAACGCCGCGTGCTCGCCGCTCGCCGACGTGTGCCCGATCAGCAGCCCGCGCACCTCCGGCCCGCCGGCCACGAACACCCCGATCAGGTCCTCCGGCGCGGCCAGCCGCAGCGCCCGGTCCAGGCATTCCTCCACCCGACCGGCCGCCCGCAGCCGCCGGTGCGCGACCGCCGCCGTCAGCCACGCGTACACCAGCACGTCCAGCGGCGCGGCCGGCGCCGGCAGCGCCAGCACCGGCTCCAGCTCGGTCAGCGCGGCGGCCGGGTCGTCGGCGGCCAGCAGCAGCCGGGCCGCCACCGTCGCCGCGGTGTCCACCCCGGGTACCTCATGGGCGAGGCCGGCGGCCAGCGCGGCCCGCGCCCCGGCCTGGTCGTCGCCGTCCAGCCGCAGCCGGGCCTCCAGCATCCTGGCGTGCCGGAGTAGCGCGGCGTCGACCGGCGGCCGCGTCACCAGTACCGCGCCGACCAGGTCGAGCGCGCCGGCCCGGTCGCCGTCCCTGGCCACCAGCCGGGCCCTGGTGAGGGTGGCGAGCGCGAGCGCGGCCGGCTCCGGCACCGCCCGCAGCGCGGTCTCGGCCACGTCCAGCCAGCGGGCGGCCGCCGCCGGCTGCTCGCGCTCGGCGTGCACCAACGCCCTGGCCAGGTGCGCCCCACCCAGCGGAACCGTGGAGCTCAGCCCGTGCCGACCGGCGATCTCGCCGGCCGCGGCCGACTCCTGGAGCGCCCGCCGCAGCCGGCCGAGCCGGGCGTACGCCACCGCCAGCTGCACCCGGCAGGCGGCCTCCGCGAGCGGCTGGCCGGACGCGGTGGTCAGCGCCTCCAGCAGGCTCGCCTCGGCGCCGGCCAGGTCACCGGCCCACTGCTGGCCGGTGCCGAGCGCGGCCAGCAGGCCGGTCAGCCTGGCCTCGCGCAGCCGTACCGGCGCGTCCACGTCGCCGCGGGCCAGCTCCAGCGCCCGGCCGGCCGGCGCGACCGCGGCGGAGAAGTCGCCGCGCAGCCGCGCCTGGTAGAGCCGGATCGTGGCGTGGGTGGCGGCCAGCCGTGGCTGTTCCAGCGGGTGCCGCTCGGCGCGTGCCAGGTACACCTCGGCGGTGCCGACGTCGCCGTCGCTGAGCAGGTGGTGGGCGGCGAAGGCCAGCGCGAGCGAGGGGTCGTGCCGGGTGCGCTCCTCCGGCACCGCCGCGCACGCCACCGCCAGCACCTCGGCCTGGCCGGACGCGGCGAGTTCCAGCCAGCTGTCGGTGAGCAGGCGGGCCGAGTACTCCCAGTCCTCGCCGTGGACGGCGTGCCGTACCGCGGCGGCCGGGTCGCGCTGCGGGCCGCTGGCGAAGTGCCGCGCCGCCGCCCGGTGCAGCTCGCGCCGCCGGCCGCCGGACAGCCGGTTCGCCAGCACCTCCCGCAACAGCGGGTGGTACCGGTAACCGGGCCGGACGAACCCGGTGTGCCTGGCCAGCCGGGCCAGCGCGGTGTCGGCGTCGGGCCGCCCGGTGAGCGCGCTGGCCAGCGCCGCGTCCACCCGTTCGGTGAGGCTGGTGGCGGCGAGCAGCTCGCGGTCGCTGTCCGGCAGCGGGTCGAGCACCTCCTGGGTGAGGAACTCGGCGAACACCTCGCCGCCCAGGTCGGCGGGGGTACGCCGGAGTTCGTTGCCGGCGGTGATCCAGTCGGCGGCCAGCCGCAGGCCGGCGGCCCAGCCCTCGGTACGGCACAGCAGCTCGTCCAGTTCGCGGCCGGTCAGCGTGAGGTGCAGCGCGTCCAGCAGCGCCCGCGCCTCGTCCCGGCGGAAGGCGAGCGCGTCGCCGTCCACTTCGACCAGCGCGCCGGCCGCGCGCAGCCGGCCGAGCGGGACGGCCGGCGTGGTCCGGCTGGCCATCACCAGCCGCAGGTTGGGCGGCAGGAAGCCGAGCAGCTCGGCGAGCGGACCCGGGTCGCGGTCCAGCCGGTGCAGGTCGTCCAGGATGACCGTGACCAGGCCGCGGTGCGCGGCGACCGCGTCGGCCAGCGCCGCCGCTCCGCCGGCCGGCACGTCCAGGCCGGCCCGGCAGAGCGCGGCGCGCAGGTGCCGCCACAGCACGGCCGGGTCGGCGTCGGCGTGCCCGAGCCGCATCCAGGCCGCGACGCCCGCCGCCGGCCAGCCAGCGAGCAGCGTGGTCTTGCCGGCCCCGGCCGGCGCGATGATGAGCCCGACGCCGGCACCGTCGACGGCGTCGAGCAGCTCGTAGAGCCGCGGTCGCGGCAGGTGCGGCCGGCAGAGCGGGGCCGGCGCGAGCATCGTCACGGGGACGGGTAGGCCGGTGGCGGCCGCGCCGCGTTCCCTCCCACGGACAGCTTGAGCCGCCACAGCGCACTCCCCTCCGTTACTCGGCGCTGCTGGGTACGTACATACTGTTGCAAGACCCGGCACGCCGTAAGGGCTTTGGGGAGATTGGCTGATCTCTAGCCCGGGCGGCAGAGGATGGCGGTAGCGTCGTCGAAGGCCTTGGTACGCGGCCACAGCCGCCCGCTGGCGTCGGACCGCTCGGCGGTGCGCACGTGCTCGATCAGGGCCAGCGCGCCCGCCGCGGTGAGCAGGTCGAGCACGCCGGGCCAGTCCTGCAGGCCGAACCGCACCAACCGGCCGGCACCCCCGCTGAGCAGCGCGGCGCTGCGGATCCGGGCCCTCGGCACGGTGCCGGTGACGGCCTGGCGGGCGGCCGTCGGGTCGGCGGCGGCCAGCCAGTACCCGCCGCTGGTGTTCCGGTGCCAGCGCAGCTCGCCCAGGTAGTCCTGCACCTTCTCGGAGTGCGCGGCGGTGCCCAGCGGGTACTCCGCCAGCGCCGCCCGCTGCTGCCGGCCGAAGGCGTCGATCCGCTCGTCCACCACCGCCTCCACCGCCCCGGCGTCGTCCAGCAGCACGGTCGTACCGCCGAGCACCAGGTAGTCCAGGGAACGGCCGCGGGTCCGCACCACCGCGACGGAGGCCGCCGGACCGCCCGCGTGGGTCAGGTCGCAGGTGTCCCAGTGCAGCTCGGCGACGTCCTCGATGCAGTCGGACAGGATGGTGGCCAGCCGGCGGCCGTCCCCGGTGGCCATCCGGTGCAGCAGCCGGCTGCCGAGGTGGCGGACATGCCAGACCACCCCGTGCCGGCAGCCGGAGTCGCTGAGGTCCGCGCCGGCGGGCGCGTCGAAGCCGTCGAGGACGAACGCGAAATCGGCGGTCGCCACCGCCCAGTCCTCGTTGCGGCCGCTCGGCACCGGCCGTGACGCTAAATCGACACGCACCCTGCTATTCGAACATATGTTCGAGGCGGTGACCAGAGCGGGTTCAGCGGAGCTCGCGGTACCGGCTGGCGAAGTGGAGCAGCGGCACGCCGGCCGCGCCGGCCGGCACGTGCACCGCCACCACCAGCCCGACGAAAAGCGTGTGGTCGCCGGCGTCGGTGACCGAGTACCGCGTGCACTCCAGCGCGGCCAGGGTCCCGTCCAGCAGCACCGCGCCGGTCACCGGGCCGCGGTGCCAGGGCAGCGAGGCCAGCAGCAGCCGGTCGCTCACCCGACCCGGCAGCGCGAACCTGCTCGCCACCTGTACCTGGTCGGCGTTGAGCAGGGAGATCGCCCAGCTGTCGGACTCCCGCAGCGACTCCCACATCCGCGAGCCCTGGCCGACGCTGACCAGCACCAGCGGCGGTTCCAGCGAGACCGACGCGATCGCGGTCGCCGTCATCAGCACGTCATCGCCGTCGGCGTTCACCGTGCTGACGACGGTGACACCGGAGGCGAACCGGGACATCGCGGACCGCAGGTCGTCACGGCCGACGCCGGACGTCGGCGCGGCGGGCAGCTCGCCATGCTCCATGGCACCACACGCTATGCCGACCCACGGCGGCCCGCGACCCACCCCGGTCGCCCACCACCCCGGCCGCTGGTCCTACGCCTCCCGCGGCGGGACCTCACCCGGTGTACGGATGTGTCCGGTTCCGTCCAGGCGGTCAGATCGGGCCGGCGGACGCCATCTCCGGTACACGATGGCGGCGTGCGCGCTGACGGTCGACTGGTCCGGGCGGCGGCGGCCGCCTGCCTGCTTCCCGTTCTCACGGTGGCCGCCTGCGACGGCGGCGGACCGGCGAAGGAGCGCAAGGAGAGCCACGCCTGCACGCCGTCGGCGACCGGTGCCGGGCGGTGCACCGTACGGGTGCCCGGCCTCGACACGGTCACCACGGTCGCCGCGACCAGCGCCAGCGACCTGTGGTTCTTCGCGCTGCCGCAGGCCACCGGCGAGCACTGGGACGGGCGGGCATGGCACCGGTTCCCGCTGCGGCTGCCCCCCGACTACGCGCCGGACGACGTGAGGGTGGTCGGTCCGGCCGACATCTGGGTCGCCGCCCAGACCTCCTCGCGGCCGGCGCCCACGGTGTTCGCGCACTGGGACGGCCGGACCTGGACCGACCACCCCGCGGCGCCCTGGCAGCTGACGGGCATCCCCGACCCGACGCGCTTCCTGCCCGCGCCATCCGCGGCCGGCCTGTGGGCCACGGAAGGGTCCGACCGGCTGGAGCGGTGGGACGGGCAGAACTGGCGTGCCGTCAAGGCGCCGGGAATCGCCGACACCGGCACGGCCGCCCCGGCGTCGCCGGGAGCCGGCGAGGTGTGGGTGGCCACCGGCACGGCCGTCGACCACTGGACCGGTACGGCCTGGCAGCGCCTGGACCTTCCCGCCGGCGACTGGGCGGACGCGCTGGCCACCGGACCCGGTGGCGACCTGTGGGTGAGCGTTCACCCCGATCTGAGTCGCCACCTCCACCAGCTCCTGCACCGCGAGGGCTCGTCGTGGCGGCAGGTGCCGGTGACCTCGACGCTGGGATCCTTCGACGGCCAGCTCACCGCCGACGGGCAGGGTGGGCTGTGGCTGTCGGTCAGCCCGGCGCAGGGCACCGATCCCGTCGCCAACGGCGGCCTCGCCGCCGCCACCGTCGACCGGCGGGGCCTGCACGGCGCGGTGGGCGGGCTGGTCCACCGGACCGCGGCCGGCGCCGTGACCGAGGTCGCCGGCCCCCGCCCGCCGTACGCGACGCTGGCCGCCGGCGCGCCCACCAACGAGCACAAGCGGCTGCCCGCGCCCTGGCGCGACGAGATCCGCACGATGCTGCTGGCCGTCGTGCCCGGCACCGGCACCGTGTGGTTCGCACAGCGCCACAAGCTCTACAGCCCGGGACTCGAGGGCGCCTACAACGAGGACTACAGCCGCGGTGACCTCACCCTGCTCCAGCGGTACGGCTGACCGACCCTAGGCCGGCGTGGCGGCGCCGGCGCTCGGGGCCGGGTCGGCGTGCGGGCGCGGGCAGTCCGGAGCGGACAGCGACGGGGTGCCCTTGTTGGGCCCCCAGGTGGCGGAGCCGACCGAGGTGAGCACCGACAGCACCGCCGCCATCCCGCCGGCGGACAGCGCGTCCAGCCACGGCGCGTCGATCAGGCCGAACCCGCCCGCCATCAGCATGGCGGCGACGGCCTGCGCGAACGTCTTGACCGCGCGCTCGAGTGTGGCGACCCAGAAGAGCTTGGCGAACATCCGCCCATTATGGGCGTAACCGGAACAGAATCTCCCCGGCCTCCGGAACCACGAGGGTGTCCGGATCGGCCGCCCACCCGTCCGGGTCGACGGTGGCCGGGTCGCGGTACCCGAGGTTGTGGGCCCGGCACGCCTCCGCCGGGATGCCGGTGGCCAGCGTGACCCGCATCCGCGGCCGCTCGCCCTCCACCGGGTCCATCGTGCCGGCGCCGGTCACGTGCGTGGAGTGGGCCAGCACCGCCCACGGCACCGCGCGCCACCGCTCCCAGTCGGCCAGGAAGTAGTCGCGGGTGTGGAAGCCCACCTCGGCCAGCAGCTCGCCGTGGGTGACGCTGAACGCGGTGACGTGCGGCGCGTACAGCACCACCTCGCCGCCGTCGGCCACCACCGGCTCCACTTTGTACACGCCCTTGGCCGCCGTCCACAGGTCGTCGTACCGGCTCGGCACCAGCGACAGCACCCGGCGGTACGGCCGGTCCAGGTAGCGCACGTGGGTCTGCGCGGCCAGCTCGGCAGCCGCCTTCCAGGCCACTTCGGGCGTGCCCACCCAGGCACCCTCGATCGGCGGCCCGTCGCCGAAGCCGACCACGTAGGCCAGGCAGCGCCGCCGCGCCGGCACCATCGCCGCCGCCCGGTCGATCATCGCCCGCACCGGCGTCACCCCCGGCACGCCGATGATGTCCCGGCTGGTCAGCAGCGCACCCAGCCAGTGCGTGACGTCGATGACCTCGGGCCCGGCGATGCCCGGCACGAGGTACTTGTTGCCGCCGGAGAACCCGACCACCTCGTGCGGGAACACCGGCCCGGCCACCAGCACCGTGTCGTACCCGGTGACCAGCCGGTTCAGCCGCACCGGGACCGGCACCTCGAGCAGCCCGCCGGACAGCTCGGCCACCTCGGCGGCCGGGATCTCGCCGAGCACCGCGTACGCCTCCGGGTCGCCCCAGGCGTGCTGGTGGACGGTCACCCCGTCCGGCACCGGCCCGGTCAGGGTGGCCAGCCGGTCCGGCGGCAGCGGCTGGTGGGTGCCCAGCGCGACCAGCACGTCCCATCGCTCCAGGACCTCGCCGAGCAGCCGCAGCGTCCGCGGCACCGGCGCCGACCGGGTCAGGTCCGGCACCAGCACCAGCACCCGGTCCCCGGCCAGTTCCTCCCGCAGCGGCGCGAGCCGGTCCCGCAGCTCGCCGTCGGTCAGCCCGCTCGTCATACCTCTCAGGCTATCCCCGGAGGACCTGGAGGGCGGTGAGCGCGACGTGCAGGGACAGGCAGGGTTCGGGGGCGTCGAGGTCGACGCCGAGGATGCGTTCCAGGGTGGCGAGCCGCTGGTAGAAGGCGGCGCGGGAGAGGTGCGCGGCCTGGGCGGCGACCGACTTGTTGCGGCCGGCCTCCAGGTACGCCCGCAGCGTGCGGACCAGGTCGGTGCCGTGCCGCGCGTCGTGCGCCAGCAGCACGCCCAGTTCGCGCTCCACGTACGCGGCCAGCCGCGGGTCGTCGCGCTGCGCGCTCAGCAGCCCGGCCAGCCCGACGTCGCTCATCCGGTACCAGGACCGCCTGACCGTCGACACCAGCGCCGCCCCCGCCACCTGCAGGGCCTCCACCAGCGTGGCCCTGGCTTCGCGCGGCCCGACCACGGCCGGCCCCGTCCCGACCACCACCGCGTCGCCCGCGCCGGCCGCCAGCCGGTCCAGCGCCGGCTCGGCCTCGGCCGCGCCGGCCTTGCGCGGCAGCGCCAGCAGCACCCCGACCGTACGGTCGTCCACCGGCCCGACCAGCGCCGGCAGCCCGGCCCGGCCGGTCACCGCGGCGGCACCCTCGGCGACCTCCTCGACGGCCACCCCGTTCCCGCCGCGCAGCCGCAGCGCCGCCCCGACCAGCGTCCGCCCGTCCAGCGGCACGCCCAGCGCCCGTGCCCGCACCGCGACCTCCTCGGCCGTGGCCTGCCGGGAGTGCAGCGCGGCCAGCAGGCTGCGGTGGCTCTGCCGCACCAGCGCCTCCGGCTCGGCCACCCGGCCCAGCGCCAGCGCGGTCGCGGCCCGCTCCAGCAGCAGCCGCTCCTTGGACGACGGCGACCCTGGCAGCGCCAGCACCAGCCGGCCCCACTCCTCGCCGCGCGCGCCGACCGGGGTGACCAGCCAGCCGGTCCACTCGTCGTATCCGGTCGAGCCGCCGGCCGGCACCGCCGCCCGCCGGGACCGGTGTTCCCAGTCGCGCAGCAGCTCCACCGGGTCGGCGGCGGCCGGCACGTACTCCAGTACCAGGTGGGCCAGGTTCTCCAGGACCGCGGGCCGGCCGGTCAGCCGGGCCAGCTGGCGGAGCACGTCCAGCGGGGCGGCGCCGGCCAGCGACAGCTCGGTGAACACCCGGCTGGCGTCCTCGGCGGCGGCCAGCTCGCCGACCCGCGCGTCGATGATCCGGCCGTGCACCGCCTCGGTGACCTCCACGAACCGGGTCTCCCGGTGCAGCTCGACGAGGGCCAGCCCGGCGGTCTCCGCCACCTCGACCATCACCTTGGGCAGCTCGCCGGTGTACCGGCGGCCCAGCTCGACGGCGAGCGCGCTCACCCCGACGGCGGCCAGGTCGGCGACGTAGGCCCGCAGCCCGTCCTCGTCCGCCGGCAGCGCCACCCCGGTGATCAGCAGGAACTCGCCGCCGCGGAGCAGGTGGGCGATGTCGGTGACCTCGGCGACGTGGACCCAGCGGACCGGCGCGGCCAGCCCGGCGTGCCCGGCCACGACCCGCGGGTCGCCCCGCCGGACCGGCTCCAGCTCGAGCACCTCGGCCACCGTGGGAAACACGGACCCATCCTGACAGGCCGTCGTCACATGGCGGGATACCGCGACAGTCTGCCCGTTGCCGGCGCCGGTGCGGCAGAGTGAGACTGCGGTCACACGGCGTATGAGGAGGCACCCATGTCGCAAACCGCGGCGTCCCGGCACGCGGAGCTGCTGACCAGGCACCGGAAGGTGCTGCCGAACTGGGTCGCCCTCTACTACGACGAACCGATCGCCCTGGTCGGCGGCTCCGGCCGGCACGTCGAGGACGCCGAGGGCCGCCGGTACCTGGACTTCTTCGCCGGCATCCTGACCAACATGATCGGGTACGGCATCCCGGAGATCGTCGGCGCCGTGCAGGCCCAGGCCGAGCGGATCGTGCACTCCTCCACGCTGTACCTGATCGAGCAGCAGATCGAGCTGGCCGAGCGGATCGCGGCGCTGTCCGGCATCCCGGACGCCAAGGTCTTCTTCACCTCCTCCGGCACCGAGGCGAACGAGGCCGCGCTGCTGCTGGCCACCACGGCCCGGCGCAGCAACCAGATCCTGGCGATCCGCAACAGCTACCACGGGCGGTCGTACGCGGCTCAGGGCATCACCGGCAACCGCGGCTGGTCGGCGTCCAGCCTCAGCCCGGTCAATGTCTCCTACCTGCACTCGGCCGACCGGCTTCGTGGCCTGCTGGCCGGCCTCGACGACGAGGCGTACATCGCCGCGTCCGTCCTGGACCTGCGGGAGGTGCTGGCCACCACCACCGCCGGCGACGTGGCCTGCCTGATCGCCGAGCCGATCCAGGGGGTGGGCGGGTTCACGCACCCGCCGGACGGGTACTTCGGCGCGCTGAAGCCGGTGCTGGACGAGCACGGCATCCTGCTCGTCTCCGACGAGGTGCAGACCGGGTGGGGGCGTACCGGCGAGCACTTCTGGGGCATCGAGGCGCACGGCGTCACCCCGGACGCGATCACGTTCGCCAAGGGTCTCGGCAACGGGCTGGCCATCGGCGGCGTGGTGGCGCGGGGCGAGCTGATGGAGGTGGTGACCGCCAACTCGATCTCCACGTTCGGCGGCAACCACCTGTCCAGCACCGCCGCCCTGGCCAGCCTGGACTACCTGCTCGCCCACGACCTTCAGGCCAACGCGGCCCGGCAGGGCGCGGTGCTGCTGGCCGGGCTGCGGGAGGCGGCGGAGAAGTACGGGCTCGTCGGCGACGTGCGCGGCAAGGGCCTGATGATCGGCGTGGAGCTGGTCGAGCCCGGCACCACCACGCCGGCCCCACGGGCGGCGACCCGGGTGCTGGAGGCGGCCCGCGAGCGTGGCCTGCTGCTCGGCAAGGGCGGCCTGTACGGCAACTGCCTACGGATCGGTCCGCCGCTCTCGCTCACCGACACCGAGGCCCGGGAGGGCCTGACCATGCTGGTCGACGCGATCGCGGAGGTTTCCTCGTGATGATTCCGCACTGGATCGACGGCAAGCCGGTGGAGGGCGCCTCCGGCCGGCACGGGGACGTGTACGACCCGGCGACCGGGCAGGTCAGCCGGCAGGTCGGCTTCGCGTCCGGCGGCGAGGTGGACGCGGCGGTGGCGGCCGCGAAGGCGGCGTTCCCCGGCTGGCGTTCCACGTCGCTGGCCCGCCGTGCGCAGATCCTGTTCGCCTTCCGTGAGCTGGTCGCCGCGCACGCCACCGAGCTGGCCGCGCTGATCACCGCCGAGCACGGCAAGGTGGCGAGCGACGCGGCCGGCGAGGTGCAGCGCGGGCTGGAGGTGGTGGAGTTCGCCTGCGGCATACCGCACCTGCTCAAGGGCGGGTTCTCCGAGCAGGTGTCGACCGGCGTGGACGTGTACTCGATCCGCCAGCCGCTGGGCGTGGTCGCCGGCATCACCCCGTTCAACTTCCCGGCGATGGTGCCGATGTGGATGTTTCCGGTCGCCATCGCCTGCGGGAACACGTTCGTGCTGAAGCCCAGCGAGAAGGACCCGTCGGCGTCGGTCCGGCTGGCCGAGCTGTGGGCGGAGGCCGGACTGCCGGAGGGCGTGTTCAACGTCGTGCACGGCGACCGGGTGGCCGTGGACCGGCTGCTGGAACACCCGGACGTGGCCGCCGTCAGCTTCGTCGGCTCCACCCCGATCGCCCGGTACGTGTACGAGCACGGCACCGCGGCCGGCAAGCGGGTGCAGGCGCTCGGCGGCGCGAAGAACCACATGGTGGTGCTGCCCGACGCCGACCTCGACCTGGCCGCCGACGCCGCCGTCAACGCCGGCTTCGGCTCGGCCGGCGAGCGGTGCATGGCGATCTCGGCCGTGGTGGCCGTCGACCCGGTCGGGGACGCGCTGGTGGACAGGGTCCGCGAGCGGATGGCCGGGCTGCGGGTCGGCCCCGGCCGGGTGCCGGCGAGCGAAATGGGCCCGCTGGTCACCCGCGCGCACCGGGACAAGGTGGCCTCGTACCTGGACGCGGGCGTGGCGGCGGGCGCGTCGCTGGTGGTCGATGGCCGGGAGCACCCGGTGCCGGACGCCGGCGACGGCTTCTGGCTGGGGCCGAGCCTGTTCGACCACGTCAGGCCCGAGATGGCGGTGTACACCGACGAGATCTTCGGACCGGTGCTGTCGGTGCTGCGGGCGCCGTCGTACGAGGCGGCGCTGGACCTGGTGAACCGCAACCCGTACGGCAACGGCACCGCCATCTTCACCAACGACGGCGGCGCGGCGCGGCGGTTCCAGTACGACGTGCAGGTCGGCATGGTGGGCATCAACGTGCCGATCCCGGTGCCGATGGCGTACTACTCGTTCGGCGGGTGGAAGCAGTCGCTGTTCGGCGACACGCACGTGCACGGGACCGAGGGCGTGCACTTCTACACCCGCGGCAAGGTCGTCACGAGCCGGTGGCTGGACCCCAGCCACGGCGGCATCAACCTGGGCTTCCCTACCCATCAGTAGGGAAGGTGAGACCGGGGCGCCCCCTGCGGCGGGGCGCCCCGGTGCCCCCACACACCCTTGGGGCGTGTCAGCGGCTCAGCGCCGCCGCCCACATCGTCCACGGCGAACGGCGTGCCTGTCGATACCTCCAGCACAGGAGAAGTGAGTGGATATCCGGATCGGGAGCCTGCCCGCCGGGCCGCACGACGCGATCACCGACGTGCCCGGAGTCCGGGTGGGGTACCGCACGCTCATCTCCGGTGACGCCGTGCGTACCGGCGTCACTGTCGTACTTCCGCACGATGGTGATCCGTACCAGGAGCCGCTGTTCGCCGGCTCGCACGTACTCAACGGCAACGGCGAGCTCACCGGCATGGCGTGGATGGCCGAGTCCGGCCTGCTGATGTCGCCGATCGCCATCACGAACACGCACGCGGTGGGGGTGGTGCGGGACGCGCTGGTCGCCCACGAGGTGCGCGAGCGCGGCCGGGACCGGGCACAGTGGCTGCTGCCGGTGGTGGGCGAGACCTGGGACGGGGTGCTGAACGACACCAGCCTGTTCGCGGTCCGACCCGAGCACGTCTGGGAGGCGCTCGAGACCGCCAGCGACGGCCCGATCGCGCAGGGCAATGTCGGCGGCGGCACCGGCATGATCTGCCACGACTTCAAGGGCGGCACCGGCACCGCGTCGAGGCTGGCCGGCGGGTACACCGTCGGCGTGCTCCTGCAGGCCAACCACGGGCGCCGTGGCCGGCTGACCATCGGCGGCGTGCCGGTCGGCGCACGGATCGGACCGGGCAGGGTACCGCTGCCGGTGCGGCCGGCCGGGTTCGAGCCGGGCGGCGGGTCGGTCATCGGGGTGGTGGCCACCGACGCGCCGCTGCTGCCGCACCAGTGCCGCCGGCTCGCGCAGCGGGTGGCGCTCGGCATCGGCCGTACCGGCGGTGTCGGCGAGAACTCGTCCGGTGACCTGTTCGTGTGCTTCTCGACCGCGCATCGTGGAGAATTGGCCGACGAGCCGGTGGCGACGGTCAGCTTCCTGGCCAACCCGTCGCTCACGCCGCTGTTCGATGCGGTGGTGGAGGCGACGGAGCAGGCAGTGGTGCACGCGCTGGTGCACGCACGGACGCTGACCGGCCGGGATGGCAACACCGCGTACGCCATACCGCACGACCTGTTGTCGCAGGTGGTCGAGTAGGGCTACGCACGCGGGTCCCGGGCCGCTATCGTGATCGGCTCGTGACCGTCGTGCAGCGGCCGTGAACGTCCCAGGGCCGCCACGCGTCATAGTTCCGGGACAAGGCTCGGAACGCTGTGCCGGAGGACGAGTGCCGGGGGACCCCACACCCAGGCAGGAGGAATCGAGCAAGGTGGCTGGCGCTTCAGTTCGCGCCGAAGAACGGGACGTCCGTACCGAGTGCGCCGACGCCCGTTCGCGGAACAATTGGACCGGAAAGATTCCTCTCGTGTCGACGACGGGCAACAGAGACGTCCGGGCGTGGTGGACCCAATCGAGCCGCCGTACCCCCGGATTCCTCGCGCTGCTCACCTTCCTGCTCGGGCTGACCACGCTGATCAGCGCGCTGCTGCCGGCCCAGCGCAGCCGGGTACGCCTGCTCAGCAACGTGGTGCCGAAGCCGGCGCCCACCACCGCCACCGCCACCGCGGTCGCCGCCGCCCTCGGCGTGCTGCTGTTGCTGCTGGCCAAGGGGCTGCGGCGGCGCAAGCGGCGGGCCTGGCGGGCGGCCATCGTCTTCACGCTGCTGCTGGTGTTCCTGCACGTCCTGAAGGGCTTCGACGTCGAGGAGGCGGCAGCCTCACTGATCGTGCTCGTGCTGCTCTGGCACGGGCGCAAGGAGTTCTACGCGGTCGGCGACCCGGTCGGGCGCTTCCTCGCGGTGCGGTACTTCGTCGGCCTGCTGTTCACCGGCATGGCCTCCGGCATGGTGATGCTCACCGTCAGCTACCACCACCTGGAGGGCGAGCCGTCGGTCTGGCAGATGGTGCAGGACTCGGCCGCCGGCCTGGTCGGGCTGCCGGGACCGCTCACCTTCCGTGGCGACCGGATGGAGGACGTCTACGCGTTCACGCTGGCCGGGCTCGGGCTGCTGACCGCGTTCGTCACCGCGTACCTGGCGCTGCGGCCGTCCGAACCGCCGCCGCACCTGGCCGGCGACGACGAAGGCCGGCTGCGCGAGCTGCTGGACAAGTGGGGCAAGCGGGACTCGCTCGGGTACTTCGCGCTGCGCCGGGACAAGAACGTGCTGTGGTCGCCGACCGGCAAGGCAGCCATCCTGTACCGGGTGGTGGCCGGCGTGGCCCTCGCCTCCGGCGACCCGATCGGCGACCCGGAAGCATGGCCGGGAGCCATCGAACCGTTCCTCGAGCAGGCGCGGATGCACGCCTGGGTACCGGCCGTGATGGGCTGCTCCGAGCAGGGCGGCACGGTGTGGTCGCGGTTCGGGCTGGACGTGCTGGAACTCGGCGACGAGGCGGTCGTCGAGTGCTCGGCGTTCACCCTCGACGGGCGGGCCATGCGCGGCGTCCGCCAGGCGTGCGGGCGGGTCGAGCGGGCCGGGTACGTGGCCACCGTGCGGCGGACGCGCGACATCCCGCCGGAGGAGGTCGCGGAGCTGCTGCACGCCGCCGACCGGTGGCGCGGCGAGGAGACCGAGCGCGGCTTCTCGATGGCGCTCGGGCGGCTCGGCGACCCGGCCGACGGGGACTGCGTGGTCGTCACCGCGCACAAGGACGGGCAGCTGCGGGCGCTGCTGCACTTCGCGCCGTGGGGACGGGACGGGCTGTCGCTCGACCTGATGCGCCGCGACCGGGAGTCCGACAACGGGCTGAACGAGTTCCTCATCGTCAAGCTCATCCAGGGCGCGAAGGAGCTGGGCGTCGACCGGGTGTCGCTGAACTTCGCGGTGTTCCGCTCGGCGCTGGAGCGCGGCGAGCGGCTCGGCGCGGGGCCGATCATCCGGATGTGGAGCAAGCTGCTGGTGTTCGCGTCCCGGTGGTGGCAGATCGAGTCGCTGTACCGCTTCAACGCCAAGTTCCGGCCGGAGTGGCACCCGCGGTACATCGCGTACCCGCAGACCCGCGACCTGCCACGGATCGGGCTGGCGGCGCTGGAGGCGGAGGCGTTCTTCGTCCGGCCGCGGCTGTTCCGGCGGCTGGTGGGCTGCCCGCCGCACCCGGCCGCCGACTACGGCGCGGAACCCGCCAGCACCTCCACGACCTCGGCGTCCGAGACCGGGGAGAAGTCGGCGTAGTACGCGCCCACCGCGCCGAACCCGGGCGGTGTCATCGCCACCACCACGTCATCGACCAGGGCCTTGAAACCGTCCGCCACCTCCGGATCGCCGACCGGAGCGGCCAGCACCACCCGCTCGGCGCCGAGCGCGCGGGCCGCCTCGATCGCCGCCCGCGCGGTCGCGCCGGTGGCGAGGCCGTCGTCCACCACGATCGCGGTACGGCCGGCCAGGTCCAGCCGCGGCCGGCCGGGCCGGAACGTCGCCTCCTGCCGCTCGACCTCCGCACCCTCCCGCACGGTGACCTCACCCAGCTCGCCCTCGTCCACGCGGTAGGCGCGGATGACGGCGTCGTTGAGCACCCGTACCCCGCCGGCCGCCAGGGCCCCCATCGCCAGCTCCGGATGCCACGGCAGCCCCAGCTTGCGGACCACCAGCGCGTCCAGCGGCGCGTCCAGCCGTTCGGCGATCACCGCCGCCACCGGCACCCCACCCCGGGGCAATCCCAGTACCACCAGGCCGGCCCGCCCCCGGTACCCCTCCAGCAGGCCCGCGAGCCGCTCTCCGGCCTCCCGCCGGTCCGCGAACCGCTCGCCATCACCCACACCCCCACGCTCGCACCACGCCCCGTACCCCGGCAACCCGCTTTGCTCCCTCCCCGACCCACCCGGTAAGCTCGCTACCCGGTGGCCTCGGGCGAGGCCCCGGGAGGCTTCGCCTAGTCCGGTCTATGGCGCCGCACTGCTAATGCGGTTGGGGGCTTCAACCCCCTCCCGGGTTCAAATCCCGGAGCCTCCGCTACACCCCACCCAGCGCCCGTAGCTCAACGGATAGAGCACTTGACTACGGATCAAGAGGTTGCAGGTTCGAGTCCTGCCGGGCGCGCAGGTCAGAGGCCCCTTCTCAGATCAGAAGGGGCCTCTCACGCGTTCTGAGCGACTTACTGAGTGACTACGATCCGTCAAGCCACTCCGGGAAAATCTCGTCCATCACCTCAGCCCCCTCGGTGATGACTGGCCGGAGCTGGTGCCGGTAGACCGTCTCCGTGACCCTGGTGTCGGTGTGGCCCACCAGCCGGGCAATGTCCTCGATGCGGACGCCGCGGTTCGACAGCAGCGACACGAAGCTGTGCCGCAGCTCCCGAGGAGTCCACTCGGCAGGGTCAAGCCCAGCAGTCGTCACAACCTTCCGGAAGCCCTTGCGGACATTGGAGGCATCCAGCGGCGTGCCCACCTTCGACGTGAACACCAGACCGTGTTCCTGCCAGGCATTCCCGGCTGCTTGACGGGCGGCCCTCTGTTCGGCCTCTTGTCGGTACAGCGCGTTCACGGAGCGTTTGGATATGGCGAGGCTCCGTCGCGACTTTTGCGTCTTGGTGTCTCCTCCGGCTCGCACGGACCGCCAGACGTAAATGGCGAACTTCTCGTGTTGCCAACCGACCTCCTTTACGGGTCGCCATTCCTGTCGTTCCTCGTCAAAAGCCACCACATGATCCCATCCCAACGCGCGTAATTCTTCGGTGCGCGCTCCGACGAGCAAGGATAGCTCGATGTACGCGTGTAACGGTGAGTCATCGGCCGCCGCGAGAACAGCTTCGGCCTGGGCATACGTGAGTGATTTCGACGGTCGTCCGGGCTGCCCTGTGGGAGGCTCACACAGGGCGACGACGTTCCGCTTTACCTTGTCGCGTGCCTGTGCGTAACGCATAGATCGGCTGAGTATGGAGTGCAATAGGCGCACAGTGCGAGTGCTAAGCGTACGCGCCTTTTCTGCCAGCCAGGCGTCTACGTCCTCGGCTGAAAACGACTGAAGCTTGCGCCTAGCGAGATTAGGGATGATGTGAGTGTCCGCAAGATACCGATAGTTGACACGTGTGCTCCGCGAGCGCCCGGAGAGGCCATAGGCGAGGAAGCCATTTACGGCGTCACCCACGGTGTAGTTCCCCGGTGCGATCGTGAATCCGTCTTCGAGATCACGGTGAAGCTCCTTTAGCTTGGTGTTCGCCTCAGTCTTGGTTTTGCCGCTTGCCTTCTTGGTGATGCGCTTGCCACGCGCGTTGTAGCCGATGGTGACGGTGGCGATCCACCGTTGACGTTTCTCATCCCAGTGCAGGCCACCGTCACCTCGGCTACGTCGCTTTGCCATTACTCGGACTCCCCCGCTTCCTGTTCGAGCAGGGCGACGTATTCGGCGATCGCGGTTGCGGAGATGCGCCGGCTGCCGCCTTCGTGGACGGACCGCAGCCGTCCGGCACGGAGCAGTTCGTAAATCTTGCTGCGACCCATGGACAACAGGTGCCTGGCGTCTTCGACGGTGTAGAGAACCTTCGTCCCCTGTTCCGGTCCGATGGTGGTCGGAGCGGTCATGATGGGTTGCTCCCTTCCTCGGGTTGGGAGAGGCGGCCCCGGCGGGGTGCTTGCCGGCGTTCGCCGGGGCCGCGCGTTCACTGGTGGATGGGTTGAGCGGGGGGCGGTTCGACGTCCAGGTAGATCCGTTCGTGCTGGGATGGGGACCGGTCGGGGTAAGGCCGGCTGACGGCGCGGATGTCGAGCACGCTGCCGAGTACGGCGAGCGCGGCGGCGTTCTCCGTCGCGGTGCCATGCAGCCTGATTTGCACGCTGTGCCCCTTGTCGGGTCGGGTCGGGATGTTCCGCAGTCGGCAGACTTGGCGGCGGTGGTGGGCCTCTGGCGAGCCGCTGAGATCGCCGTAGCGCGGTTGTCTGGGTCGCCGTGGTGTGGTTGGACCCCTGGAATCCGCTACGGCGTTCTGAGGGGATGGCGTTCAGAGCTGAAGCACTGCGCGGTGCGCGAAACCCTCGGATGGCGTTGACACGCTGACAATCGGCCCCGGCCGGCCTGTTTCGCCTGGTCAAGCCGGGCGTGGCGGGGTCAGCGGGAGCGTTGACAGCCCGCTGACAGCGCTGACGAGCGTTGACAGTCGGGCGGGCTGTCAACGGTGTCAGCAGCGGGTCAACGCGGCTGTTGACGCCGGAATCGAACCGGTGACCTGCTGATTCGCCGTATCGCGGGCCGGTTGTCAGCGTGTCAACGCCATCCGGGTGCTCCGGCCCGCAGCGGCCGGGCGGCGTGGGCTGGCGGGGTGTCATCGGTTGTCACCGCCGGGGTTGACGCTGGCGCGAGTGGCTTGGCCTGCGGTGTAGGCGTCATCGAGGGTGGTTGTCAGCGTGTCAACGGCTTTGGCGAGTTCGGCGGCGCGCGGGTGCAGCTCGTACCGGCCGGGCTCGGGCTGGCGTATCCAGCCGTAGGCGGACAGGGTGTCGAGCACGGCGGCGACCGCGGTGGCGGTGGGGACCTGGCGGGCGATGCGCCGGTGCAGCTCGCGGCGGGTGAAGGCCGGCATGGGTTTGGTCGGGTCGGTGAGCACGCCGAGTACGTAGCGGGCGGTGTTGGTGGCCGGGTCGGTGGCGATGGTGCTGGTCGCGGCCCGGTAGTGGGCGCAAAAGAACCCGGCCAGCCGCACAGCATCACGGATGCGGTCGGCGTCGAGCGGTTTGCGCCAGCCATCGGCCGGGTGGTGGGCCATGTGCAGTAGCCCGGCCACGCGCAGGGTGGTGCCGACCAGCTTGTTGCCCCATTCGGGCATGTCCCGCAGGCTGCCGCCAGCCCGGAACTGCACCTCTACCTCGGCGGCGAACTCCGACCGGGCGGCGCGGGCGTGCTCGGTGAGGGGGATGACGGCGGGGTCTTCCCATTCGGCCAGGGTGGCGGCCAGCCCGTGAACCCGTTCGACGTAGCGGGCGGTGACCGGTTCGGGGATGGGGTCGGGGTCGGTTTCCCGCCAGCCGGCCAGGCTGGTGGGGAGCACGAACAGGAACCGGGCGACCAGACCGCGGCCGGCCATGTCGGGGTTCGCGCCGAACCGGCGCAGCACCGAGGGCTGGATCATCACCCCGACCGTCAGGGCGGGCCGGGCGATGAACTCGGCTTCGCGGCCTTTGCGGTCTACCCGCATCGGCTGTCCGGCGTGGCCTTTCAGGTACGGGTCCAGGTTCGGGGCGCTGCTGTACCGGCCGGCCAGGTGATCGAAGATCCCGCCCTCATCGGACAACAACGCCATCCGCCCGCCGTTGCCGGCCATCAGCGAAGTCAGCGCCTCGGGGGTGGCGTCATCAGCGAACAGCCGGGGCAGGTTCGGCACGGTGATGGCTTCCGCGGCCAGGGCGGCGGCCACGGCCTGTGCGATCAGTTCCTCCCGCCGCTCGGGAGTGGCCTTGGCGGCGAGACTCTTGGCCTGTTCGGCGTTGCGGTTGGCGATGTCGCGCAGCGCGTCGGCCTCGCGGGCCAACGGTTCCCGGGCGGCGGCCAGGGACTGTTCGGCGGCCAGCAGCGGCGCGGTAAGCGCGCCGTGGACGGGGCTTTTCCGCTCGCCGGGCTCGGCCACCACCGCGATGAACAGGTTGGTCGGTTCCCGCCAGCCGGGCAGCGCCTCGACTTCCAGCCGACCACCGGCACACGCGGACAGCACCGACAGCGCCACCGCCCCGGCCATCGCCGGGTCTACCTGGTTGAACCGGGCGACCGCGGACACCATGTCGGCCAACCAGCCGGGAAACACCTCGATCGGGAACGGCGGCGGGGGACTGGCCTGTGTCAGCGGCACCGGCATCTCCCACCCGGCATTGCCGCCCGTCGCGGGCGAGGTCAGCTCGCCGGAGCTTGCGTTTGATGCTGGAACACCGCCGGGGTTGTGCGGGGCGGGATCGCGGGCGGGTTCGGCCGGCCGGCTGGTTGGTTCGGTGGCGGTCGGGGCGGGCAGGTCAGCCACGGTGCGCCTCCGGGATTTCGTCTGCGAAGGGTGCCGCCGTGGTGGCAGTGATTGCGTCACCGATGCCGCCGCCGGCGGCGGCACCCTGCGCGGGTTGCGTCACCGACGAGGGGGCCTTGCCGGCACTGCGCGCCGTGGTGTTGCGGGCTTTGTAGGCGCGTTGCCGGCAGGCCGGTGAGCAGTAGCGGGCCGGTCGGCCCACGGCCGGTTGGGTGACGCAGGCGGTGCAGCCCGGTCCGTCGCATTCGGTCACCGGGCCCGCGGGTGCAGCGGTGGCCATGCCGGCACCAGTTCCGTCACCGGGCCGGGCGGAGTGCCGTGCCGGCGCTGCACCGGTGACCAAACCAGCCTTCGACACGGCCGCGCTCGGGGCGGTGGGGTCGATGCGGGCGAAGACGGTGAAGGCGCGGAGCCGGGTCCCGGGGCCGAGGTAAACGGCGTGGACACCGTGGAACCGCAGGCCAGCCACGGCGTGTGGGGTTTGGTAGTGCAGGATGCCGACCCGTCCGCCGAGGGTGAGCACACGGGCGGCCTCACGTAGCAGCTTGCGGGGTGTGGGGTAGCGGGTTCCGAAGTGGCGGCGGGCCAGCAGCTCGGAGTAGGGCGGGTCAATCAGCACCCAGTCGAACACTGCGGCCGGGAAGGGTAGGCGGGTGCCGTCCGCGACCACGGTGGGCTGGCATTCGGGGCGGATGTCGACGCGGATGCCGGTGCGCATCGAGCCGGAGCACACGTGTAGCACCCGGTCCGGGTCGCTGACGGCCAATTGCTGGTAGGCGAAGTCCAGGAAGCCGTGCGGGTAGCCGCCGCCGTGCGGCATCCGCCCGAACGGCTGGACCGTCCGCGGGCGCCCATACATCACCGGGTGGCCGCTGCGGCGTTGCTCGGCCGGACGACCTGGACCGCCGAATATCGCCACCGCATCACCCGCCGGTGCTGTCGCCGAGGTCGCCGGTTCCGTCACGGCCTGAGTCGCGGGTGCTGTCGCCGACGTCGCCGGTTCCGTCACGGCCTGAGTCGCGGGTGCTGTCGCCGACGTCGCCGGTTCCGTCAGCGGTGCGGCCCGGTCTGCACCAGCGGCCGTACCGACACCGGTTGCGTTACCGGCTACGGCCGGCGGGCAACTGTCGGGCATGGTGGGTGGCCGGCTCATGCGGGCACCGTCCGCGGCCGTGTGGCTCCGGCGCGCAGGCCGGAGGTGATGGTGCGGGCCGCCTCACGTGGGGTGAGCCCTACGGAAACCGCGCAGTGTTCCAGCCGTTCCCGCACCTCGGGTTCGGTGAGGCTGCCACCGGCCACGAGTTGCCCGAGCGCGACAGCGGCGATGTACAGGCTGTGGTTGCGGGCACCCGGTCGGGCGGTGAGCACGCGGCGGGTTTCCCGGTCCAGCGCGGCCCGCAGGTAGCGGGTTGCGCGGCCGGTGTCGGCTAGCGTCACCGGCACCGGTGCTGACCGCCGCTCCGGTGTGGGTGCTGGGGTGAGCAGGGTGGCGAGCCAGCCGGGCAGTACGGCCGGCGTGCCGTGGTTGGTGACCTGGTAGCGGCGGCGGTTGACGATGCTGCCGGCGGCGGCTACGTACCCGCCTCCGGCGCGGGTGTCGATGAGCCAGCCGAGCCCGCGGCCGGTGTTGCCGTGGGTGTTGCGCAGCACCAACCCGGGCGGGCTGGTGAAGTACAGGTGCAGCCCACCGGACGGGGTAGCCACCGTGTAAGTGGCAGGCCAGCTCTGGCCGTGCCGGGCGGCGAGTGCGGCGAACACCTCGGCCCCGCAGGACAGGCCGGACCATTCGGCCGGCGGCGGCGGGCTTGCCGGCTTGGGAGTGTCGAGATCCACCACGACCAGCCCGGCCGGCCCGCACGCCACCCCGACGTTCCACGGCCTGTGCGCCCACATCCACCTGATCCGGTCCGGGTTGGTGGTGGCGTGGCGTTCCCAGTCGGTGAACCCGGCCTTGGGCACCTTGGCACCGGCAGCGAGCGGGAACACCGGCCAGCCACGGGCGGCGGCGGTCAACGCGACCTCAGCCAACCCGGCCGCGGCAGGCTCGGCCGGGTCGGTGGCCGGTCGGGGCGTGGGGTACACGGTGGCTTCTCCTCACCAGGTCAGGACAGGGCGTGGTGCTGGACGCGTGGGTGCGGGGAGCGGTGCGGGGTCAGGGCCGCCGCTCCGGGATCGGTGGTCAGAACGGCGGTTCGTCCGGGCTGGCAGGCTGGCCACCGGTCCCGCCGGTCGGCTCGCTCGCCGTGGTTGCCCACGGGTCGTCCGGCGGGGTGGTCTGCTGGCTGGCGCGGGCGGTCTTCTTCACCGTGGCGGTGGCGTAGCGCAGGGCCGGCCCGACCTCCTCGGCGGTCATCTCCACCACGGTCCGGTTCTCGCCCTGGTCGGTGGTGTAGCTGCGCTGCTGCAACCGGCCGGCCACGATGACCCGGGCACCCTTGGTCAGGGACTCGGCGGCGTGCTCGGCGTAGTCGCGCCACAGTGAGCAGCGCATGAACAGGGTTTCCCCGTCTCGCCACTGGTTGGTGTCGCGGTCGAAGGTGCGGGGTGTGGAGGCGACGGTGAAGTTGGCGACCGCGACCCCCGAGGGGGTGTAGCGCAACTCGGGGTCGGCGGTCAGGTTGCCAACCACGGTGATGAGGGTGTCTCCGGCCATGAGAGTGGGTTCCTTTCTGGACAGGTGAACGGGGAGCAGCGGTGGCGGGACCGGTGGTGGTGCTCGGTCCTGTCGGGACGGCGGAGTACTCACCGCTGCGGCGTCCCGGCCTGCTGTGTCGGCGGGTGCTCGTTGTTGGTGAGGTGTTCCTGGGTCAGCCACCCAGCCGGCCGAGGTGTGTGGGACAGCAGGCCGTGGGCGATGGACCGCAGCAGCCAGTAGCGGGCGGAGTTGAGCCGGTCGTGTTCGAAGTCGTTGTCGGCGTTGTCCAGGCAGCGTTCGGCCTGCGTGTAGTGCTCGCCCCCGGTCACAGTGCCTCGCCGCCACTCGGTGCCCGGGTCAGGGCCTCGACCCAGCTCGCGGCGACCGCGGCGACCTGGATCAGCTCGATTTGCAGTTCGATGCCGGTGTCGTCGGTGCCGCTGTCGTAGGTCAGGGCGTGGGCGACCTCCCCGATCTCCTCGGTCAGGATCGCCAGCCGCTCACCGTCGCTCATGTCCGGGTTGAGCAGCGAGTGCGTGCCGTGGCGCAGGTGCGCTCGGGTCGCTTCAGCCTGGATCGCGTCCAGGGTCAGGCCGCTCAACGCCAGACGGGTCACCGGACTCGGGGTAGTGGTGGTCATCGGCTTTCCTTCCGTTGTGGGTTGGGTCGTGGCCGGGGCAGGAGTCGAACCCGCCAGGGTCAGCCCGCCTGTCGGGCCGGCCGGTACGTCCATCTCGGACGGTCCGGGCTCGATGGGTGCCCGGATGCGGGCGCAGCAGTCGGGGCACTGCGGCAGCAGGCTGCCGCGTAGGGCGGTGGCCAGCCGGCCGGCGATCCCGCAAAGGTCCGGCCCCGTCCGACCACGGCCAGTCCGGCGGTCTGGTGGCGGTGACCCGCACCCCGGCCACGGGGGGCGTCGATGAGGAACCACACCAGCGCGTCAAAGGCGTCCGGCGGCGGTGGCGGGCTGGTGGGCATCAGGCCACCAGCCCGTAGCCGGTCGCGCAGTCCAGGCACATGCCCCACCGGGCCGGCAGCACGTAGCCGGCGTCTTGCTGGCAGGTCGGGCACCAGCGGCGAGCCGCGGTCGCCTTGGCCACCGCGGCGAGCACCGCCGGGGTGGGGGTGCGCTTGGGTAGGGCTTTGGTGACCTGGTACAGGTAGGCGACCCGTATCCCGGTCGGTGACCAGTGCGACCGCCACATCACCTGAGCCACCACCGGCTGACCACCCGGGCGCAGGCCGGTCGCGGCCAACTGGCGGCGGGTGGCCAGCCCATCTGGGGCCATCCGCCACGGGTAGGTGGGGATGCCGTAGCGGGTCCCGTCCGGGTCCCAGAAGGCGTGTCGGTAGCGGCTCATGCTCAGCTCACCGCGTCCCGGCCGGGCTGTCGCCGCTGCCGGCCGGGCGGGGGGCGTGATCGCGGACCCAGCGAACGGCGGCGGTGCGGGAGGAGAACTGCTGCTGCGCGCCGGTGAGGCAGGGCCGGTCACCGAAGTTGACGAACTCGGGGTGGAACGGGGCCGTGTTGGGCGGGTAGGTGCCGGCGGCGAAGTGGCGGCCACCGCGCCGGCCCCGTTCCACCACGACGATGCCCAGGGCGTAGCCGTCGCGGCGGACCTGCCACGCCTCCGGCTCGGCCTGTCCCCAGCTCGCCACCCGGATCACGGCCAGTTCGCAGCCGGCGGCCCGCTCGCTCGGCCAGCCGAGCGCCAGATCGGCGGCGCTGGTGTACCGCGCGCCTTCCACGGCGAGGGTCCGCACGTAGCCGGCCCCGCAGGACAGGCAGGCCAGGGTCTGGCGGATCTGTTCGATCGCGCCGTTGTGGTCCGCATCCGACAGGCCGAGCGGACGGTTCTTCTCCTCGAACACGGTCCAGCCGTCGCCGGTGCCGGCGTGGGGGCATCCGGGCTGGTGCAGGTCGCGGAACTCGTACATGGCGTGCTCCTGTCGGGCTAGTGGGTGGCGTCGTGGTGGATCTGGCGGGCGTGGTTGATGAGCCGGGTGCCGCGCCGCAGGCGCATCCCGGTGCCTTTGCAGCGGCGGCACACCCGGCGGCCGGGTCGGGTGAACAGCCGGGGTCGCACGGGCTTGCCGTGCCGGTGTCGGGCACCGGTGCTGCGGCAGCGGCGGCACCGACCGAACGGCGAGATCCGACACCAACCGAGGTAACCGAGAGTGGCAACGGCGAGGATGGCGATAGCGGGCAGCGGGAGGGGGAACATGGGCTTCTCCAGGCGGTTTAGGGCGCACGGGGCCAGGGCCGCTAGCGTGCTAGCGTCCTGATCAGTGACGGGTTGTGGTGCTAGCGGGAGTGCTATCGATAGCAGCGGCAGCCGCTATCGATAGCGGCCCGGCAGAGTCAGCCAGACCCCCGCTTCTCGTTACGCTGCGTGATCGCAGCTTGGATGTCGGTCAGGGCCGGGCCGCGCCGGTTGACGAACTCGCCGTCCACGCGCCGCCCGATCTGGGCGACCTTCACCCCGTGCGGCTTGAGAGCGGCGGTGAGCTGTTCGGGTTCCCACCCGCGGTAGAGCTGCGGGCGCAGGTCGGCCAGCCGTTCGAGGAGAGTTTCGTTCCACGCCTTGTCCTGCTCAGCCGGCCAGATGGCGGCCAGGTCATCGAGGATGTCCGGGCCAGTGGTGGTGTCGGGTGTCTGGCCGGCGGCGTGGCCGGCCAGCAGCCCGGCGGCCGCACGGGCGGCGCGGGCACGTTCGCAGATCCGCTCGGCGGCCGAGGCGTCGATCTCGTAGGTACGCACGATCTGCGGGACGTCGTGCTCCCCGACGAGGTAGCCCATGCCCCTGTCTCGCTTGGTGAACATGGTGGCCCGGATGCCGTTCTTGTACATGCTGGTTCCGAGCACCATGTCGTTGGCGTCTTGGTCCATCACCCGCAGGCAGAACCGGGTACCGGCCATGGCGGAGATCGCCTTGGGCAGGGAGAACCGGTCCGGGCGCTGGGTGGCCAGCACGATCATGATTCCCATCGCCGGGCCGAGCCGGATCAGGTCTTCGGTCAGCGCGGCGGCCTCCGCCCCGTACTTGGGGTGCTTGTACAGGTTCTGGCACTCATCGATGAGCAGCAGGATCGGGTGCAGCCCGAGGGAGCGGCGGCGCGCCAACTGCGGGGTGACCTTGCGCTGCGGGCACAGGTCGGACGGCAGCCGGTTGATGGTCTGGGTCCGGCGGGGCAGCTCGACGTGGAACAGTTCCCGCAGCGCGTGCAGGGTCGCCTCGATCGGCTCATCCCAGAACCCGGAGGCGTACCGGTAGGCCAACGGTTCCAGGCAGGCCAGGTCACCGGTGCCCTTCAGCTCGAACACCCACGGTTGCACGATCGGGTCACACACCGCCCCCAGCGCCAGCACCCGCGCCGAGTAGGTCTTGCCGATCCGCGGTATGGCCCCGATCAGCACGTTGTCGAACATCAGGGTCAGGTTGACCGGCCGGCCCCGCTGGTCGGTGCCGAACGGCAGCTCACCGAAGATGTCCGCGCGTAGCGTCTTGGCCAGCGGCCAGGCGGGCTGGCGCATCTTGCGTAGCGGTTCCCGCCCCACCCACAGCACCAGCCGGCCCGGGTGCTCCTCATCGGCCGGTTCCGGCCACACACACGACAGGGGGCGGCGCAGCCCAGAGGCCAACTCCTCCCGCTTCTCTTGGATGTCGGTGACGGTGACTCCGTGCGGCAGGTCGATTTCCGCGCGCCAGCCCGGCCCGTCCTGGGTGATCGGGGCGAGGAAGGCGATCCCGTCCGGACCCTTGTCCTTGATGGCCTTGTTGATCAGGCTGTTGCCGAGGCAGCCGAGCGCGCGGACGACCACGTCGTGGGTCAGGCGCAGCAGGTGCGGGGCCACCACCGCCGGGGAGATGACCGGCCGCTCCGGCGTCGACGCGGCCCACCCGAACAGCACCAGCCCGGCCACGCACACCGCGAACTGCGTCAGCGGGCCAGCGGCCAACATCACCCACGCCGTGAACAGCAGCCCGACCAGCCCGAACACCGCGACGGTGGTCTTGCGGGCGCGGGCGCGCTTGTCCCGCTCGCGGGCCAGCTTCAGGTACATCTCCGGGTTGTTGGACCGCACCGCGGCCTCCCGAACCGGCTGCCCCTCCGCATCCGAGGCCCACCGCGACAGCCGCCCGACCAGCCGGAACCCGCCCACCGGGGCGCGCCAGGCCAGCTTGAGCCCGTAGAACGGCACCCGCATAGCGTGGAAACGCCACAGGTGCCAGTAGTGGCCGGCCACCAGCCGCACCGCCTGCTCAAACTCGGCCCGCGACCGCATCCACACCGGCACCACCGGGTGCCGCTTGGAGCCCTGAAGCCGCTCCAACAGCCCGGCCCGCTGCTCAGACACCGGCAGGTCCACCGACACCGGCGTGGCGCTGTACTCCACTCCCGAGCGGCCGTCCGGCTCCTCCGGCGGGGCCTGCTCGGCGCGCGTGTCGTCCCGTGTCGCGTCACGCACGGCGTCCAGGTTCACCACCTCAGCCCCGTCCGGGGCCGGAGTGGGCTGGTCAGGCTCGTCGGGGTCGGGGAGGTCCTTGCCCAGCTCGATGGGGTCGCTCATCACGCACCCCCGCTCAGGTCGGCACCGACCGCGAGGCCGCGGCATTCCGGGCATCGGCCGTCGCGGTCGTGGCTGGTGATGGCCGCGCCCCACTCGGTCAGGGAGGCGATGGGCTGGTTCCAGCGGGTTCCGCAGTCGGTGCAGCGCCACGCGGTGTACAGCTCGCGGCCGGAGTACAGCAGCGCCAACCCGTCACCGTCGTTCGTCCAGGTCGCGGTGCCGTTCGGGAACCCGCGCCAGCTCATCGGGCCGGCCACCACCGCACCCAGCACCCACACCGCGCAGGTGTGGGCGTCCACCGCAGCCCGCGCGGCATCGGTGAGCTGGCGGCGGGTACGCACCCGCCGCAACCTGGACAGCACCGCACGCTGCGCGCGGTAGGCCGCACGCGCCGCACTCGCCGGGTCGGTGGCGGCGGGGTCGGTCGGCGCGGGAATCGTCGCGCTCGTCATGATGGGACTTCTCCTCACTGGTTGGGGAGAGCGGGGCGCGCGCATCGTGATTGGCGTCAAGGGGCGCGCGCCCCGCGCACCGGGGATCAGGCCGCGCTCTCGCGCGGGCCGGAGTCGTTGTGCTTGGCCATCGGCACCGTCGTGGTGGCCGTGTGGTGCTCGGACGGCTGGTCGGGAGCGGCGGGCGGTTCGGTGCGGTAGCGGGCGGTGAACTCGCTCCGCCAGTGCCGGACGCGGGAGGCGACCACTCCGCCGACCTCAGCCAGGGTGGCGGTGTCGGTGTTCACCCCGGCCGCGCGGTCGGCGGCCCACCGGGCGTAGGCGGCCTGCTTGCCCGCACCCCACCGCGCGAAGTCGGCACGGGCGCGCGACTTGCTACCGCTCGCCGTAGCGGTGGTGCGCGCCTTACT
>JBJMIH010000113.1:0-4865 GCA_045806985.1 Mycobacteriales bacterium | reverse complement strand
GCTGCGGACCGCCACCGGCTCCGGCTGGGGTCTGGTGTTGATGGATGGCACCCTGATCCCCATCGACCGGGTGGCCGATCAGGCCCCCTACTACTCCGGTAAGCACCGCCGCCACGGCATGCTGCTCATCGTGCTGGCCGGCCCGCAGGGCCAACTGCTGTGGTGTTGGAAGGCCTACGGCGCCAGAACCCATGAGCTGACCGCCGCCGACACCTGCGGGCTGTTGTGGGCCACCAGCCAGCACCAACTGTCGGTGCTGGCCGACAAGGGCTACCAGGGCGCCCCCGGCCATGTGCTGATCCCCTACCGGGCTGAACGCGGCTGGCCGCTACCAGCCCAGTACAAGAAGGCCAACACCGCCCACGCTGGTGCCCGCGGCCCCGGCGAACGCGCCAACGCCACCCTCAAAACCTGGCGTGTACTGCACAAATACCGTTCCAGCCCACACCGGGCCACCGCCCTCACCCAAGCCATCCTCACCCTCGAAACCCGCCCATAACCCAGGATGGAAAAGGCTCAAGGAGTTGTGCCCGCATTTTCATGTGACAACGCGGCCACAACTCCTTGATCGTGACGGGAAGGGTGGCGGGCTGGCGGGTTTCGGAGCCGGCGGCCACTTGGAGACAGGACCTAGCCGGACTTACCGGACCTGATGGTGGCGTCGACGCCGCCCTCGGCCAGCCGCAGCCGGACGGCCTCGCCGGCGGTGACGTCGGCGGGGCGGCGGACCACGCTGCCGTCCTCCTTGTGCACCACCGCGTAGCCGCGTTCCAGGGTGGCGGCCGGGCTGAGCGCGCGCACGCTGGCCCGGCGGTGTTCCAGCTCGGTGGCGGCCGCCGCGAGCAGGTGCGACAGGCAGCGGCGGGCCCGCTCGCGCAGCGCGACCACGTCGTCCTCGCGGGTGTCCAGCAGCAGGTACGGCCTGGCCAGCACCGGCCGGCTGCGCAGCGCGGCGAGCGCGGCCTCGTCCCGGTCCAGCCGGCCGGTCACCGCCGAGCGCAGCCGCTGCCGGGCCACGCCGAGCCGGCGCTGCTCCTCGGCCACGTCCGGTACCACCCGCTTGCCGGCGTCGGTGGGGGTGGAGGCCCGTACGTCGGCGACGAAGTCGAGCAGCGGGGTGTCCGGTTCGTGCCCGATCGCGGAGACCACCGGCGTGCGGCAGGCCGCGACCGTCCGGCACAGCGTCTCGTCGGAGAACGGCAGCAGGTCCTCCACCGACCCGCCGCCCCTCGCCACCACGATCACCTCGACCTCGGGGTCACCGTCCAGCTCGCGCAGGGCCGCCACCACCTGCGGTACCGCGAGCGCGCCCTGGACGGCCACGTTCACCGTCCGGAACCGCACCGCCGGCCACCGCCGCCGGGCGTTGAGCAGCACGTCCCGTTCGGCGGCGCTGGCCCGGCCGGTGATCAGGCCGACCACGTTGGGCAGGAACGGCGGCCGGCGCTTGCGGGCCGGGTCGAACAGGCCCTCCGCGGCCAGCAGCTTCTTCAGCCGCTCGAGCCGGGCCAGCAGGTCCCCGATGCCGACAGGGCGGATCTCGGTGGCCCGCAGCGACAGCGTGCCGCGGCCAGGGTAGAACTCGGGCCTGGCGTACACGATCACCCTGGCGCCCTCCGCGACCGCCGGCTCGATCGCGTCGAGCACGGCCGGCGGGCAGGTGACCTGGAGTGACACGTCGGCGGCCGGGTCGCGCAGGGTGAGGAAGCAGATGGAGGCGCCGGGCCGCCGGGACAACTGCGCGACCTGGCCCTCCACCCACACGCTGCCCAGCCGGGCGATCCACTCGGCGATCTTGCGGGTGACGGTCCGTACCGGCCACGGGTTCTCAGCGGTACTCGGCGTGGTCACGCCCACACCCTAGTGCTCGCGGCCGACATCCCTGAGGTGCGCGAGCGCCTGGCGGTAGGAGTCGACCAGCCCGGTCTCGTGGTACGGAATGCCCTGCTCGGCGCAGTACGCCCGGACGATCGGCTGCGCCCTGCGCAGGTTCGGCATCGGCATGCTGGGGAACAGGTGGTGCTCGACCTGGTAGTTCAGCCCGCCCAGGGCCAGGTCGACGGCCGGCCCGCCGCGCACGTTGCGCGAGGTGAGCACCTGCCGGCGCAGGAAGTCCACGTTGTCGTCCCGGTCCAGGATCGGCATGCCCTTGTGGTTCGGGGCGAAGGAGCAGCCCAGGTACACCCCGAACAGGCCCTGGTGGACGGCCACGAAGACCAGCGCCTTGACCGGCGACATCACGGTGAGCAGCAGGCTGAGGTACCACGCGGCGTGCGCGACCAGCAGCAGCGCCTCGGCGCGGCGGCGCCGGCGCGGCAGGCCCGGCACCGCCCGGATGCTCGCGACGTGCAGGTTCAGGCCCTCCAGCAGCAGCATCGGGAAGAACAGGTGGCCCTGCCAGCGGGCGAGCACCCGGCCGGCGCCGCGCCGGGCGCCGGTCTGCTCCGGTGTCCAGGTGATCGGTCCGTCCGCGATGTCCGGATCGTGGCCGACCTGGTTGGGGTGGCTGTGGTGGCGGTTGTGCTTGTCCACCCACCAGCCGCGGCTCATCCCGATCAGCAGGTTGCCGAGCACCAGCCCGGCGGCCTCGCCGGCCCGCCGGGTCGCGAACACCTGCCGGTGGCCCACGTCGTGCCCGGCGAAGGCGAGCTGGCCGAAGACCAGCGCCAGCGGCACGGCCAGGGCGAGCTGGTACCAGGAGTTGCCGACCACCGCCATCCCCAACAGCGTGTACCCGAGCGCCACACCGAGCGCGGCCAGGCGGACGGCGTAGTAGCGGGGACGGCGGTCCAGCAGGCCGGCCCCGCGGACCCGGCGGGACAGCTCGGCGTAGTCGCTGCCCCGTACGGCGACGGGTGTGAGCGTGGTCATCGTGGCGGCCTCTCGTCGGGTGGTTTCGGCGCGGTCGCACCTTCGTGACCAGCCTCTGCGCCCCGGGCTGGCCGCACACTGGGCCGGGCCCCCGTACCGGGGTAGGGGAAACCCCCCTGCCGCGGCGGCTAGGGTGGAGTCCATGAGCGCGAAACGTGTGCTGCTGGCGAGGCCCCGGGGGTACTGCGCCGGGGTCGACAGGGCCGTGCAGACGGTGGAGAAGGCGCTCGACCTGTACGGGCCGCCGGTCTACGTGCGCAAGCAGATCGTGCACAACCTGCACGTGGTGCGGACGCTGGAGGCCAGGGGCGCGATCTTCGTGGACGAGACCGAGGAGGTGCCGGAGGGCGCGCTCGTCGTGTTCTCCGCGCACGGCGTGGCGCCGGTCGTGCACGAGGAGGCGTCCGCCCGGGGGCTGCGGACGATCGACGCCACCTGCCCGCTGGTGACCAAGGTGCACCTGGAGGCGCGCCGGTTCGCCGCCGAGGACTACGACATCCTGCTCATCGGCCACGAGGGCCACGAGGAGGTCATCGGGACGGCCGGCGAGGCGCCCGCGCACGTCCACCTGGTGGACGGGCCGGAGGAGGCGGCGACGGTCCAGGTCCGCGACCCCGAGCGGGTGGCGTGGCTGTCGCAGACCACGCTGTCCGTGGACGAGACCATGGCCACGGTGGCGGCGCTGCGGGAGCGGTTCCCGAAGCTGCTCGACCCGCCGAGCGACGACATCTGCTACGCCACCCAGAACCGCCAGCTCGCGGTCAAGCAGGTCGCGCCCGAATGCCAGCTGGTGCTGGTGGTGGGCTCGACCAACTCGTCCAACTCGGTACGGCTGGTGGAGGTGGCCACCGAGGCCGGCGCGAAGGCGGCGTACCTGGTGGAGAACGCCGCCGCGATCCAGCCGGAGTGGCTCGCCGACGTGGACACGGTGGGCGTCACGTCCGGCGCGTCCGTGCCGGAGCTGCTGGTGGCCGAGGTGCTGGACCGGCTGGCCGGGCACGGGTACGGCGAGGTCACCGAGGTCGACGCGGCCGAGGAGCGGCTGGTGTTCTCGCTGCCGCAGGAGCTGAGGAAGGCGCTCCGGGCGGCGCGGGCCTGATGCTTAAACCATTAATGAACCGTAAGCCATCACGTCTTTGCTAAGTGGCGCTGTCGCGGTAGGTTTCCGGCCGCGGGAGGCGCGGGATGACAAGGGTCGGGGGTCGGCGACTGCTACTCGGCGTGTTGGTCGGTGTGGTCGCAGCGGCGCTCGCCGGAGCCAGCACGCTCTCCGTGCTGTACGTCACCGCGCCCGACGGTGACTACCGGCACGCCCCGCGGAACGGCTGCGCGGTGATCCCCACCACGGCGCTGACCGAGTTCGTGCCGGACGGCGTGGTCACCCGCCACGTCCAGACCGGCTCCCAGGCGTCCTGCACGTGGCGGGACGCCGATGACCGCAGGTCGCTCGAGGTCAGCGTGTCGGTGTCCGGCAAGCAGCTGATCCCGCCCCGGTCTGCGGGGGCGTCGGCGCACCGGAAGTTCCTCCAGCTGCGGGCCGGCTACCAGAGCCAGGACCAGTCCGGCATGGGCGACGAGGCGTTCCTCGGCGAACACGGCACGGCCGTCGCGGCCTGCGTACGGCAGAGCAACCGCCTCGTCATGCTCCGCTACTCCGCCGTCGACTCCCTCCCCGCCGAGGCCGCCGCCATGCTCCAGCAGGCCCTCGCCAACATGCCCGAATAGCCTCACCCGGCCCAGCTTCCCGCTGCCGGCGTTGTCGCGGCGCTTGCGTGCCAGGAACGTACGCGGCGCCCCGCTCCGGCTTGGCAGCCGAAACCTGGATCCGGCTGAGGCGGGTCAGCCGGCCCAGCTTCCCGCTGCCGGCGTTGTCGCGGCGCTTGCGTGCCAGGAACGCACGCGGCGCACCGCTCCGCCTTGGCGGCGGAAACCTGCGCTTCCCGCGGCCGGTGTTGTCGGATCGCTTGCGTGCCAGGAACGTACGCGGCGCCCCG
>JBJMIH010000112.1:0-25656 GCA_045806985.1 Mycobacteriales bacterium | reverse complement strand
CGCGGCCCCGGCGAACGCGCCAACGCCACCCTCAAAACCTGGCGTGTACTGCACAAATACCGCTCCAGCCCACACCGGGCCACCGCCCTCACCCAAGCCATCCTCACCCTCGAAACCCGCCCCTAACCCAGGATGGAAAAGGCTCAAGGAGTTGTGCCCGCATTTTCATGAGACAACGCGGGCACAACTCCTTGATCGTGACGAGAGGGGCGGCGGGCTGGCGGATTTCGGACCCCGGCGCCACTGAGAGACGGCCTAGCGCAATCAGGGCCCGGCAGTCAGGGCGACGTCAGTGGTCGGCGGCCTCGTCGGCCACCGCGTCCGCGTACCCGCGGGCGTAGTCCCAGCTCACGTAGTGCCGCGGGTCGGGGTTGAAGGCGGGCTCGTGCACCCGGGTACGGCCGTGGTCGAGGAGCTGGCGCAGGTTGGAGCGGAGCAGGTCCCAGCCGAAGTAGTGCGGCTGGTGGCAGTCCTCACAGTCGACGACCAGGCCGCGGATCCCCTTCGGGGCCAGCAGCGCGTGGTAGACCTCAAGATCGGCGAGGTCCGCGAGCACGTCCTCCCGCTCGCCGGGGGTCAGCGGCTCGAGATCGGAGTCGTCGTCCAGCACGGCGGCAGGGTCGCTCGGGTCACCCATCCACGGGTCAACGGGGCAGTCGTCGTCCACGGGGCCACGGTAGCGCTGTACCCCCCGTCAACCCAATGCCGCAACCAGTGTGAGGCCGGAAAGAAAGGACATCTCGCCCCGATCATGGCTGGTCAGCTGGATCACGTAACCGAACCGAGACGTGACACCGAGCCGATAGGATGGGGTATGGCCCTCACTTCCACCGGCGTACCCGACGGAATCCCCGACAAGTTCGCGGCCATCGGCCTCACCTACGACGATGTCCTGCTCGTCCCGGCCGAATCCTCGGTCGTGCCGAGCGAAGTCGACACCGCCACCCGGCTGTCGAAGCACATCACCCTGCGCGTCCCGCTGGTGTCCAGTGCCATGGACACGGTCACCGAGGCGCGGATGGCGATCGCCATGGCCCGCCAGGGCGGCGTCGGCGTGCTGCACCGCAACCTGCCCGCCGAGGAACAGGCACAGCAGGCCGACCTGGTGAAGCGGTCCGAGGCGGGCATGGTCACCAACCCGATCACCTGCGGCCCTGACGCCAGCCTCGCCGACGTGGAGACCCTCTGCGCGCGGTACCGGATCTCCGGCGTGCCGGTGGTGGACGAGACCGGCGTACTGCTCGGCATCGTCACCAACCGGGACATCCGCTTCGAGAACGACCAGAGCCGGCTGGTTCGCGACGTGATGACCAGGATGCCGCTGGTCACCGCGCCGGTCGGGGTCGCCGAGCACGACGCGCTGGCGCTGCTGCGCCGGCACAAGGTGGAGAAGCTGCCGCTGGTGGACGACCAGAACCGGCTGCGCGGCCTGATCACCGTGAAGGACTTCGCCAAGCGGGACCAGTTCCCGCACGCGACCAAGGATCCGGCCGGCCGGCTGGTCGTCGCCGCCGCGGTCGGCGTCGGCGAGGACGCGTACAAGCGCGCCCGGATGCTGGTGGACGCCGGCGTGGACGTGCTGATGGTGGACACCGCGCACGGCCACCAGCGGGCTGTGGTGGAGATGGTGCGCCGGCTCAAGGCGGACACCAGCGTCGATGTGGTCGGCGGCAACGTCGCCACCCAGGCCGGCGCGGAGGCGCTGGTCGAGGCCGGCGCCGACGGGATCAAGGTGGGGGTCGGGCCCGGCTCGATCTGTACCACCCGTGTCGTCGCCGGGGTCGGCGTGCCGCAGGTCACCGCGATCTACGCGGCCGCGCAGGCGGCCCGGCCGGCCGGTGTGCCGGTGATCGCCGACGGCGGCCTCCAGTACTCCGGCGACATCGGCAAGGCCATCGCGGCCGGCGCCGACACGGTGATGCTGGGCAGCCTGCTCGCCGGCTGCGAGGAGAGCCCCGGCGAGCTGATCTTCATCAACGGCAAGCAGTACAAGTCCTACCGGGGGATGGGTTCGCTGGCCGCGATGCAGTCGCGCGGCGCGGGAAAGTACGGGAAGTCGTACTCCAAGGACCGGTACTTCCAGGACGACGTCCTGAGCGACGACAAGCTGGTGCCGGAGGGTGTCGAGGGGCAGGTGCCGTACCGCGGTCCGCTCGCGGCCGTCGCCCATCAACTGGTGGGCGGGTTGCGGTTGGCCATGGGGTACTGCGGCACGGCTACGATCGCCGAATTGCAGGAGCGCGGCCAGCTCATGAGGATCACCGGTGCCGGGTTGCGCGAGTCGCACCCGCACGACATCCAGATGACGGTCGAGGCGCCCAACTACTCATCGAGGTAGGACCGGGAAGAAGAATGGCCTCTATGGAGATCGCCCGCGGGCGCAGCGTGCGGCGCGGATACAGCCTGGACGACATCGCGCTGGTGCCGTCCAGGCGCACCCGCGACGTGGACGACGTCTCGGTCGCCTGGGAGATCGACGCGTTCCGGTTCGAGGTGCCGATGGTCGGGCACCCGTCGGACGCGACGATGAGCCCGGCCTCCGTCGTCGAGCTCGGCCGCCAGGGTGGCCTCGGCGTGCTCAACGCCGAGGGCCTGTGGACGCGGTACGAGGACCCGAGCCCGCAGTACGAGCGGATCCTCGGGCTGGAGGACATGGACGGCTCGACCGCCCTGCTCCAGGACGTGTACTCGGAGCCGATCAAGCCGGAGCTGATCCTGGAGCGGATCAAGGAGATCCGCGCGTCCGGGGTGACGGTCGCGGTCCGGCTGTCGCCGCAGCACACCCAGACCTACGCCAACGCGGTGCTGGAGGCCGGCGTCGACCTGCTGGTCATCCAGGGCACCATCGTGTCGGCCGAGCACGTGTCCAAGCAGGACGGTGCGCTGAACCTGAAGACGTTCATCGCCGACCTCGACGTGCCGGTCATCGTCGGCGGCTGCACCAACTACCAGACCGCGCTGCACCTGATGCGGACCGGCGCGGCCGGCATCATCATCGGCGTCGGCGCCGACGGGTACGCCTCCACCGACTCGGTGCTCGGCATCGAGGTGCCGATGGCCACCGCCATCGCCGAGGCCGCCGCCGCCCGCCGCGACTACCTGGACGAGACCGGCGGCCGGTACGTGCACGTCATCGCCGACGGCGACGTCACCACCTCCGGCGACATCGCCAAGGCGCTGGCCTGCGGCGCCGACGCGGTGATGCTCGGCGAGGCGCTGTCCGGCGCGGCCGAGGCCCCCGGCGGCGGCGCCTGGTGGCACTCCGCCGCCTCCCACCCCAACCTGCCGCGCGGCCACCTCGCCGACGCCACCGACCGGCTGGTGCCGATGGACCAGCTCCTGTACGGGCCGGCCGACGAGGCGTACGGCACGATGAACCTCTTCGGCGGGCTGCGGCGCGCCATGGCCAAGTGCGGGTACTCCGACGTCAAGGAGTTCCAGAAGGTCGAACTGGTCCTCACCCGCTGGTAGTGGTCCGCGCGAGGAAGGCCAGCACCGCCGACTCCACACCGGTGTCGTGCAGCAGCGCGATGCCGTGATCGGTGCCGGGGACCCGGAGCTCCCGCCTGTCGGGTGTCCGGGCCGCGGCGACGAACTTCGGGCACATCGGGCCGGAGCCGTACGGGTCCTGGTCCGCCGTCACGCACAGGAACGGGACCGCCAGCCGGGCCGCGTACGGGGCGATCTCGATCGCACGCAGGTACTCCTCCGGCGACAGGGCCACGACACCGTCGACCGGCGGCGAGACCTGCGCACCCCCGATGATCGATATTTTCGCCCCCATCGACGCCCCCACCAGCGTCACCTTGGAGGCCCCGGCCTGACGGAGCAGGGTCACGACCGAGGCCAGCGAAGCGGCCGGGTCAGCGCCGCAACAGTCCCACAGGGCGACGTGGTAGCCCTGACCTGCCAGCTGCCGGCCGAAGTCCAGCCACTGGCAGAGGTTCCCGTCGCTCTGGTGGGACAGCACCACCCCACGCGGTCCGGAGCCGAGCAGCACTCCGTCGACCGGCTGGTGGAAGATCTGCCCCTCGCCCTCCCTGACGCATCCGGACAGCGCGAAGGTTGGCGCCGGGCTCGGATTCGCCGCGACATGGTGTGCGCGGCCGCCGCCGCAGCCCGTCGCGAGGAGCAGGAGCACGGCCGCCGCCAACCCGCGCCTCACCTGGTGGTCCTGTCCACGAAGTCCAGCAGCGCCGGATGTACGGCCGGGTCCGGTACCAGGCTGATGCCGTGGCCGCTGCCCGGTACCCGAATCTCGTGCTTGTCGGCCGCCGGCGCGGCGGCGACGAACTTCGGGCAGGCCGCGTCCGACCCGATGTCGTCGTGCTCGGCGGTCACGCACAGGAACGGCATCCGGAGCCGGGCCGCGAAGTCCGTGACGGCGAAGCTGGGGGAGTACTGCTCGCCGGGCGACAGCGCGGCGACGCCGTCCACCGGCGGGGTGATCGTCCCGCCGGCCACGATCGAGGCCATCGCCCCCATCGACGCCCCGACCAGCGTCACCTTCGCCGCGCCCGCCTGCCGCAACATGGCGGTGACCGTGGCGATCTGGTCCTCCGGCCTGGCGCTGAGCACCGTCCACAGGACGACGTGGTACCCCTCCCCGGCCAGTTGCCTGCCGAAGTCCAGCCACTGGCACACGCTGCCCGGCTGCTGGTGCGACAGCACCACGCCGCGCGGCCCGCTCCCCATCAGCACCCCCTTGGTGCCGTCCGGCAGGGCGAACACCTGCCCGTCCCGCGCTGTCACGCACCCTTCCAGCGCGTACGACACCGTCGGGCGCGGCGTCGGATCGGCGGTGTGCCCGCCCCCGCCACTGCCCCCGCCACTGCCACCGCCACACCCCGCCGCCACCAGCAACAGCGCCACCGCGACCAGCCATCGCCGCATCTGCGTACCTCGCCTCATCACCGCTGAAGGAATGCGGCCAGCTCGGCCGCGAGAGGAGTCCACCGGTCAGGGCCGCCGAGCATGTCCCAGCCGTGTCCGGCGGTCGCCGGCTGCGACCGGAACGTGACCGGCGCGGGCATCGCCTTCGTCAGCGCCTGCTCCGCGGCGACCGTGACGAACGGGTCGGCGTCCGCCACCGCCACCCACACCGGCAGCTTCAGCAGCGGGGCCGCCTCACCCACCGTCCGCGGCGCCGTACCGGAAACCGGCGTGGTCAGCTCGTCGGCCGACAGCGCGGCGACGGCCGCCACCCCGGCCCCGTGCCCCGCCGCCGTCAGCGCGACCGTGCCGCCCAGCGACGCGCCGGCCAGCGTGACCGTCGTCGCGCCGCGCGCCTTGAGCGTGGCGACCGCCGCGACCGCCTCGGCCACGTAGTCGGGCGTCCCCAGGTCGTAGAGCAACACGTGCATACCCCGCCCGGCCAGGTAGTCCGCGTACGGCCACCAGCCACACTGCTGCCGGGACCCCAACTCCGGAACCAGCACGACCCCGTGCGGTCCGGTACCCACCTCGCTGGCCCGCGCCGTCGCCCCTCCCGCCGTCGTCAGGGTCAACCCGGTCGACGGCGCGTCCGGCTTCCCGCACCGCACGCTCAGCCCCACCGGCCCCGCGGTCGCCGTGGCCCTCGATCGTGCACCGCCGCCACCGCCGCAGGCCGCGGCGACAAGCAGCAAGCCCACCACCAGCAAGTACCTCACGCCTACTATGTACTCAGATACATAGTGTCGGCGTCCAGGGAAGATATGGAACCGTGACTCATCCGACCGTGGCGTACGCGCTGCTGTGCCAGCTCGCCAAGGAGCCGTTGACCGGGTACGAGCTGTCGCGGCGGATGCGGGGCGGGATGTCGAACTACTGGTCGGCGCCGCACAGCCAGATCTACCCGCAGCTCGGCAAGCTCGTCGCGACCGGCTGGGTCAGGTACGAGACCGCCGCCGGACCCGGCCCCCGCGACAAGAAGATCTACCGGATCACCGACGCCGGCATCGCCGCCCTGCGCGCCTGGCTGGCCGAACCGGTCGACCGCCAACCCGAACGGGACGAACTCGTCCTCAAGGTCTCCGCCTCCTGGCTCGACCCCGGCGCCCTCGCCACGACCATCGCCACCACCCGCCAGGAAGCCGCCGACAAGCTGCGTGGCTACCTGGAGATCGCCAGCCGCATCGAGGCCAGCCTGGGAGACCACCTCACCGATCCGACGTCCCCCGAGTCGGCCAACTACGCGACCCTCCAGTGTGGAATCTCCTATGAGCGGCACCGGGTCTCGTGGCTGGACTGGGTCGCCGACTACCTACAGTCCGCGAACACGTCCAACCCCGGCGCCTCCACGAACCCCAGCCGCTCGTAGAGCCTCCCCGCCTCCTCCGTATCCGGATTGAGGTGCGCGAACTTGGCGCCCGCCGCGAATCCCTCCGCCACCAGATGATTGGTCAGCGCCGACCCGATCCCGCGCCGCCGGTACTCCGGCAGCACCCCGACCCCGAACACCCCCACCGCCGGACCGGCCCACTCGTCCGTCACCACGCTCCACGCGACCCCCACCGTCCGCCCGCCCACCTCGGCGAGCCACACCGTCCCGGCTTCCACCATCGGCGCCAGCCACCCGGCACTGGCCTCGCCCGGATACCCGAACGCCGTGCTATCCACCAGCACCACGTCACCGAGGTCAGCACTGGTAGCCCGCCGCAGCTCAGCACGGCCCGCCCCCACGAACTGCTCCGGCTCCAGCGTCATGCACCGCTCGGTGAACAGGTACCGCCCCGGCCGCGGTCCCAACCCCACCGGAATCCGTAAACCCCAGGCCACCGCCCGCTCCCCGTACCAGGCAACGACCGCCTCGAGATCGAAATCCGCCTCATGCACGTCGCCGTTGTTCCACTGCGGATGCGGCAACCCCGAAGCCATCAGCCGGGCCCCCCGCACCGCGCCGGCTCCGCCCCCGACCCGCTCCCTGAGCCGCCCCTCCGCGGCCCACACATCCCCCTGCGCCAACTGCGCCCGATGCACCATCACGGATTCCCCGGATCCACCAGCTCGGCACGCGCCGTCAACACGGCGATCCCCTTGGCCGGACTGACCTTCTCCACCACCACACCAAGATCCACCCCCTGATAGACCCCCGTATACTGCGCCGTCACCCTGACCATCTCCTGCTGCGCCGGCACCCCGTAAGCATGAGTCACCCCCGCATCCGGATAAGGCGCCCCCGGCACATAAAACGTCCCCACACCCCCATCCCCAAACTCCCAAACCCACCGCACATGCACCGTCACCCTGACCGGCTCTCCAGCCACCATCAAAACCCGCTCCCCAAGCGACCACCCCAACCCCTCCGCGAACCCGGTCATCTCAAAGCCAGTCGGCACCGGCGTCCAAAACCGGGTGTCCAAGTTGACCAACGTCCCCCACGCCGGCTGATAGTTGACCACCGGCACAGGAAACCCCGCCGCCAACCCCCGAAACGCCGCCCGAACTCCCTCAATAGAAACCCCACCGCCACCAGGCCCACAAAACTCACCGACCTGCTCATAGAGTCCGCTGCCAGCCGGGGGAGCCTGGGCGAACTGAACTATCCAGCGCACCCAGCCATCTTCGCCAGGTCCACCATTTTCCGGACCGCAGATCCTTGTGCCTTGGGAAAGGCAGCCGTCGAGCTCCCTAATGCATTTCTGGGCGACCGCCCACAGGCAACTGGAGCACGACTTGGAGATGGCCCTATCTCGAGCAAGGGTAGCCATATCCCCCGGGTCCAGGCTTACGAGGGCGGGGAATACCGCATCCAAGTCCCCACTTACGACTCTGGATCCGGTCGGCGTGGGAGGGGGCCAACATGCGGCTGGACCACAGTTGTCTGCGAATGCGGGAGCCTGAAGTGTTACCTGTGTGGCCACGGTGATCGAGATCGCGAAGACAGCGGCCCAGGAAAATACACGACGGGACAAGCCAGCCTCCTACCGAGGGATCCTTGACAAGGCGTCCATAAGAGTGACGGTCATGTCTTGATCGGCTAACTTGATCGCCATGTTGAACTGGAATGTGTAAGCCGGTCCTGACTCCACAGCCTTGCCATTTTGATCGACGACCTTGTAGGCAGGCCAATCGGTCGTCACGAGAGTCTGAACTGGCAGCTCTGCTTTGTCCGAAGTCGCGATCTCGACCTTCGTAACGGACACCTTGTCCAAGTCTGTCGTTTGATTTTGGTCGCGCAGGCGGGTTACGAAGTCGATTTCTTGGTGGCAGACGGTGCAGTTTGGGCCGGAGATGGCTTGGAGTTTGGATGGGTCGCGGGTTTTGAGGGCGGTGAGGTAGGTGTCGAAGTAGCGGTGGACCAGGGCTTCGGCGCGGGATTGGGGATCGGTTGGGGTCGCGGAGGGTTTGGTGGTCTTGGGGGTGGGATCGGGGTGGGCGGGGTGGTCTGTTGTGCAGGATGGGGTGGGGAGCAGTAGGAGGGTGGTCGCCGCCCCCGTGGCGATCAGGCGAGCCGGGTTCATGTGGGGAGAGTACTCCCGGAATGGGGGCTGGTGTCCGGTTAGGACTGCCAGGACTTCCAGAGGTGGGCGTAGGAGCCGTCGGCGGCGAGGAGGTCGTGGTGGCTGCCCAGTTCGGCGATCTGGCCGTCCTCGACCACGGCGACGCGGTCGGCGTCGTGGGCGGTGTGCAGCCGGTGGGCGATGGCGATGACGGTGCGGCCCTCGAGTACCGCCGCCAGCGAGCGTTCGAGGTGGCGCGCGGCTCTGGGGTCGATGAGGGAGGTGGCCTCGTCGAGGACGAGTGTGTGGGGGTCGGCGAGGACCAGGCGGGCCAGGGCTACCTGCTGGGCCTGGGCGGGGGTGAGGGCCTGGCCGCCGGAGCCGACGACGGTGAGCAGCCCGGCCGGGAGGGCCTGGACCCAGTCGAGGGCGTCCACGGCGGCGAGGGCGGACCGGAGGTCCGTGTCGCTGGCGGTGGGGGCGGCCAGGCGGAGGTTGTCGGCGAGGGTGCCGACGAAGACGTGATGTTCCTGGGTGACCAGGGCGACGTGGCGGCGTACCCGGGTGGGGTCGAGCGAGGCGATCTCGGTGCCGCCGACGGTGACGGAGCCGCGGCGCGGGGCGTGGATGCCGGCCAGCAACCGGCCCAGGGTGGACTTGCCGGCGCCGCTGGGGCCGACCATGGCGAGCCGCTCGCCGGGTTTGACGTCCAGCGAGATGCCGTGCAGCACGTCCCGGTCCTCGGCGTACGCGAACCGCACCTCCCGCGCGACGATCCGCTCGCCGTCGGGTTCCTCGGTACCGTCGGCCGCGCCCTGGCCGGCCATCGCCACGCCGATCAGCCGCGCCATCGACGTTCCGCCCAGCTGCAGTTCGTCCAACCAGGACAGCAGCCGGTCCACCGGGTCGATGAGCTGCTGCACGTACAGCGTGACCGCCGTGACCTCACCCAGCGTCGCCCAGCCGCGGGCGTGCAGGTACCCGCCCGCCAGCAGCGTCGCCACCGCCGGGATCATGTACGAGAACTCCACGGTCGGGAACCACACGGTCCGCAGGTACAGCGTGTACCGCTCCCACCCGATCCACCGCCCGATCTGCCGTTCGGTGCGGGCGATCCGCCGCGGTCCGAGCCGCAGCGCCTCGATGGTCCGCGCCCCGTCGACGGCCTCGTGGATGGCCGCGTTGACCTTGGAGAACTCGGCCATCTCGTGGAGGTACCCGCGCGGCGCCCGCTTCAGGTACCACCGCGTGCTCCACCAGAGCACCGGCACCGCGACCAGGCACGGCGGCGCGAGCAGCGGGTTGGTCAGCACCGCCGCCGTGATCGTGAGCGTGCCGGCCACCAGCGCGACCCCGATCTCCGGCACGGCGAAGCGCACGCTGTACGCCAGTTCGTCCACATCGGACGTCGTACGCGTGAGCAGGTCGCCGGTGCCCGCCCGCTCCACCGTCCCGAGCGGCAGCGAGACGACGTCGGCCATCAGCTCCTCGCGCAGCCGCGCCAGCACCCGCTCGCCGAGCACCATCGCCCGGTACCGCGCCCACCGGGTCAGCAGCGCCTGCGCCACCAGGCACCCGGCGAACACCAGCGCCAGCGTGTCGATCGGCGCGTGCCGCCGGTGCACGTCCTCCACGATCCGCCCGAGCACCTGCGGCCCGACCAGCCCGCACGCCGCCGCGCCGGCGTTCAGCCCCAGTACCACGAGGAACCCGCCACGGTGCCGGCGCAGCAGCTGCCACGCCTTCGCCTTGGCCTGCCCCACGGTCGCGACCGGCAGCCCGTCGCCGCCCGTACTCATTCCGCCTCCTCGCGGGTCACCGTCGCCCGGTACCGGGGGTTCTCCGCCAGCAGCGCGTGGTGCCGGCCCTCGGCCGCCACCGTCCCGCCGGCCACGAACACGACCCGGTCGGCCCGGTCCAGCAGCAGCGGGCTGGTGGTGAAGACCACGGTGGTACGGCCGGTGCGCGCCGCCCGCAGCCGATCGGCGATGGCCGCCTCGGTGTGCGCGTCAACGGCCGACGTCGGCTCGTCCAGCACCAGCACCTCCGGGTCGGCGAGCAGCACCCTGGCCAGCGCAAGCCGTTGCCGCTGCCCGCCGGAGAACGACCGGCCGCGCTCGGTGACCTCGGTGTCGAGGCCGTCCGGCAGGGCGGCGACCACATCTTCGGCGGCCGCCACCCGCAGCGCCTCCGCCACCTCACCCGTGCCGAGTTCCTCGCCGAGCGGCCCGCTGAACAGCCGCGGGTCGTGGTCGTGGACGACGATCCGCTCCCGGACCGTGGCCAGCGGCAGGTCCGCCAGCGCCACCCCGCCGAACTCCACCGGCGCGTCCACGTACCGCCCGAGCCGGTCGGCGAGGTGCCCCGACAGGCCGGACTCGTCGCACACCACCGCCGTGAGCAGGCGAGGGACGACCCGCAGCCCGGTCTCCCGGTCCACCAGGTCCGCGCCGACCTCGGGGGCGCCCGCCGGCACGGCCGGGTCGCCGAACTCGGGGTCCAGCGCCAGCATCGTCACGACCCGCCCTGACGCCACCATCGCGCGGGTGAACTTGTCGGCCGCCTCGGTGGCGGTGCGCAGCGGCAGTACCAGGAACGCCGCGTAGCCGTAGCAGGACACCAGCTGCCCGACGCTGATCTCGCCCCGCGCCGCCAGGTGCGCGCCCAGCCACGTCACGAACACCAGGAAGATGCCGGGCAGCAGCACCTCCAGCCCGTCCAGCCACGACTCGACCTCGCTGATCCGCACGCCGCCGCGCCGCACCCGCTGCGACGCCTCCCGGTACCGGGCGATGAACTGCTCCTCACCGCCGATCCCGCGCAGCACCCGCAACCCGTGCACGGTGTCGGTGGCCAGCGACGACGCCTGCGACACCAGCTCCCGCTGGTGAGCCTGCCGCCGGTGCAGCGGCGCGAGCAGCGGACCGATCGCGGCGACCAGCAGCGGCACGCCGACCAGGACGACCAGGCCGAGGACCGGCGCCGACCGCACCAGGATCACGGCCACGACCAGGAATGACACCAGCGCCCCGGCGGCGCGGGCGGTGATGTCGAGTGCGTTGGCGATGTGCCGCACGTCGGCGGCGCCGATGGCGGCGACCTCGCCGGCGGCCATCCGTTTCGGCAGCGTCGCGCCGAGCCGGGCGGCCTGCCGCACCACGAGCTGCTGGATCCGTACCGCGCCGGCCAGGAAGTTGATGACGGCGTACCGGTGCCGCATCACCCCGCCGAACGCGTTGGTGCCGGCGAGCAGCAGCAGCACCCCGGTCCAGTCGAGCAGCGCGCCGGTGTCGGAGTGGGCGATGCCGGCGTCGATGGCCTTGCCGAGCGCGGCCGGGGCGAGCGCCTGGGCGACCATCCCGATGACCCCGTACAGCATCCCCAACGCGATCTGCGGCCGCTGCCGCCGCACCATCCACAGCAGAAAGCGCGCGCGGGACCTGAGGTCCGGCACGCCGGCGTCGGGGTGGGGAAGTCGCAACATACCGTAAGTGACGGTACGTCGACAAAGAGTTGATCTCTACCGAGTTTCGCGACGCGAGCGGGGGACGGCGGCCACGGCCGCCGTCCCCCGCGCCGTCAGAAGGCGGCCGTCAGAAGGCGGTGGCGCCGTTGGGGGTGCCGAGACCGGTGGGGCCGTCCCAGCCGGTCCTGGCGGTGCACCACTGGGAGGTCGGGCAGCTTCCGTTGCTCCCGGACGTGACGTCGAAGAGGCCGGAGGTGTGGCTGTAGGGGTAGTTGTTGTCGATGCTGGCCTCGTTGCCGGCGAGGGTGTACACGCCGGCGATGATCGGGGCGGAGGCGCTGGTGCCGCCGACGATCCACCAACCGGAGTTGCCCTGGTAGGCGGTGCTGTCGTACACGGACACCCCGGTGTTGGGGTCGGCGACCGCGGACACGTCCGCCTCGGCGCGGTTGGCGCATCCGGTGCCGGCGCCGGCCGCGCCGCTCAGCGCGGTGTTGTAGGCCGAGCAGCCGCTGCCGGCGCCGCTCCATGCCGTCTCGGTCCAGCCGCGGCTGGTGGCGGCGGTCCTCAGCGTGGTGCCGCCGACGGCGGTGACGTAGTGCGAGGAGGCCGGGTACTCGGCGCCGTAGCCGTTGTCACCGGAGCTGACGGTGATCGCGACGCCGGGGTGGTTGAAGTACGAGCCGTAGGTCGCGTCGGAGGCGTCGCCGCCGCCCCAGCTGTTGCTCACCACGTTGGCATGGGCGGCCGCGTAGTTCTCCGCGGCGCCGAGGTTGGCGAACGAGTTGGTCCTGGCCTCGACCAGCAGGAGGTGGCAGCCGGGGCAGATCGCCGATGCCATGTCGAGATCGAGGGAGATCTCCAGCGCCCAGCCGGCGTCCTTGCGCGGGTAGCTGGTGCCGCCGGTCTGGTTGACCTTCCTGAAGCAGCCGTTGCCGGTGGTGCAGGCCGGCAGCCCGAACTGGCCGCGGTACACCGCCAGGTCGGCTTCTGCCGTCGGGTCGTCGTAGGCGTCGACGATCGCGATGGTCTGGCTGGCCGAGCCGGTCGAGGTCAGTTTGTACGCGGACCGGAGGTCGGCGGGGCCGTACCCGGACGGGCTGGCCGCCTTGGGTCGGACGCCGGAGCGGACGTAGGACAAGCAGCCGGCGGCGCCGGCCGCCGGAGCGGCGCAGACCTTGGTGCTGGTCTGGGCGGTGTCGGGCCGTGCCGTCGCGGCCGTGGCGGCGCTGCCGAGGCCGGTGACGGCCGCCGCGGTCAGCAGCGTGGCCGCCACGGCGGTGGTACGCGGGATCGAGCGCATGGATCGCCTCCAAGGTGTCCGGGGTTGCCGGACAAAAGGCGCATTTCAACCCGGAGGCGTTACACCCCTGCCCAGGTCAGCCGGGCTCGGGCGTGGGTTCGGCCGCCGGCGGCGGCAGTGTGGTGGCGGTGGCCGGGGTGCCGAAGTGGATCCCGCGCGCCTCCGACCCGACGCTGGCCAGGATCGCCACCCCGAGCAGCGCCGGCGCCACGGTGGCGACCAGTGCGAACTCGTAGCTGTGCGAGGCGGCCAGCCGTTCCTGGATGGGCAGGTTGAGCGAGGCGATGAGGTTGCCGAGCTGGTACGTCACGCCCGGATAGAAGCCGCGGATCTCGTCCGGGCTCATCTCGGTGAGGTGGGCGGGGATCACGCCCCACGCGCCCTGCACGAAGAACTGCATGATGAAGGCGCCGAGCGCGATCATCCCGTAGGTGGTCGAGAACGCGAACAGCGGCACGGTGACCAGCGCGCACAACGACGCGAAGACGATCACCCGCCGCCGGCCGAACCGCTCCGACCAGCCGCCGAGCAGCATCCCGCCCAGCATCGCCCCGACGTTGTAGATGATCGCGACCGAGATGGCCAGGTCGCCGGAGTACCCGTGGCCCTTCTTCAGGTACGTCGGGAAGACGTCCTGGGTGCCGTGCGACATCCAGTTGAAGGCCGTCATCAGCAGCACCAGGTACACGAACCGCCGCAGGACGACCGCGTTGCCGAAGACCTGCGCCGCCGACGTCCGGGTCGCCCGCACCCGCTCCTGGGTCTGTTCCCAGACCTCGCTCTCGCCGACCCGCGACCGCACGTACAGGGAGATCAGGGCCGGCAGGATGGAGAACGCGAACAGCCCGCGCCAGCCGAACACCGGCTCGATGACCAGGAACGACACGGCCGCGAGCAGGTAGCCGACCGAGTAGCCCTGCTGGAGCAGGCCGGAGAAGAAGCCGCGCTTCTCGGTCGGGATCTTCTCCATCGCCAGCGCCGCGCCGAGCCCCCACTCGCCGCCCATGCCGATGCCGTACAGCGCGCGCAGGGCCAGCAGCACCGTGTAGTTGGGGGCGAACGCGCACAGGAAGCCGACCACCGAGTAGAAGGAGACGTCGACCATCAGCGGGCGGCGGCGGCCGACCCGGTCGGCCCAGCGGCCGAAGATGAAGGCCCCGACCGGGCGCATCACCAGCGTCGCCGTGGTGAGGAAGGCCATCCTGGTCAGCGAGACGCCGAAGTCCTTGCCGATCTCGGCGTAGACGAGGATGACCAGGAAGTAGTCGTAGGCGTCCATCGTCCAGCCGAGGAACGCCGCGATGAAGGCGTTCCGCTGGTCCCGGTTGAGTCCTCGCGCCTGCTCGAATACTGAGAGTGACACCGGACATACCTCCTGTGGATCACCATAAACGGGCGTGGTGATCCTGGCCACCGTCGATGGCTAGACTCGGGACGTGACCGCCACCAGCGATCTGGTCCTCGTTGTCGACTACGGAGCGCAGTACGCCCAGCTCATCGCCCGTCGCGTACGGGAGGCGCGGGTCTACTCCGAGATCGTGCCGCACACGATGCCGGTCGCCGAGATGGTCGCGAAACGGCCGAAAGCGATCATCCTGTCCGGCGGCCCGTCCAGTGTGTACGCCGACGGCGCCCCGCAGGTGCCGGCCGGCCTGTTCGAGACCGGCCTGCCGACGCTCGGCATCTGCTACGGCTTCCAGGCGATGGTGCTGGGGCTCGGCGGCGAGGTCCGGCACACCGGCTCCGGCGAGTACGGCCGCACCGCGCTGACCGTGACCGCCCCCGGCACGCTGTTCGCCGGGCAGCCCGACAGCCAGCAGGTGTGGATGTCGCACGGCGACTCCTGCGTGGCCGCGCCGGCCGGCTTCACCGTCACCGCGCGCACCGCCGACGTGCCGGTCGCCGGCATGGAGGACCCGGGGCGCCGGCTGTACGGCATCCAGTTCCACCCCGAGGTGCTGCACACCGCGCACGGGCAGCGGCTGCTGGAGCGCTTCCTGTACGACGCCGCCGGCTGCGAGCCCACCTGGACGATGGCCAACATCGTGGAGGACTCGCTCGCCGAGATCCGCGCCCAGGTCGGCGGCAAGCGGGTGCTGTGCGCGCTGTCCGGCGGGGTCGACTCGGCGGTCGCCGCCGCGCTGGTGCACCGGGCCGTCGGCGACCAGCTGACCTGCGTGTTCGTGGACCACGGGCTGCTGAGGGCCGGCGAGGCCGAGCAGGTGGAGCGGGACTACGTGGCCGCCACCGGCGTGCGTCTCGAGGTGGTGGACGCCGCCGACCGCTTCCTGGCGGCGCTGGCCGGGGTGACCGACCCGGAGGACAAGCGCAAGATCATCGGCCGCGAGTTCATCCGGGTGTTCGAGGAGGCCGCCCGTCGGCTGGACGCGGAGTCGATCGACTTCCTGGTGCAGGGCACCCTGTACCCGGACGTGGTCGAGTCCGGCGGCGGCACCGGCACCGCCAACATCAAGAGCCACCACAACGTCGGCGGCCTGCCCGACGACCTGCGGTTCACGCTGATCGAGCCGCTGCGGTGGCTGTTCAAGGACGAGGTACGCCGGGTCGGCGAGGAGCTGGGCCTGCCGTCGGCGATGGTGTGGCGGCAGCCGTTCCCCGGCCCCGGCCTGGGCATCCGCATCGTCGGCGAGGTGACACGGGACCGGCTGGACACGCTGCGCGCCGCCGACCTGATCGCCCGCGAGGAACTGACCGCGGCCGGCCTGGACCGGGAGATCTGGCAGTGCCCGGTGGTGCTGCTCGCCGACGTGCGGTCGGTGGGTGTGCAGGGCGACGGCCGCACGTACGGCCACCCGGTGGTGCTGCGCCCGGTGAGCAGTGAGGACGCGATGACCGCGGACTGGTCGCGGCTGCCGTACGAGGTGCTGGCGCGGATCTCCACCCGGATCACCAACGAGGTCGCCGGGGTGAACCGGGTGACGCTCGACATCACCTCCAAGCCGCCGGGGACGATCGAATGGGAGTGAGCCCGGCGTGAAACAGTGGCAGCGGCTGTCCGCGTACGGCATTGCCGTCCGCGCCGGGCGCGTGCTGCTCACCAGGGTCGCGCCGCGGGTCACGCACCTGGCCGGGCAGTGGTTCCTGCCCGGCGGCGGGGTGGAGTTCGGCGAGCACCCGGCCGAGGCGGTGGTCCGCGAGGTGCGCGAGGAGACCGGGTACGAGGTCACGGTCGGCGACGCGCTGCGCGTGGTGTCCGAGCGCAAGACCCTGCACGACGGCACCGACTTCCACGCGCTGATGGTGCTGTACCCGGTGCACGTGGTCGGCGGCGAGCTGCGCCCGGAGGCCGACGGCTCCAGCGACATGGCGGCCTGGATCACCCTGGACGAGGCGGCCGGGCTGCCGCTCGGGTTGGCCGCCCGGCAGGCGCTGGAGCTGGTCCGGTGATCACGCGGAAGACCCGGATCGCGGCGAACGCCGTGGTCGTGGAGGACGGCAGGCTGCTGCTGTGCCGGCTGTCCGCGCACCAGCCCGACGAGGCCGGCACCTGGTCGCTGCCCGGCGGCGGCCTGGAGTTCGGCGAGGACCCGGTCGAGGCCGCCGTCCGCGAGGTGCGCGAGGAGACCGGGTACGAGGTCCGGATCGGCCGGCTGCTGGACGTGATCTCCCTGGTCAGGGCCCCGGCACGGATCGCGGACGAGCTGCACCACATCCGCTTCGTGTACGCCGCGACGCTGGTCGGCGGCGAGCTGCGCCACGAGCGGAACAACACCACCGACATGGCGGCCTGGGTGCCGCTCGACAGCATCGGCGACTACTCGCTGAATGGGACGGCGCGGCGCGTCCTCACCCTGCTATCGTCGCCTCATGGCCTACAGGTACTCCACGACGACGCCGGGCGGATCGACCCGGCGGACAGCGGAGTGACCTGACAGCACGTCATCCCGACCCCCGGAGCGATCCCGGGGGTCGTTTCGTGTCCGGGCCCTGGGTCGCTCCCCTCCGAGAGGAAGACCCATGGAGAACGAGCACGACCACCGCGTCGTCGGCCGCGAGCTCGGCCTGTTCGACACCCACGAGCTGGTCGGCGCCGGCCTGCCGCTCTGGTACCCCGACGGCGCCGCGATACGCGCCGAACTGGAGAGATTCGCGGCCGAGGAGGCCGCCCGCACCGGCTGCCGCCGCGTCTACACCCCGGTGCTGGGCAAGCGCGAGCTGTACGAGCGGTCGGGGCACTGGCAGAAGTTCCACGACGACATGTTCCCGCCGATGAAGGTGGGGCACGACGAGTTCGTGCTGCGGCCGGCCAACTGCCCGCACCACGCCCTGGTGTACGCCTCCCGCCAGCGCAGCTACCGCGAGCTGCCGGTACGCCTGGCCGAGCTGGGCAGCATGTTCCGCAGTGAGCTGTCCGGCGTGCTCGGCGGGCTGTCCAGGGTGCGGCAGATCAACCTGGACGACGCGCACGTCTTCTGCGCGCCCGAGCAGATCGAGGAGGAGGTGCTGTCCGCCCTCGGCTCGGTGCTGCGGGTGTACGACATCCTCGGCATCGAGGTGGCGTACTTCCGGCTGTCCCGCCGCGGCGACGGCGACCAGTACCTCGGCGACCCGGGGCTCTGGGAGCGGGCGGAGGGGATGCTCGCCGCCGCGCTGGACCGGCTCGGGCTGGCGTACGTGGACGCGCCCGGAGAGGCCGCGTTCTACGGTCCGAAGGTGGACGTCCAGGTCAAGGACCCGGCCGGGCGCGAGGAGACCCTGTCCACCGTGCAGCTGGACTTCAACCAGCCGGAGCGCTTCGGCCTGAGCTACATCGGCGCGGACGGGCAGCCGCACCGGCCGGTGATGATCCACCGCGGCACCCTGTCGGCGATGGAGCGGATGGTGGCGCACCTGCTTGAGCTGTACGGCGGGGCGTTCCCGGTCTGGCTGGCGCCGGTGCAGGTGGCGGTGCTGCCGGTGGCCGGCGACCACGCGGACGCGGCCTGGCGGCTGGCCCGCGCGCTGGAGGACGACGGGCGGCGGGTCGAGGTGGACGACAGCGACAACACCCTGGCGCTGCGGGTGCGGCGGGCGCGGGAGCGGAAGGCGCCGTACGTGGCGGTGCTCGGCGACCGCGAGATGGAGTCCGGAACCGTCGCGGTACGGCGACGGGACGGCCAGCGGCTGCCGGCCGTCCCGTTCGAGCAGTTCCGCGTCCAGCTCGCGGACCGGGTCCGGTCCAGGGCCAGGGAGCTGTGATGCGGTACCTCGGTTGCCTGGCTCGCCTACCTGCGCTTGCGCACGGGCTCGCTGTCCACGAAGAACAGCAGCGACGCCACGATGATCAAGGCGACGATCCCGATCGCTCCCATCATTCCTCCCCGTCCGGTTCGGACTCGCTCTCTCCGGCGCCGCCCCGGCGCAGCACGACCAGCAGGCCGACCGTGCCGATGCCGAGCAGCACCAGCGGCACCAGCCAGCTGGCGACGTACCAGGACACGTCGACCACCCGACTGACCGCCCACATGCCCGCGATCGCCAGGAACAGCAGGCCGAAGACCACGGCCACGGCGTCCAGCTCACGGTTCGTCTCGTTCATCGCACGACCCTCAGATCCCCGACGGTGGCGTTCAGCCACAGATCAAGATGGCCGCCGCCGGGACCGTCGTCTCCGTAGTTGACTCTGGTGCGGTCGATTCCGGTCCCGGTGAAGCGGTCCTCGAACAGGTCCATGTCACCGGCCCTCGTCTTGGCGTGGACGACCACGTCCACGTTCGGCGGCAGCGACACCCGCAGGTCGCCGGTTACTGTCCGCAGGTGCGTCTCCACCCGGGTGCCGTTGTCGAAAGGCACGTCGGTCAGGTCGAGCCGGATGTCGCCGATGCCGATCCGGTAGTCGCGGTCGATCCCGGCCACGGTGGTCGGGTGCAGCTCCCGGTCGCCGATCTTGGCCAGGTACCGGCCGTTGCCGTCGACGGCGGTGACGATCGGCAGCACGATGGCGATCACGATCCCCAGCGGGATGAGCCCCCGGGTCCGCCGGCCGCGCGCACCGGCCAGCAGCCCCACCCCGAGCAGGGCCAGGCCGGCGGCGAGGATGCCGGCCGCCGGGATGTCCCAGGACAGCACCCGCCGGGCGGCCGCCAGCAGGCCGATCACGATCAGCGCGGCGCAGAGCGCGATCACACCGGCCTTGGACCGTTCCCGCCTGGGTGGCAGCGGCGGCAGCGGCGCCGTCGGCCCCTCGCCGTCCCCGTCGCCGGCCGGCGGCTTGTCCAGCCGGATCGTGGCCGTGGTCGACGTGATGTCGCTGGGCGCGTACGGCCCGTGCGGGGCGTACGGCGCCTGCTCCGGTTCGGCCGGTCCGGGCGGCGGCGAGGTCGCCGGCGGCGTCCAGCCCTCCCGGCGCAGCAGCATCACCAGCCCCAGCACGGACAGGCCGAGCAGCACCAGGTTCCGGAAGTCGTCCCGCAGCACCAGGTCGACCAGCAGGACCGAGGCCAGGATCAGCAGCACCGTGACCGTCGGTGACGTCGTCGAGCGGCCCCTGCCCACCAGCGCCTCGACCGGGGAGGCCGTCTCGCCCTCCTCCGGCATCAGGATCCAGCCGAGCAGGTACAGCAGGGCGCCCAGCCCCCCGAACACCACCAGAACGCCCAGCACCACCCGGAACACCACCGGGTCGACCCTCGTGTACCGGCTCAGGCCAGCGCAGACGCCCGCCACCACGCGGTTGTCGCGGCTGCGGGTGAGCCGGCGGACCGGCGGCTGGGCCGGCGGGGCCTCGGAGGCACTCGTACTCATGGACTCGATACTCCCGGCCGGGGACGTGCGCGACCATCGGGTACCACCCTGGTCGGCCCCTGAACTCCGGTCTCAGGGTTCGGTCAGGGAGCTTCCTTATAGCCGCCGGCCCGGCCGCGTGTGACGATCGGTGAGCAGTGCGCGAGGAGGACCCGATCGAGACAACGACGACCGCCGCGGAGCCGGAGCGGAAGCTGTACCGGCGCAGTGGCAGCAAGCTGGTTGCCGGGGTGGCCGGCGGGCTGGCCGACCATCTCGGCGTCAGCCCGCTCGCCGTCCGGTTGGCCTTCGTGCTGCTCACCGGGGTGAGCGGGGCCGGGGCGCTGCTGTACGCGGTGTTCTGGGTGGCGGTGCCGCAGGAGCGGTACGTCCCGCCGGCCCGGGCCGGCCGGCGCCGGCAGGACAAGGCGGTCCGGCACTCGCTGCAGGGGCGGCTGCGCCGGCAGCGCGGGCAGCTGGTCGCGTTCGGGCTGATCGCGATCGGCATCGTGCTGCTGTTCCAGCGGGTCGGCATCATCGCCCGCAACGCGCTGTTCTGGCCGGCCGCGATCATGGCGATCGGCGCGGCGATGATCTGGCGGCAGGCCGACGACTCCGAGCGCTCCCGCTGGGGCGGGAGCTGGCGGTCGCTGGTCGCCTCCACCCGGCGGATGGTCGTGGTGCGGCTGATCGGCGGCGGCGCGCTGGTGCTGCTCGGGATGGCGGTGTTCCTGGCGCTGTCCGGCACCTGGACCACGGTCCGTAACGGGCTGTTCGCCAGCGCGGTGATCGTGGCCGGGTTCGCCCTGGTCACCGGGCCGTTCTGGTGGAAGCTGATCCACCAGCTCACCGAGGAGCGGCGGGCCCGCATCCGGTCCGAGGAGCGTGCCGACTTCGCCGCGATGGTGCACGACTCGGTGCTGCACACCCTGGCGCTGATCCAGCGGCACTCGGCCGACCCGCGCGAGGTGGCCCGGCTGGCCCGCGGTCAGGAGCGTGAGCTGCGCAACTGGCTGTACAAGGGGCAGAGCTCGCCGGACACCCGGTTCGCGGCCGCGCTGGAGGCGGCGGCGGCCGAGGTCGAGGACACCTACGCGCTCAGCGTCGAGAACGTGGTGGTCGGCGACTGCCCGGTCGACGGCAGGCTGGCCGCGGTCGTCCAGGCCGCCCGGGAGGCGCTGGTCAACGCCGGCCGGCACGCCGGGGTGCCCGAGGTGTCGCTGTACGCCGAGGTGGAGGACGATCAGGTCAGCGTGTTCGTCCGGGACCGGGGCAAGGGCTTCGACCCGGACCTCGTTCCCACCGACCGGCACGGGCTGTCCGGCTCGATCGTCGGCCGGATGGAGCGGCACGGCGGCCGTACCGAGGTGCGCAGCACCGCCGGTACCGGCACCGAGGTCCGGTTGTACATGCCGAGGAAGTAGAGGGGGTGCGCCTTGACGACGGTGTTCCTGGTCGACGACCACGGCATGTTCCGCGCCGGGGTCAGGGCCGAGCTGGGCGGGGCGGTCGAGGTGGTCGGCGAGGCCGGCACCGTCCGGGAGGCCGTGGACGGGATCAAGGCCACCCGGCCCGACGTCGTGCTGCTCGACGTGCACATGCCGGACGGCGGCGGGGTGGCCGTGCTGGAGGCGCTCCGGACAGCAGCACCCGACGTGCGGTTCCTGGCGCTGTCGGTGTCGGACGCGGCCGAGGACGTGATCGGGGTGATCAGGGCGGGGGCGCGCGGGTACGTCACGAAGACGATCTCCGGCGCGGACCTGGCCGACGCGATCCGCCGGGTCGCGGAGGGTGACGCGGTGTTCTCGCCGCGCCTGGCCGGCTTCGTGCTGGACGCGTTCGCCCAGCGTGGCGACGTGGTGATCCGCGACCCGGAGCTGGACCAGCTCACCCAGCGCGAGCGCGAGGTGCTGCGGCTGCTGGCCCGCGGGTACGCGTACAAGGAGATCGCCGCCGAGCTGTTCATCTCGGTGAAGACCGTGGAAACCCACGTGTCGTCGGTGCTGCGCAAGCTCCAGCTCTCCAACCGCTACGAACTGTCCCGCTGGGCCTCCGACCGCCGGCTGGTCTGAGCCACCGCCGCCAGCACGAGGTCGTGCCACTGGCCTGCCGCGAGTGCGCGGGCCGGCAGCCGCGGGTCGGCGTCGACAGCCCCGAGCAGCCGGCGCGCCCGCGTCCGGCCGGTGACCGGCGCGAACACCTCCAGCGCCGGCAGCCACCGGTCCCGGTACGCCGCCCGCAGCAGAGCCCGGAGCAGGCGCTGGCCGGGTGCTGACCCGGCGAGTGGCCGCGGCCGGACGACCAGGTGCGCGGCGTCGGTCGACGGCGGCGGCCGGAAGCTCGCGGCCGGGACGCGGCGGGCGAGCGTCAGCGTGAACCGGGCCGCCCACCAGGTCGCCGCCGCGCCGGCCGGGTGGGACGTGGCCAGCCCCTTGGCCCTGCCCCACCCGACCAGCAGGTCGGCGCCGTCCGGCCAGCCCGCCTGCGGGTCCAGCAGCCGGCGGCACACGTCCGGGACCAGCGCGAACGGAACGTTCGCGACGACCCGGTAGGGCGTGCGGGGAAGCTGGACCGCCCGCAGGTCGGCCTGGACGACTCGCAACCCGGGCGCGCCCGCGAACCGGCGGCGCAGCCGTGCCACCCGGTCCGGGTCGCGCTCCACGGCCAGTACCCGCGCGCCGGCCACCAGCAGCGGGGCGGTCACCGCCCCGTAGCCGGCACCCAGGTCGACGACGAGGTCACCGGGCCGTACCCCGGCCCGCCGTACCAGCTCAGCGGCCTCCCGGCCGGCCAGGAAGTGCGCACCGGGCGGATTCGGCGGCCACCGCCGCCGGCCGTCCACGGAACCTCATGAAGACCGCGTTCACGCCAAGACCGTAAACCCCACCCACCCCACCCCAGCAACGCAATTTCTCCCGCCCCGCGTACCCGCCAGGTAGGTCAGGCGGTGTTGATGAGGCGGAAGGACTCGGCCAGGCAGCCCTCGGGGAGGTTGGCCTGGCGGGCGTTGGCGGTGAGCCAGTTGCGGATCATCTCTTCGAGGCCGTCGTGGTGGGCGGTCTGGGACTTGTGGGCGCGGAGGGCGGCGATCTTGGCGTCGAGGGCGTCGGTGACGTCGACGTAGTGGTTGGAGTGGTTGCCGGCCATCATCCACAGCTCGGGGACGGTCCAGGCCTCGAAGCCGGCCTCGCGGAGCTCGGGGAAGGTGTACGGGTTCCGCGCGTCCGGGTACACCGCGTTGAGGGCGGCCTCGCCGGCGGCGCGGTGGTCCGGGTGGCTGGCGTAGATCCGGTCCCAGTTGATCTCGGGGGACTGGGTGAGCACCCGCTGCGGCCGGAACCGGCGGATCTCCCGGCTCAGGTCGCGGCGCAGTTCCAGCGTCGGGTACAGCTGCCCGTCCGGGTAGCGCAGGAACGTCACCTCGGTGACGCCCACCGCCGCCGCGGCGTCCCGCTGCTCCCGCTCCCGCAGCGCGGCCATCTCCGCCCGCGGGAAGTCGTCGTCGAAGCCGCCGGCGTCGCCGGAGGTGACGATCACGTACCGCACGTCGATCCCGGCTCTGGTCCAGGTGGCGACCGTTCCGCCCGCGCCGTAGTCCACGTCGTCCGGGTGGGCCACGATCACGAGGGCCCGCTCGACGTCGGCCCGTGGCGTGACGGCACTGGTCATGCTGCCCTCCAAGAGAGAGACTGAGGTTTACTAGCCGGTAACACCGTGGAGTAGCCCGGGGGTCCTACCGTGACCGATCTCGCCGATCGTCCGAACGTGACCGAGCAGGAAGCACGCGAGCTGGCCGAGCAGTCGCGGCAGACCGAATGGCGGCAACCGTCGTTCGGCAAGGAGCTGTTCCTCGGTCGCTTCCGCCTCGACCTGATCCACCCCCATCCCCGCCCCGACGACGACGACGTCGCACGCGGCGAAGAATACCTCGCGAAGTTGGAGGCGTTCCTCCGCGAGAAGATCGACCCGATCCAGATCGAGCGGGATGCGAAGATCCCCGACGACGTGGTCAAGGGCCTCGCCGAGCTGGGCACCTTCGGCATCAAGATCGACAGGAAGTACGGCGGCCTCGGCCTGTCCCAGCTGTACTACAACAAGGCCCTCGCGCTGCTCTCGATGGCCAACCCGTCGCTGGTCGCGCTGGTCTCCGCGCACCAGTCGATCGGCGTGCCGCAGCCGCTGAAGCTGGCCGGCACCGACGAGCAGAAGGCCGAGTACCTGCCGCGCTGCGCCAAGGGCGCGATCAGCGCGTTCCTGCTCACCGAGCCCGACGTCGGCTCCGACCCGGCCAGGATGGCGTCGACCGCCGTCCCCGACGGCGACCACTACGTCCTCAACGGCACCAAGCTGTGGGCCACCAACGGCACCATCGCCGAGCTGTACGTGGTGATGGCGCGGGTGCCGAAGTCCGAGGGCCACCGCGGCGGCATCACCGCGTTCGTGGTCGAGTCGAGCTGGCAGGGCATCGACATCGCCCGGCGCAACAGCTTCATGGGCCTGCGCGGCATCGAGAACGGCCTGATCAAGTTCCACGACGTGCGGGTACCGGCCGCCAACGTCATCGGCGGCGAGGGTGCCGGCCTGCGGATCGCGCTGGCCACCCTCAACACCGGCCGGCTGTCCATCCCCGCGACCTGCGCCGCCTCCGCCCGGTACTCGCTGAAGATCGCCCGCGAATGGGGCTCCAGCCGGGTGCAGTGGGGCCAGCCGGTCGCCAAGCACGAGGCGATGGCGAAGAAGGTCGCCTACATCGCCGCGATGGCGTTCGGCCTGGAAGCCGTCGTCGACCTGTCCAGCCTGCTGTCCGACGACGGCCGCAACGACATCCGGATCGAGGCCGCGCTCGCCAAGCTGTACTGCTCCGAGCACGCCTGGCAGCTCGCCGACGACCTGCTCCAGCTGCGCGGCGGCCGCGGGTTCGAGACCGCCGAGTCGCTGATGGCGCGCGGCGAGCGGCCGGTACCGGCCGAGCAGCAGCTGCGCGACCTCCGGATCAACCGGATCTTCGAGGGCTCCTCGGAGATCATGCGGCTGTTCATCGCCCGCGAGGCGGTGGACACCCACCTCCAGGTGGCGGGCGACATCATCGACCCGAAGAAGCCGATGGGCGCCAAGGCCAAGGCCGCCGCCCGCGCCGGCGGCTTCTACGCCAGGTGGCTGCCCACGCTCGCGGTCGGCGCGGGCCAGGCGCCGCGGGCATACGCGGAGTTCGGCCCGCTCGCCGCCCACCTCCGGTACGTCGAGCGGCACTCCCGCAAGCTCGCCCGCGCCACCTTCCTGGGCATGTCCCGCTGGCAGGGCAAGCTCGAACGCAAGCAGGGCTTCCTGGGCCGGCTGGTGGACATCGGCGCCGAGCTGTTCGCGATGAGCGCCGCCGTGGTGCGGGCCCGGATGATCGCCGAGGACAACCCGGACGAGGCCAAGGCCGCCCGCGAGCTCGCCGACCTGTTCTGCCGGCAGGCCCGCCGCCGGGTGGACCGGCTGTTCCACGAGCTGTGGCACAACGAGGACACCCGCGAGTACAAGGCGACCGTCAAGATCCTCAACGGCGAGTACGCCTTCCTCGAGCACGACGTCCTCGACCTGGCCCCCGACCTCCCCTGGGTGGCCGCGGACTAGCCAGGCCGTGTCTCGAAGTCATGTCGGTGTCCGGGTCTTGGCGGATTTCGGATCCCTGCTGTCACGATCAAGGAGTTGTGTCCGCGTTGTCGTGTGAAAACGCGGACACAACTCCTTGATCG
>JBJMIH010000111.1:0-15044 GCA_045806985.1 Mycobacteriales bacterium | reverse complement strand
CTGGGCAAGAAGAAGGCCCTGGTCGCCAACCAGCACTCCATCCTCACCGCCGTATGGCACATGCTCACCAACGACACCGACTACCACGACCTGGGCGGGGACTACTTCACCCGCCGCGACCCCCAAGCCGCCATCCGCCGCATCACCCGCCAAGCCAACACCCTAGGATTCACCGTCCGGTTCGACCCCATCGAACCAGCCGCCTGAACCCCACCCCACCTGGCCATCTCACCCTATTTTCGGGTCACAACGCGGCCACAACTCCTTGATCGTGACGAGAAGGGCGGCGGGCTGGCGGAATTCGGACCCGGCGGGCCGGCGGGCGCTTGGAGACACGGCCCAGCGGAGTTCAAGGGCGGTGCGCAGACGTCCGGGGTCCGGCTTGGGGCGGCTATTGGGTGTTGGAGATGGTGACGTTGCGGTAGCTGGCTCGGGTGTCCTCGGTGACCAGGCCGACCTGGCCGTTCAGCAGGACCGGGAAGGCGCCGGAGAAGGTGCGCTGCTGCAACTGCTTGCCGTCCAGGGAGAAGGTGAATGCCGCGCCGCTCTTGGCCACCGTCAGGCGGTGGTACTGGGTGGGGTCGAAGCCGGACGGGAGGGCGGCGTTCTGCCACGCCTGCTCGGTGCCCTGCACCACCGCGTGCGTGGCCAGCACCATGTACTTGCGGTCGATGAACACCTCGACGTGGTTGTTCCGGTCGTCGTAGCAGGCGTAGATCCCGTACTTCGGGTACGCGGAGGTGGTGCCGGTGGCGAGCCAGCGGGCGTCGGCGGTGACCGTGTACTTCTCGTAGTTCGGGTTGCTGGCCCGGAACAGCCGCGTCCACGCGGTGCCGCCGAACGAGGTGAGGTCGGCGCCGGTCGGGCCGGTGACCGTCCAGCTACCGAGCGGGCCACCGTCCGCGACCCCCTCGGCGGCGTCGCCGAAGGCCGGCCCCCAGCCCTGGGTGAACGGGTTCGGGCCGCCGGTGGACCCCAGCTCACCGGAGGGCGGGGCCAGCGGCACCCCGTCGGCGACCGGGTAGCCGAGCAGCGGCGTGCCGTCGGTGTCCCAGTACAGCCGCTGCGCCCTGATGACCCGGCCGGAGTCGCAGGCGTTGGTGTTGGAGTGCACCAGGAACCAGTCCTCGGTCCCGTCCGGCGACTGGGTCGGCACGAACGACGCGGGCGCGTTGACTCCACTGTGGAACTTGAAGTGCGGGCCGGTCTTGGTCCACGCGCCCGCCGAGAGCAGGTTGCCGTCGGTGTTGGTGAGCAGGCCGACCGCGTAGCTGCTGGTGCCGCAGAAGCTGGCCGAGTAGGTGATGTAGGTCCTGCCGCCGTGCTGGAAGCCGACCGGACCCTCGTCGACGCCGAAACCCACGGTCTCCCACGGCCGGGTCGGCGCGGAGACCTGCACCCGGCTGCCGGACAGGTGCAGCGGGTCGCTCATCGGCGCCAGGTAGATGTCCTGCTGGCCGCCGCCGCTGGTGGGCCAGCCGGACCAGGTCGCGTACAGCCGCCCGTCGGCGGTCTGGAACACGTCCGGGTCGATCGCCCACAGGTCGCTGGCCTCGTGCAACTGGCCGTGCGGGTACCCGGTGTCCGACTCGGCGTACGGGCCGGTCGGGCTGGCCGCGTCGGCGACGTAGATCCGGTGGTTGGCGTCGGTGCCGTCGTCGGCCGCGTAGTAGAGGTAGAAGCGCCCGTTGATCGCGTGGATCTCCGGCGCCCAGGCCTGCGCGCAGTTGGGTGCGGGGCAGGCCGGGAGGCGGAAGGCGTCGTACCTGGTCGCCGAGCCGAGGCCGGTGATCGTGGCCGACTGCCAGACGCACAGGTAGCCCGCGTCGCAGCCGTCGGTGCCGGTGAAGTAGTACGCGCCGTTGTAGCGGAGGATCCACGGGTCGCTGGAGTGGGCGACCGGGTTGGTGAACGTGGCCGCCGCCCCGTCGCGCTCCGCCCCCGCCGCCCCGGCCCCGTGGCCGGGGAGCGCGAGGAAGAGGCCGAGCAGGCCGGTCAACGAGAGAAGGCTGCGCCGGATCATGCCCGGAAAGTACAATTCAACGTTGTATGTCTCAACCCCCGCGTGCCCTTCGGGAGGGCCGTCAGCCGGGGTGGATCTCGCCGCCGACGGGCGCCAGCACCTCGCCGGTGTAGTAGCTGGAGAGGCGGTTCGCGGCGAAGAACACGTACGAGGGGGCGATCTCGTCCGGTTGGGCGGCGCGGCCCATCGGCACCTGCTGGCCGAACTTCCGCACGTGGTCGGCGGAGAAGGTGGACGGGATCAGCGGCGTCCACACCGGGCCCGGCGCGACCGCGTTCACCCGGATGCCGCGGTCCTGGAGCGACTGGGCGAGCGCGTAGGTCAGCGCCAGCACCGCGCCCTTGCTGGCGGCGTAGTCGACCAGCTTGGCGTTGCCGCGCAGCCCGTTCACCGAGGCGGTGTTGACGATGGCGCCGCCGCGCGGCAGGTGTGCCAGGGCCGCCTTCGTCAGCCAGAACACGGCAGTGACGTTCACCTGGAAGGTCCGCTCCCACTGGGCGGTGTCGATCTTGGTGAGATCGTCCGCCTCGGTCTGGGTGCCGTGGTGGTTGACCAGGATGTCCAGCCCGCCCAGCTCGCTCGCGGCACGCTCGACCACCGCGCCGCAGTGCGCCTCGTCGCCCAGGTCGCCGGGCAGTAGCACGCAGCGCCGGCCGGCCTCGGCGACCAGCTCCGCGGTGTGCCGGGCGTCGCCGCCCTCCCGTTCCTCGTCCAGGTAGGCGATCGCCACGTCCGCGCCCTCCTTGGCGAACGCGACCGCCACCGCCCTGCCGATGCCCGAGTCCCCGCCGGTGATCAGCGCCCGCTTGTCGGCGAGCAGGTCGCTGCCGAGGTAGTCGCGCATCTCGCTGGCCGGCCGCGGGCTCATGTCCTCCTCGGAACCCGGGTACTCCTGCTGCTGGTCCGGGTACTCCGCCTGCGTCATCCCGTTCCCCTCTCCGCTCGGCTCTCCCTCCACCGTTACCCCGGATCGCTGGTCGGACCACTCCTGCCGTGATAGCCCCGGAGAGGAGAGCGGACCCGGGAGGAGGACGAGCTGATGGCGAGGATCGGGTACTTCCTGTCCAGCGAGGAACAGGTGCCGCAGGAACTGGTACGCCAGGCCACCCTGGCCGAGGAGTCCGGTTTCCAGGGCCTGTGGATCTCGGACCACTACCACCCGTGGAACGACCAGCAGGGTCAGAGCCCGTTCGTGTGGACCGTGATCGGCGCCCTCGCCCAGGCCACCAGGCTCCCGATCACCACGGCGGTGACCTGCCCGACGGTCCGTATCCACCCGGCGGTGATCGCCCAGGCGGCGGCGACCGCCCAGGTCATCAGCGGCGGCCGGTTCGCGCTCGGGGTCGGTTCCGGCGAGGCGCTCAACGAGCACATCTTCGGCGACCCGTGGCCGCCGGCCGACACCAGGCTCGCCATGCTGGAGGAGGCCATGGCGCTCATCGCCGAGCTGTGGGAGGGCGGTTTCGTCAACCACGAGGGCGAGTACTACACCGTCGAGAACGCGCGGATCTACACGCTGCCGGACGTGCCGCCGCCGGTGTACGTGTCCGCGTTCGGCCGCAAGTCCGCCGAGCTGGCCGGGCGGATCGGCGACGGCCTGCTCAGCGTCAAGCCGGACGCCGACCTGATCGAGCAGTTCCACGCGGCCGGCGGGCACGGCAAGCCGGCGCTGGGCGGGTACAAGGTGTGCTGGGGCCAGGACAAGGACGAGGCCCGCAGGCTGGCGTACCGGCTGTGGCCGAACGACCAGCTGCCCGGCGAGCTGCCCCAGGTGCTGCCCAGCCCACGGCACTTCGAGCAGGCCAGCGAGCTGGTCACCGAGCAGATGGTGGGCGACGCGGTGGTCTGCGGCGACGACCCGGACGAGCACATCGCGGCGCTGCGGGCGTACCTGGACGCCGGGTACGACGAGGTCTACATCAACAACATCGGCCCGACCCGCGAGGGCTTCTTCCGCTTCTACGCCAAGGAGGTCCTCCCGCAGGTCTCAACCTGACCGGCGGGCCTCCTGGCGGGCCCGCCAGGGCTGGCCGAGCCAGGCCAGGGCCGCGCCGATCCCGACCACGACGGCGACCACGACCGCCAGCCACCGCGCCTCCACGGCGTCGGTGACCAGCAGCACGGCCGTGGTCATCGCGATGATCAGGAACGCCGCGCCGGCTATCTCGTACCGGTTGCTCCGTCGCAGCAGCCGCTCCTTGTCGCGCTGGCGGAACAGCACCCGGTGCTGGACGGCGGGCGCGATGAAGCACACGGTCGAGGCCGCCGCGGCGAGCAGGGTGATGAGGAACACCGTGCGCCGGAACGGTCCCGCCGGGGCGAACCGGGCCGAGAACGGCACGGTCAGCAGGAACGCGAACAGCACCTGCACGCCGACCACGGCCACCCGCAGGCCCTGGAGCATCTCCGCCAGCTCGCGGTCGATCCGCTCCTTCGGCGTCTCCTCGTCCTTGGCCTCCACAGCCACTCCAGCGCCCTCCTTTTTCCTTCACATTCTGTCGAGTCGGTGGTCGGCCCGCACGGATCGCGGGACGGTGGAGGGGGAGGGAAGGTGATCGCGATGCCGAGTGGTTCGAACGCCAAGCGGGAACGGCAGTACGAACACATCAAGGACAGTGCCAGGTCGCGCGGCGCGAACACCAAGCGGGCCAAGGAGATCGCGGCCCGGACGGTGAACAAGAACCGCGCGCAGGCGGGCGAGTCGAGGACCGCCAGCCAGACGTCGGTGAAGGACCGGCCGGCGTCGAAGCGCGGCGGCGAGCGCTCCCACAAGGGCTCGATCAGCCCCACCTACGACCAGCTCTACGAAGAGGCGAAGAAGAAGGGCGTCAAGGGCCGTTCCTCGATGAACAAGGCCCAGCTCCAGCGCGCCCTCAAGAAGTAGCGTTCCGGCCCGGGCCACTCACGCGGGCCGGTCGCGGGATGGCCGAAGGTGAGTAGCGTGGGACACGGGGTGCTCGAACAGCGAGGCACCGCTGGCAGCGACTCAGCTGAGCGGCCGGTGCGTGACTGTGCGATGCGCGACGCGCGACGGCCGCCGGCGGGGTGATCTTGATCCCGAGTGCCGGGAGGCAAGCCTGATGAAGGCCGTAGTGTGGCACGGCGTCGGTGACATCCGACTCGACGAGGTGCCGGAACCCAAGCTCGAACAGCCCGACGACGCGATCGTGCGGCTCACGGTCAGCGCGATCTGCGGTACCGACCTGCACATGGTGCGGGGCACGATGGCCGGCATGGTGCCTGGCACGATCCTCGGCCACGAGGGCGTCGGTGTCGTGGAGGAGGTCGGCACCCAGGTACGCAACCTCAGGCGCGGTGACCGGGTGGTGATTCCCTCCACGATCTGCTGCGGCACGTGCAACTACTGCCGCGCCGGGTACACCGCCCAGTGCGACGTGGCCAACCCGCACGGCAAGACGGCCGGCACCGCGTTCTTCGGCGGCCCGCAGAACACCGGGCCGTTTCCGGGCCTGCAGGCCCGGTACGCGCGGGTGCCGTACGCGTCGGCCAACCTGGTGCCGCTGCCGGACATGGTCACCGACGAGCAGGCGATCATGCTGTCCGACATCTTCCCGACCGGCTGGTTCGGCGCCAAGCTCGCCGAGGTCACGCCCGGCGACACGGTCGCGGTGTTCGGCTGCGGCCCGGTCGGGCAGTTCGCCATCGCCTCCGCCCGCCACCTGGGGGCCGGCCGGGTCATCGCCGTCGACGGCGTGGCCGACCGGCTGGAGCTGGCCCGCGCCCAGCACGCCGAGGTGGTCGACTACCACGCGGAGGACCCGGTCGAGGTGATCCGCGAGCTGACCCGCGGGTCCGGTGTGGACAGGGTGATCGACGCGGTCGGCGTCGACGCCGAGAGCCCGGAGGGCCCGCGCTCCGAGGAGGTCGAGAGCGTCGCCGAGGAGGGCGTCGCCCAGGAGTGGGGTCCCGGCGGCGCGCCGTCGCAGGCCGCGCAGTGGAGCGTCGAGGCGGTCGCCAAGGCCGGCACGATCGGCATCGTCGGCGTCTACCCGCCGCAGCTCAGCGTGTTCCCCATCGGCGCCGCCATGAACAAGAACCTGACCATCAACATGGGCAACTGCAACCACCGCACCTACCTGCCCGAACTGCTCGACCTCACGCTCACCGGGGTCATCGACCCGCTCGCCGTGCTGACCCAGTACGAGCCGGCCAGCGACGCCATCGAGGCGTACCGGGTCTTCGGCCAGCGCACCGAGGGCTGGATGAAGGTCGCCCTCGACCCGGCGGCCTGACCGCGACAGTGGACGGAGGCATCGAGCCATGAACGATCTCGCCCGGATCTACACGGCTGACGGGCCGTTCGCCACCGCGTACCTGGACATCTCGCGCGACAGCGAGGACGCGGCCAGGGCCATCGAGCTGCGCTGGCGGGACAGCCGGCGGGAACTGGCCGCCGGCGGCGTCGACGAGGCGACGCTGGCGGCGATGGACCCGGTGGTCGGCGAGCGCGGCGAGCCGGGACCGGCCGGCCAGGTGCTGGTCGGCGCCGGCGGGCGGCTGCTGCTGGACGTGCACCTGCCGCGGCCGCCGGCCCGGGAGTGGGCCACGGTGGCGCCGCTGCCGGCGATCGGCCCGCTGCTCGCCGAGACGCCGCCCGAACTCCCGTACGTGCTGGTGGTCGTGGACCGCGTCGGCGCCGACATCACCGTGGTCGGCCCCGGCGGCGAGCGGGACCGCACGGTCACCGGCGAGACCTGGCCCATCCAGAAGGTGCACGCCGGCGGCTGGTCGGAACGGCGGTACCAGGCCAGCGTCGAGGCGACCTGGGAACACAACGCCGCCACCGTCGCCGCCGAGGTCGACAGGGCAGTCGGCGAGGTCGGCGCCGCGCTGCTGGTGCTGGCCGGCGACGTGCGGGCGCGCGGCCTGGTCCGCGAGCACCTGAGCGGCGGCAGCCAGCTGGTGCTCGCCGAGGTCGAGGAGGGCAACCGCGCCGCCGGCGCCGACCGGGAACCGCTGCGGGCGGCGGTGGCCCGGCTGGTCGCCGAGCGGGCGGCCCGGCCGCTGGCCGAGGCCGCCGACCGGTACCGGCAGCGGGCCGGCGAGCACCGCGGCGCCGCCGGCGGGCTGGCCGACGTGGTGGAGGCATTGAGCCAGCACCGCGTCGACACGCTGCTGCTGGACCCCGACCGGCTGGCCGAGGTACCGCTGTGGGCGGGACCCGCGCCCGACCAGCTGGCGACGGAGGAGGAGACCCTGCGCGGGCTCGGCGTCGAGCCGCGCTGGCAGGACCGGGCCGACTCAGTGCTGGCCAGGGCCGCCCTCCGCACGGGCGCGGTGGTACGGGCGGTGGACGCCGTCACGCTGCCGGAACATCCGGTGGCCGCGGTGGTGCGTGACTGACGACGAGGAGGGAACGACGGTGGAACGCGGCAGCGACAAGCACGGCCCGCGGCGCGACGACGAGCTCGCGTCCGAGACCGAGGGGATGACCAGGTCGGCGCACGGCACCCACGCCGAGGAGTGGGCCGAACCCGAGCCGTCCGGCGAGGACCAGCCGGTCAGCAGCCTCGACCCGACAGGCCCCGACGTCGGCGGCACGCCGCCCGGCATGAGCGGCGAGGACGTGGAGGGGCGCAGCGAACTCGGCGCGGCCCTGCGCCGGGGCGCGTACCCGACCGACCGGGACGGCCTGATCGTGGAGGCGGCCCGGGCGAACGCGCCGGACACGGTCATCGACGAGCTGCGCCGGCTGCCCGACGACCGGCGGTCGTACCAGAACGTCGAAGAGGTCTGGGAAGCGCTGGGCCACCCCGGCGAAGCCCATCGCACGTAACACATCGCACGAAGGACCCCGCCGGGGTGGCCCGGTCCGGGCGGTCAGCCCGAGGAGTTGCGGGCGGTCACCTCGCCGGCCAGCCGGTCCAGCGCCACGGCCATCGCCTTGTGCATGACCGTGGCGGTGTCCGGCTGGTCGGCGCCCAGCAGGGACAGGTGCAGCGTGACCTCGCTGGCGCCGGCCCCGCTGTCGGCGACCTGGAGCCAGCCGGCGTATTCATCGGTGCCGTAGGCGCCCCACTCCAGCCGCAGCTGGTCGCGGTCGGCCCTGAACAGGCCCTCCGCCTTCCGGCCGGCGACCAGGGCGTGGACCCGGTTCGCGCCGGCCGGCTCGACGTGCAGCACGTCCGGCAGCCACCGGTCGAGTTCCTCCACCCTGGACGCCGTGTCGAACACGATCTCCGTGGTAGCGGGCATCGGCCGCGAGAGCTCGTACTCCGTCATCGCGTCACTCATTCGGCGGCTCGGCCGAGATGTCGGCCAGCGCCGACCGCTCATCCCGCTCCATGGCCATGTCGCCGAGGGTGACCATGCCGACAGGGTGGCCCTGCTCGACCACGGGCAGCCGGCGTACCGAATGCTCGCGCATCAGCCGTACCACGTTGTCCAGGCCATCGTCCGGGGTGACCGTCACCAGTTCCCTGCTGGCCACGTCGCCGGCAGTGGTGCTGTCCGGATCGCGGTGCTCGGCGACGGCCCTGACCACGATGTCCCGGTCGGTGACCACGCCGCACAGGGTGCCGTCCTGGGTCACCATCAGCTCGCCGACACCCTCCTCGCGCATGAACCGCGCTGCCTCGGTGAGCGCCGTGTCTGCGGGGACGGCGATCGGCTGTGGCGTCATGATGTCGCGCACTGTCTGCGCCATCGTTCGTTCCCCCTTCGTTCGGATTTCTGCTGCGTTCCTCCCTCCACCGTCTCTTCCTTCGGCAGATCCCGCATGTCTTCTCCGAGGCCAGCCCTGAGACCTGCCGCGTAGGCCTGTTATGTGGAGGCAGTGGCGGGGGCGGCGGACGTGGTTACCTTCGGAGTCATGTATTTCATCTTGTGGCTCATCGCCGTGATCCTCGTGATCTGGGGAATCGTCATGCTGCTGCGGCGGCAGGTTCTCGGGGGTATCGCGCTGATCGTCATCGGCCTGCTGGTCGGGCCTGGCGGCGTGTCGATCTTCCACTGACCGGACAACCGACATCGACGACGGAACTGAGATGACCGGGGACGTGGCGCTGCTCAGCGCGGTGAAACGGGGTGCGGCCGTGTTACGTGACGCCGGCATCGCGCACGCGCTGGGTGGCAGCTTCGCGGTGTACGCCCGTGGTGGCCCGTGGCCGCGCTCGCACGACGTGGACTTCATGCTGAAGGAGTCCGACGTGGCGGCGGCCCTGGAGGCGTTCACGGAGGCGGGCATGCGCTGCGAGCTGCCGCCGGAGGGTTGGTTGGCCAAGACGTACGACGGGGACACGCAGATCGATCTGATCCACCATCCCTCCGGCCGCGCCGTCGACGACGCGATGCTCGCGCGGGCGGCCGAGTTCGAGGTGGAGTCGGTGACCATGCCGGTGCTGGACGGCACCGACCTGGTCGTCCTCAAGTTGCTCTCGCTGTCGGAGCACTACTGCGACCTCGGCATCGTCCTGCCGCTGGTCCGCGCGGTGCGGGAGCAGGTGGACTGGGACCTGGTGGTGAAGGAGACCGACGGGTCGCCGTTCGCCGAGGCGGCCCTGCTGCTCTGCGCCCGGCTCGGCATCGTCCCCGAGGCGCGGTGAGTCCCGGAGTTCGCTGACACCCGGGAGGGGACATGACCACGAGGCAGGACCCGCCGCAGTACACCGCCAGCAGGATCAAGCGGCTGATCGCGGAGCATCCCGACGCCGGCGAGCAGAGCGTGCACGTGGTGGTGCGCGGCGGCGAGGTGTACCTGAACGGCGACGTCGCGACCGCCGAGCGCCGGAGCACGGTGGGCCGGCTGGTCGCCGAGAACTTTCCCGACCTGCGGCTGCGCAACGAGCTGACCGCCAGCCAGCCACCGCCGGCCGCCGAGCCGGCGGCCCGGCCCGGCGTGGCCTGCGTGGCCGCGGTCGGCGACATCCACCTGGGCGCGGACAGCCCTGGTGTGCTGCGTCCCGCGCTGAGCGAGTTGTCCGCCGACGTCCTGCTGCTGGCCGGTGACCTGACCCGGCTCGGCACGGTCGAGGAGGCCAGGGTGGTGGCCGGCGAGCTGGCCGGCCTGCACGTGCCGGTGGTGGCGGTGCTGGGCAACCACGACTACCAGTCCGACCAGCAGGACGGCGTGGCCGCGGTGCTGGAGGACGCCGGGGTGACCGTGCTGGACGGCACCGGCGTGATGGTCGAGGTCGGCCCCCGGCGGATCGGCGTGGCCGGGGTCAAGGGCTTCGGCGGCGGGTTCGCCGGCAAGTGCGCCACCGAGTTCGGCGAGCCGGAGATGAAGGACTTCGTCCGGCACAGCCGCCGGCACGCCGAGCGGCTGCACGAGGCGCTCGCCGGCCTGGCCGGCCAGGGCGCCGATCTCCTGGTGGCGCTCACCCACTACTCGCCGGTCAAGGACACGCTGACCGGCGAGCCGCCCGAGATCTACCCGTTCCTGGGCAGCTACCAGCTCGCCGAGGCGATCGACTCGGCAGGCGCCGACCTGGCCGTGCACGGCCACGCGCACGCCGGCGTCGAGACCGGCCTGACCCCCGGCGGGGTCCGGGTCCGCAACGTCGCGCAGCCGGTGATCCGGCGGGCATACGCGGTATACAGCCTGGACTCCGAGGGCGGCGATGACGGGGAGCAGCGCTACTCGGAGTAGCGCTGTTGCGGAGAAGGCCGAGGCTCGGTTCCATGGGTGTGAGTTCGTAACGTGCTTGAGCAGCAGGCACACCACGGATTTCGCAGGCTGGCCGGACAGCAGCGTTCGGCTACGCCCCGGAAGCGAGTGGGGTGTCCATGCGGGTACTCGGTATCAACGCGCTCTTCCACGACCCGGCGGCCGCGCTGGTGCTCGACGGCGCCACGGTGGCCGCGGCGGAAGAGGAACGGTTCAGCCGCCGCAAGCACGGCCACCGGCCGGTCGCGCCGGCCGCCTGGGAGCTGCCGGAGCAGGCTGCGGCGTGGTGCCTGGCCACCGCCGGCGTGCAGCCGGACGAGCTGGACGCGGTCGGCTACTCCTACGATCCGGCACTGGCGCTGCCCGCGGACGACGAGTCGCTCCGCGACCCGTGGGACGCATTGCGGACCTTCTACGCGAAACGCGCACCGCGCTTCCTCGCCGCCGCCCTTCCCGGCCTGGACCCCGAGATCGTCCGGTGGGTGCCGCACCACGTGGCGCACGCCGCGTCGGCGGCGCTGGCCGCGCCGTTCGACGGCGACTGCGCGGTGCTGGTGCTGGACGGCCGCGGCGAGCGCGCCTCGCACCTGGCCGGCGCGTACCGCGGCGGGCGGCTGGAGATCCTCGCCACCCAGGCGCTGCCGCACTCGATCGGCCTGCTGTACGAGGACCTGACCGAGCACCTGGGCTTCCTGCGCTCCTCGGACGAGTACAAGGTGATGGCGCTGGCCTCCTACGGCCAGCCCCGCTTCCTGGAGGAGCTGCGGGCCCGGGTGTACGCGGACGGCGAGGGCGGCTTCCGGACCGAGCGGATCGACTGGAACTCGCTCGCCAAGGCCCGCAAGGCCGGCGAGAAGCCGACCGAGGACCAGGCCGACCTGGCCGCCAGCGTGCAGCGGCGGCTGGAGGAGGTGCTGGTCGAGCTGGGCTGGTGGCTGTACGAGCGGACCGGCCAGCGGCGGCTCGCGATGGCCGGCGGGGTGGCGCTGAACTGCGTCGCCAACTCGGTGCTGGCCCGGACCGGCCCGTTCACCGACATCTGGGTGCAGCCGGCGGCCGGCGACGCGGGCACCGCGCTGGGCGCGGCGCTGCAACTGACCGCCGAGGACACCGGCCTGCCGCCGGCGCCGATGCCCGGCGCCGACCTGGGCCGCGGCTTCAGCGACTCCGAGATCGAGGCGGCGCTGCGCACGGCGGCGCTGCCGTACCACCGGCCCGACGACGTGGCTGAGGTCGCCGCCGAGGCGCTCGCCGCCGACCGGGTGGTGGCCTGGTTCCAGGGCCGCGCCGAGTACGGCCCGCGTGCCCTCGGCCACCGCTCGCTGCTCGCCCACCCCGGCCACGCCGCCAACCTGGAGCGGCTGAACGCGATCAAGGGCCGGGAGGAGTTCCGCCCGGTCGCGCCGCTGGTGCTGGCCGAGCAGGCGGCCGAGGTGTTCGACGGCCCGCTGCCCAGCCCGTACATGCTGTTCACGCACGAGGTGCGGGACCGGTGGCGGGAGCGGATCCCGGCGGTGACGCACGTGGACGGCAGCGCCCGCGTGCAGACCGTCGACCGGGAGCGCGAGCCGCTGGTGGCCCGGCTGCTGGACCGGTTCGCCGCCCGCACCGGCGTGCCGGTGCTGGTCAACACCAGCCTCAACACCGCGGGCCGGCCGATGGTGGACAGCCCGCGCGACGTCCTGGAGCTGTTCGGATCGGCGCCGGTGGACCTGCTGGTGGCCGGGCCGTTCACGGTACGCAGGGCGGAGATCGCCCGATGACTCCGCTGGACGTCACCGTGGTGATCCCGACGCTCGGGCGGCCCTCGCTGCGCGACTGCCTGGCCGCGCTGGCCGAGGCGGCCGGGCCGCGGCCGACGGCCGTGCACCTGGTGGACGACCGGCCCGGTCCGGCGGCGCCGCCGCTCGACACCGGCGACCTGCCCGACCAGGGCTGCCCGGTACGGGTGTTCCGGTCCGGCGGCCGCGGTCCGGCGGCCGCCCGCAACGTCGGCTGGCGGGCCGCGGGTACCCGGTGGGTGGCCTTCCTGGACGACGACGTGCGGGTCACCGCCCGCTGGCTGGCCGACCTGGCCGCCGACCTGGTGGAGGTGGTCGAGGCGGCCGGCGGCGTGGCTGACGAGGTGGCCGGCACGCAGGGCCGGATCGACGTGCCGCTGCCGCCCGACCGCCGGCCGACCGACTGGGAGCGCAACACCGCCGGCCTGGCCGGCGCGGCCTGGATCACCGCCGACATGGCGTACCGCCGCGACGTGCTGGTGCGGGTCGGCGGCTTCGACGAACGTTACCCGCGCGCCTACCGCGAGGACGTGGACCTGGCGCTGCGGGTGCTCGACAGCGGCGGGCGGCTGGTCCGCGGCGGCCGCCGCACCGTGCATCCGGTCCGGCCGGCACGCTGGACGGCGAGCCTGCGCACCCAGGCCGGCAATGCCGACGACGTGCTGCTGCGCGCCGTGCACGGCCCGAACTGGCGTCGCCGCGTCGGCGCCGCACCGGGGCGGCGGTCCCGGCACCTCGCGATCACCGCCGCCGGGGCGCTGGCCGTGACGTCCGCCGCCGTGCGGGCCGCGGCGACCCCGGCGTCCTCCACCGCCGGGTTCGCCGCCGGCCTGCGCACCGCGTCCCACCGGTTGGCGGTGCTGGCGGGGCTGGCGTGGCTCGGCGGTACCGCCGAGTTCGCCGCCGCCCGGATCGCGCCCGGCCCGCGTACCCCGCGCGAGATCGCCACGATGGTCGCGACCAGCGTGCCGCTGCCGGCGCTGGCCACCGGCTGGTGGCTGGCCGGGCTGCGGCGGCACCGGCGCGCGGAGCGCTGGCCGGTGGCTCCGGACGCGGTGCTGTTCGACCGGGACGGCACGCTCGTGCACGACGTCCCGTACAACGGCGACCCGGCCAAGGTGGAGCCGATGCCCGGCGCCGCCGAGGCGCTGCGCCGGCTGCGCGCGGCCGGCATCCGGCTCGGCGTGGTGACCAACCAGTCCGGGATGGGCACCGGCCGGCTCACCCCCGGCGAGGTGGCGGCGGTGAACGGGCGGGTGGAGGCGTTGCTCGGCCCGTTCGACGACTGGCAGGTCTGCCCGCACGCGCCCGGCGCCGGCTGCGAGTGCCGCAAGCCGGCCCCCGGCCTGGTCACCGCGGCCGCGGCCGCGCTCGGCACGGTCCCGGAGCGGTGCGTGGTGATCGGCGACATCGGCGCGGACATGGAGGCCGCCGCGGCGGCGGGGGCCAGGGCGGTGCTGGTCCCGAACGGCTCGACCCGGCCGGAGGAGGCCCGGCGCGCGCCGCGGCTGGCCACCGACCTGCGGGCCGCCGCCGACCTGGTACTGCGGGGCCGGGCATGAGCCGGATACTGGCGGCTCGCCTGGACAACGCGGGCGACGTGCTGCTGACCGGGCCGGCGATCCGCGCGATCGCCGACCGCGGTGACCCGGTCGACCTGCTGTGCGGACCGGACGGCGAGGATGCCGCCGCGCTGCTGCCCGGCGTCACCGACGTGGTCGTGTGGCCGGCGCCGTGGGTCGGCTTCGACCCGCCCAAGCTGTCCACACCGGACGTGCTGTCGCTGATCGGGCTGCTGGCCGCGCGCGGGTACACCGAGGCCGTCGTCTTCACCTCGTTCCACCAGTCGCCGCTGCCGCTCGCGCTGCTGCTGCGGATGGCCGGGGTGGCGCGGATCAGCGCGATCTGCGAGGACTACCCCGGCAGCCTGCTGGACGTGCGGCACCGGGTCGACGGCGACCCGCACGAGGTGACCAGGGCGCTGTCGCTGGCGGCCGCGGCCGGGTTCCCGCCGCCGGCCGGCGACGACGGCCGGCTCGCGCTGCGCGAGCCGCTGCCGGACGCGACCGGGCTGACCGGCGACGCGCCGTACGTGGTGGTGCACCCGGGCGCGAGCGTGCCGGCCCGCGCCCCGTCCCCGGACCGGATGGCCGGCTACGTGGACGCGATGGCAGGCGCCGGCCTGCGGGTTCTCGTCACCGGTGGCCCCGGCGAGCGGGCGCTGACCGCGCGGGTGGCCGGCGGCACCGCCGTCGATCTCGGCGGCCGCACCGACCTGGCGACGCTGGCCGCGGTGCTGGCCGGCGCGGACGCCGTGGTGGTCGGCAACACCGGCCCCGCCCACCTGGCCGCGGCGGTCGGCACCCCGGTGGTGTCGCTGTTCGCGCCGGTGGTGCCGGCCGAGCGCTGGCACCCGTACGGCGTGCCGTGCGTGCTGCTCGGCGACCAGGGCGCGCCCTGCGCCGGGACGCGGGCCCGGGAGTGCCCGGTGTACGGCCACCCGTGCCTGGACGGCATCCCCACCTCCGACGTGCTGGGCGCGGTGCTCGCGCTGCTGCCCGGCCTGGAGGTGCCGGCGCCGTGAGGATCCTCGTGTGGCACCTGCACGGGT
>JBJMIH010000110.1:0-30531 GCA_045806985.1 Mycobacteriales bacterium | reverse complement strand
CACCCACGACGCCCGGCTCGCCGCCTGGGCCGACCGGGTGGTGTTCCTGCGCGACGGCGTGATCGTGGACGAGACGGACCCGCTGACCTCGGCGGACAGCCTGCTGGAGAAGTCATGACCGGCGGCTTGCGTACCGCGCTGCGGATCGCCCGCCGCGACGCGCTCCGGCACAAGGGCCGCAGCCTGCTGGTACTGGTGATGCTCGGCCTGCCGGTGCTCGGCGCGGTCGGCCTGGACGTCATCTACCGGACGTCGCAGACCACCCCGGCGCAGGAGGCCACCCGCGAGATGGGCAGGGCCGACGCCGACCTCACCGACCTGTACTACGCCGGCGACAAGCCACGCCCGCCGCTCGACCTCACCACCGTGCTGCCCGCCGGCGCCCACGGCGTCCCCACCCAGCAGGCACGGCGCCGGGTCCGGACGCGGAGCGGGGTGACCTTCATCCGCTGGCGGGAGATGGACTACACGCACCCGCTGGCCACCGGCGTCATGCACCAGCACGCGGGACGGGCGCCGCGCACCTCCGGCGAGGTCGCCGTGGCGCCTCGGGTGCTCGCGTTGACCGGCCTGCGGGTCGGGGACACGCTGCACACAGTCGGCCCGGACCGGGCCTTCCGCATCGTCGGCACCGTGGTCGAGCCGGGCGATCTCCATGACCCCATCGTCATGGCCAGGCCCGGCGCGCTGCTCCGCGCGGAGACCACCGGCGGCGCCCGGATCGAGAACGACATGCTGGTCGCCAAGCCGGGCGGGCTGACAAAGGCCGATATGGACGCGCTCACCAATGCCGGCGTCGCCGTGCTCTCCCGCGAGTCGGTCCTGCACCCCGCCAACAGCGGTCAGGGCCGGCAGATCGCGGCTACCGCCGTGGTCGTGGTCGGCATGGCGATCCTCGAGGTGGTGCTGCTGGCCGGCCCCGCGTTCGCGGTGGGTGCGCGCCGGCAGCAGCGTGAGCTGGGGGTGATCGCCGCCAGCGGCGGCTCACGCCGGGACGTCAGCGCGGTGGTACTCGCGTCCGGGCTGGTGATGGGCCTTGCCGCGGCCGCGGTGGGCACCGTGCTGGGCGTCGCCCTGGCCTGGCTGACCCGGCCGTGGATGCAGGACGTGGTGGGTCAGGAGTTCGGCCCGCTGCGGCTGCGCCCCCTCGACCTGGGGCTGATCGCCGTGCTCGGGACGGGTACCGGCATGTTGGCCGCGCTGTTCCCGGCGCTGGCCGCCGCCCGCCAGGATCCGGTGGCCGCGCTCGCCGGCCGGCACGGCGTGACCGGGACGAGGGCCCGGTTCCCGGTGCTCGGCGCGGTGCTGGTCGCGGCCGGGACGCTGGTGGCGGTGGTGTACGCGCCGGGAGCGCGGAACGCGCCGAGCCTGCTGGCCGGGGTGGCGCTGGTCGAGCTCGGCGCGATCCTGTGTACCGGCGCGCTGATCGGGCTGATCGCCAGGGCCGGGCGGATACTGCCGGTGTCGTTGCGGCTGGCGCTGCGCGACGCCGCCCGGCACCGCGGCCGGTCCACCCCGGCGGTGGCCTCGATCATGGCAGCGGTGGCCGCCACCATCGCGGTCGCCCTCTACGTCCAGAGCGACGTGGCCAGGGAGAAGGCCAACTACCAGCCCACCCTCCGGCACGGTCAGGTCGCGGTCGTCGCGCCGACGGCGGCCAGCTCGCAGCAGTGGGACCGGGTCCGCGCCGGCATCGCCGGCACGCTCCCCACCAGGGCCAGCTACCTGCTCTCCGGCCCGATCACCCCCGGTTGCCGGGACGACAACGGCTGTCCAGGGGCGGCGCTGGGCCGGCCCGGCTGTACCGACTTCGGCGACGGCTGCATGCTCGACAGCGGGGTGAACGGCAGCAGGCTGGGCTCTGACACGCTGGTCGGCGACGCCGACCTGCTCGCCGCCGCGACCGGCGTGCGCGACCCGGCCGCCGCCGCCATGCTCGCCAGCGGCGGGGCGGTGGTGTTCACTCCGGCGGGCGTACGCGACGGACAGGCCACCGTGCTGCTCGGCGTGAACGGGCCGGCCGCGACCATACCGGCGGTGGCGACCCACACCCAGCTGCCGGCGGCGACGCTGTTCCTGAGCCCGCGGGCGGCCCGCACGCTGGGACTGAACGTGAAGCCGATCGGCGTGCTGGTCGACACCACCAGGATGCCCACCCAGCAGGAGCAACAGGCCGCCGAATCGGCCGTCGAGGACGCCGGGGTGGACAGCCCGGTGCTGGTGGAACGCGGGTACACGGCCGACTACGGTCCGGTGCTGCTCGCGCTGGTGGTGTGCAGCGCGGTCGTCACGCTCGGCGCGGCGGGTGCCGCGACCGGCCTGGCCGCCGCCGACGGCAGGGCCGACCTGGCGACGCTGGCCGCGGTCGGCGCCGCCCCGCGTACCCGCCGCCGGCTGGCCAGCGCGCAGGCCGCGGTCATCGCCGGGCTGGGGGCGCTGTTCGGCCTGGGCATCGGCTTCGTACCGGCTGGCGGCCTGGTGGCGCTGAACCGCACCCTCGCCACCAACTACCACGACGGCCGCGGCCGGAGTGTCGTCACGCTGGCCGTCCCGTGGCCGTACCTGGCCCTGACCGTGCTGGTGGTGCCGGTGCTCGCGGTGCTGTGCGCCGGCCTGCTGACCCGCTCGCGGCTGCCGCTGGTCCGCCGTGCCGGTTAGCCGACGGCCCGTTCGAGGACGTCAACGCGCCAGGCGACGTGCATTCCGGCGCGCTCGTACAGGCGGACCGCGCCGGTCGCGTTGCCGGCGTCGACGCCGAGCGCCACGGTCGGCTTGCCCCTGGCGGCGAACTCCGCGAACGCGGTGCGGAGCAGCAGCTCGCCGATGCCGCGCCCGCGCGCCGCCGGCAGCACGCCGAGTGCGTTGATCCAGCCGTCGCCCTCGCGGTCGGGGCTGGCCAGCAGCGCGGCCACGTCGACACCGTCGAGCCGGGCCAGCCACCACAGGGTGGGGTCGGCGTGCTTCCGCCCCTGCTCGGCGCGCCACTCGTCGTACGGCAGGAACTGCACGTTCCAGTGCTCCGCGAAGGCCTCGACCAACAGGTCGTACATGATCCGCCAGTCGCCGTCCTCCGCGCCGACCCGCCGCAGCTCCACCCCGGGCAGGCCGGCCGGCGGCCGGTCGGTGCCGTCGAGCTCACGCAGCATCCGGTAGAAGTGCCGGACCACCGACCAGCCGGCCGCCCGTGCGGCGGCGACGAGTGGGCTGGTGGCGGGCAGGCCGAGGTACGCGGTGAGCGGCCCGCGGGCGGTGGCGAGGTCACCGGCTCTGGCGAGCGCCCTGGCGATCAGGTCGGTGGCGATCTCCACCGGCCCGCCCGGCCGCAGGTACACCTCGATCGCGACCTGGTGGGAGTGCCGGCGCTCGAACAGGTACGTCCAGCACACCGGCGTGTCGCCGGCGAGGGCCAGCCAGCCGTCGGTGGCCGGGTCCCAGCCCGGGATGGTCCAGTCGCGGCGCAGGTCGGCCAGGCCGTAGCCGGACCTGCCGAAGTCGGCGGTCTCGGCGGCCGCGATCAGGTCGACGATCGCCGCCGCGTCGTCCTCGGTCGGGGAACGAACGGTGATCCCGGCGCCCGCCGTACCGCTGGTCATGTCAGCAGGCTGGCAGGGCCCGGCTGCGGGCGGCAACCCAATTGCGGGAGGATGGGGCCATGAGTGAACCGCAGCAGCCACAACCCAGAGTCGTCGTGGTGGGCCCGGACGGGCGGCCGGTCGGGGGGCCTGCGGGTGCTCAGGCCGCGGCAGAGAACAAGCCGGAGGAGTCCGGCGAGTCCGTGTTCGAGATGGTCGAGCAGCCTGCCAAGGTCATGCGCATCGGCACGATGATCAAGCAGTTGCTCGACGAGGTCAGGGCCGCACCGCTGGACGAGGCGAGCCGGCAGCGGCTGAAGGAGATCCACGCCCGGTCGATCAAGGAGCTGGAGGACGGGCTGGCGCCGGAGTTACGCGACGAGCTGGAGCGGCTGTCACTGCCGTTCGCGGACGGTGACACGCCCAGCGAGGGCGAGCTGCGCGTCGCCCAGGCCCAGCTGGTCGGCTGGCTGGAGGGGCTGTTCCACGGCATCCAGACGGCGCTGTTCGCGCAGCAGATGTCGGCGCGCGCGCAGCTGGAGGAGATGCGCCGGCCGGCGCTGCCGCCGGGCATGGGGCCGGGCCCGGGGGCGCAGGGACAACCCGGGGCCACCGGCACCCCTGGCCAGTACCTGTAACGGTCCGTAGCGGGATCAGAACCAGCGTTCGAGGACGGCGGCGACGCCGTCCTCGTCGTTACTTACCGTGATCTCGTCGGCGACCTCGCGGACGTCCGGGTGGGCGTTGGCCATCGCCACCGCGCGCCCGGCCCAGCTCAGCATCGGCAGGTCGTTGGGCATGTCGCCGAACGCGACGATGTCGACGGCGGCCACCCCGCACTGCTGGGCGACCGCGGCGAGGCCGGTGCCTTTGGTGACGCCGGGTGCGGAGATCTCCACCACGCCGGTGTGCGAGGAGTGCGTCACGGTGGCCAGGTCGCCGACCGCCTTCCGGCCGACCGCGACCAGCTCGTCCGGGTCCCACTCGCGGATCTGGCCGAGCAGCTTCACCGCCGGCCGGTTCAGGAACTCGTCCAGGTCACCCTCGGTGATGCCGGGCAGCGCGGCGTCGCCACCGGCGCGGTACCCCCGCTCGTGGTGCAGCTCGTCGCCGTACTCCAGGGCGAACGCGATGTCCGGTACCTCCGCGCGGACCCTGCCGACCAGCTCGTGCAGCAGCGGCGGCGCGAGCAGGTGCTCGTCCACGATCGCGCCGCTGGCCAGGTCGACGGTGACCGCCCCGTTGCCGCAGACCGCCAGGCCCTCCGGCAGGGTGTCCGCGATCGCGTCCAGCCAGCGTGGCGGCCGGCCGGTCACCACGACCACCGGCACGCCTTCCTCGCGGGCCCGGGTCAGCGCGGCCCCGTTCCGTGGCGACACCACGCCGTCGGAGTTCAGAAGTGTGCCGTCCATGTCGGTCGCGATCAGTTTCGGGCGGTCCACACCCACCATCCTCTCCGCTGCGGCGCTCGCGCGCCGTGACCAGCGCCACACGGGTCGCATGGGGCTACGGTCTTGGCCATGCGTGTCGGCGTGGTGGTGCTTCCGGAATGGCCGTGGAAACAGGCGGCGACGGTCTGGCGTCAGGTCGAGGAACTGGGCTTCGACCACGCCTGGACCTACGACCACCTGTCCTGGCGCACGCTGCGTGACGGCACCTGGTACGGCACTGTCACCACGCTGTCCGCCGCCGCCGTGACCACCTCCCGGATCCGGCTCGGCACGCTGGTCGCCTCGCCGAACTACCGGCACCCGGTGCCGTTCTCCCGCGAGGTGATGAGCCTGGACGACCTGTCCGGCGGCCGGTTCACGCTTGGGCTGGGCGCGGGCACGCTGGCCGGGTACGACAACGCGATCCTGGGCGGGCAGCCGCGCACGCCGCGCGAGCGCACCGCCCGGTACGCGGAGTTCGTCCGGCTGCTGGACCGGCTGCTCACCGAGCCGATGACCACCGACACCACCGGCGAGTACTACCGGGCCGTCGAGATGCCGAACCATCCCGGCTGCGTGCAGCGGCCCCGGGTGCCGTTCGCGCTCGCCGGCTCCGGGCCGCGCGGGATGCGGCTGGCGGCCCGGTACGGCCAGGGCTGGATCACCCTCGGCGCGGACGCGGAGCGCCCGGACGCGCTCGACCCGGCCGGCCGCGTCGCCGCCGTGCGGGAACAGGTCGAGCGGCTGGAGGCGGCCTGCGCCGAGGCCGGCCGCGACCCCGCCGAGCTGGCCAGGTACCTGCTGCTGGAGGCGGCGGGCGAGCGGCCGCTGGACGACCCGGCCCGGTTCGCCGACCTGGCCGGCGCGTACGGCGAGGCCGGCATCACCGACCTGGTGCTGCACTACCCGCGCGCGGGCGAGCCGTACGCCGGCTCGGTGACCGCGCTGGAACGCCTGGCGGCGCTCAGGCGGGGGTGAGCAGATCGCGGCCGCCGAGGTAGGGCTGGAGCGCCTTGGGCACCCGCACCGAGCCGTCCGGCTGCTGGTGGTTCTCCAGTACGGCGATAATCGTGCGGGCGATGGCCACCAGCGTGCCGTTCAGGGTGGCCGCGGTCTGCGGCTTCCCGCCTTCGTCGCGGTAGCGGACGTTGAGCCGGCGGGCCTGGAACGTGCCGCAGTTGGAGGTCGAGGTGACCTCGCGGTACCGCTCCTGGCTCGGGATCCACGCCTCGCAGTCGTACTTGCGGGCCGCGCTGGAGCCCAGGTCGCCGGCTGCCACGTCGATCACCCGGTACGGCAGCTCCAGCTTGCCGAGCAGCTCCTCCTCCCAGGCGAGCAGCCTGAGGTGCTCGTCGGCGGCCTGCTCGGGCCGGCAGTAGGTGAACATCTCCACCTTGTCGAACCAGTGCACCCGGAAGATGCCGCGGGTGTCCTTGCCGTACGAGCCGGCCTCGCGGCGGAAGCAGGACGAGAAGCCGGCGTACCGGCGCGGCTCGGCGAGGTCGACGATCTCGTTCATGTGGTAGCCGCCGAGCGCGGCCTCGGCGGTACCGACCAGGTACAGGTCGTCGCCGGCCAGCCGGTACACCTCCCCGGCGTGGTTGCCGAGGAAGCCGGTGCCCTCCATCACCTCGGGCTTGACCAGGGCTGGCACGATCATCGGCCGCAGGCCGGCGCTGGTGGCCTGCTCGAAGGCCAGGTTGACCAGCGCCATCTCCAGCAGCGCGCCGACGCCGGTGAGGACGTAGAAGCGGGCCCCGGATACCTTGGCGCCGCGCTCGATGTCGATCGCGCCGAGCAGCTCGCCGAGCTCGACGTGGTCGCGCGCCCGCTCCAGCGCGGGCCGCTCGCCGACCTCGCGGAGCACGAGGTAGTCGTCCTCGCCGCCGGGCGGCGCGCCCTCGGCGACGTTGGGGATGGACAGGTGGGCCGCGCGCAGGGCCTGGTCGGCCGCTGCCTGCTGGGCTTCGGCGTCCTTCACGGCGGCGGCGAGCTCGCCGCCGCGGGCCAGCAGCGCCTCCCGCTCGGCGCCGGAGGACCGGCCGATCTGCTTGCCGAGCGACTTCTGCTCGGAACGCAGGGTGTCCGCCCGACTGACGGCGGCACGCCGCTGCTCGTCCGCTTCGAGCAGGGCGTCCACTGCCGCCGGATCCTCGCCGCGGAGACGCTGCGATGCGCGTACCCGCTCCGGGTCCTCACGAAGAAGCCTCAGGTCGATCACATCTCGAGGTTACCGAGCGGGGCCAATCGATTTGCGGCCGGGCCCGGCGGAGGTCAGGCGAGATTCCGGGTCGACTTGACCTGGTCCAGCATGTCGATGAAGGCCCTGACCTGGGGGATCTGCCGGCGATCCTCCGGTACCGAGTACGCGACCTCGCGGGCCCGGTTGATGACGATGTCGGTGCGGTGCTCGACCGGCAGGTCGAAGACCGCGCTGGTGGCCACCGTGGCGGCCTCCACCAGCTCGTTGTCGGTGACGAGCGTGTGGGCCTTGTCGAAGTTCAGCAGCGAGCGCGGCGTCGGGATCCGGCTCTGCTTGACCAGGCTGAGGCCGCGGTCCTGCTGGCTGCGGGCCTCCTTGGTGTCACCGGTCTGGGTGAACACGCTGCTGGCGTAGATCCGCAACCGCTGCTCGGGGAAGCCGAACGCGCCCGGCTCCCGGTCCTGCCGGGGCAGCCGTTCGAAGATGTTCTCGGCGACCTTGAGCGCCTGCCGGGCCGCGGCCGTGTTGCCGAGCCTGGCCAGCGCGCGGGCCTCCATCGCGGCCCCCATCACCCCGCCGGAGCAGGGCAGGTCGCGGGCGACCGAACGGGCCTCCCTGGCCACCCTGATGGCCTCCAGCGGCTGGCCGTAGTAGTACGGCACGCCGGCCTCCTCGGCCCGGACCCAGCTGCGCAGCCAGCGGTCGCCGGTCTCGTCGGCGGCCAGCCTGGCGGTGTGGAACCAGGCCCTGGCCTGGCGGAAGTCGCCCAGGTCGATGAGCAGCACGCCGGTGATGCCGGCCAGCTGCCCGGTGATGTAGCAGAGCCGCTTCTGGTACTCCAGCGGCTGCCTGGCCTGCGCGAACTGCTGCACGTCGGCGAAGTCCGCGACGACGTCCCGCAGCAGCCGCACCGGCGCCACCCGCATGTACGCGCTGCCGTACTGGTGGGCGGTCTCTTCCCAATGGTCGATCGTGGTGGCGCTGACCGTCGAGGCGTCGAGCACCCGGTCGGCCTGGCGCCGTACCGAGTCGATCGCTTCCACCATCGGTCCGCTCAGTGACACCCCGGCACCCAGCAGGATGCCCTGGAGCATGGCACGGCGTCTCATCTCCTCTTCCGCCTCCTCGCCAGAATTAGGACGTTTCCCGCCCCCACCAACCCAGGGTGTGGGGTCTGACCGGAGCGGTGCCACGTCGCTCTCCGCGCGAGTGGGCAGTGCTATTTCCGTCGAGGTCGCCGCCGGGGCTTCAGCTGCGTCGTCGGAGTAGTCATGTCCGAATCCGAGACGGTCAGGGCGGGTCCGGTAAATCTGGCAGAGCAGGTCGAGATATTTCGGGGAAGGCGCCTCGCGCCCGCTCTCCCAGTGGGACAGGCGTTGTGCGGAAAGACTCGGTTGCCCGAGACCCTGCTCCACGCAGATGTTCCGGCCCTGCTCGGCCACCTGGTCGAGAGTCCAGTCATGTGCGAGGCGGTGTGCCTTGAGCAGCGTCACCGAGCAGCAACGGGAGATGACCTGCGCGACCTGCCAAGGGCGCAGCCCCTCCCGCTCACTGCGCTCGCGGTGCTGGCGGGCGCAGTTTTTTCCGTGTTGACCCGGTTGCCCAGGCATCCCTGCCTCCACGGGGCGGAGTGTTCTCAGACGTTGGCTCTCTCCGACACGGCCTGCCACCAAAGTAACGGTCACGGGACACGCCGGTAACTGCTTTCGCCCAAGTCGCAGCAAACTTGCTGCCGCGCCACAACTTTCTTTGCCGGGTGGCGACTAGAACAGGGGCCGAAGGTCTGCTCATAATAGGGCGTCCGTCACCAAAGGTGACGGAGTGACTACACGGTCGGCGTGTGCCGCGGAAGGTCGGAGGCGTTTGGGTATGCCCTCGGCGGCGTACGGCGATCAAACCTGACAATCCCGGAAGGAGCACCATGTCGTTGGACGTTTCCTGTGCCCTGCTCGACCAAGCGGAGGGCGGTGAGGTCTCGGAGACCGCGTTCCTCGAGGTCGTGCGCAGGTCCATGCCACACGCGTGGAAGGCGGTGGCGGACCTGACCGACGAGTTGGTGTCGGGGGACAGCGAGTACGTCGAGACGCAGGAGCCGCCGGTCAGCCTGGAGGCCCAGATCCAGGTCCTCAAGGCCATGGCCGCCGACCCCATCCGTGCCGCCCTGGAGCGGCACTTCGGAGTGAAGATCGTGTTCCAGTCCTGCCACCGGATCATGGCGTTCCGGCTGTCGGCAGTCGATGGTGACACGTACCGGCACTATCTGTCACCGCGAGCCCAGGTGCTGAACCAGCGTCCTGAGCTGCAAATCTGCTAAAGGAGGGCACGTCGGGAGGGGTGCTGTGGTCGGGGGGCACCCCTCACCGGCCCTCCCGGGCGGACAGGTCGACGCCGTTCCAGGACAGGCAGCGCAGCTGGCCGTCCCTGGCCTCCACCTCGATCCGGCCGGTGTTCGGCAGCGAGTTGCCGAGGCCGTAGTCGTCCGGCAGGTTGCCGCACAGCCGGGCCAGCCCGAACCGGAAGATCCCGCCGTGGCCGACCAGCAGCAACGGCCCTGCCGAGTGGGCGGCGAGGGCCTCCTCCAGTACCCCGCGCAGCCGCCGCTCGGCCTGCTCGCCGGTCTCGCCGCCGCCGGGCAGCGCCTGCTCCAGCTGGCCGTGCGCCCACGCCTCCATCACGGTGATGAACCGGGTGTCCGCCTCGACGCCACCCCGGCCCTGCAACTCGCCGACGTCCAGCTCGGCCAGCCCGTCCCGGACCGCGACCGGCAGGCCGAACCGGTCGGCGACCGCCGCGGCGGTCTGCTCGGCCCGGCGCAGCGGGCTGCTGTACACCGCCTCCGGCGGCGTCCCGGCCGGCCAGCCGGCGACCAGCTCCGCCACCTGCCGGCGGCCCTCGTCGGTGAGCGGCGGCCCGGGGATTTCCACATCGAAGATCCCATCCAGGTTGTGGATGTACTGGCCATGCCGGACGAACACCAGGCGCACACGCCCTCCTGTCCACAGGTTGTGGAGAACCGCTGGGGAAACCCTGTGGAGAACCGGCCGGTTATCCACACGGTGAGACTAGTCCCCACGGACTAGTCCACCCGCGAGCCGCCAGAGCCATGCGCGGCTGGCATTCTCAGAGGAGTCCCGGTGCGTATCACCTCCAAGAGCGGGAATGCCGTACTGATGTCGGCCGAGGACTACGACTCCTGGCAGGAGACGATCTACCTCTTGCGTTCCCCGGCCAACGCCCGGCGGCTCATGGAGGCCGTCGCCCGGGACAAGGAAAGCCGCCCCACCGTCACCAAGACCATGGAGGAGCTGGAAGCGCTGGCCGGTGAGGTGTGAGGAGCGTCCACTTCGACCCCGATGCCTGGGAGGACTTCCTGTTCTGGCTCGGCGCGGACCGGAGGATGGCCAAACGGATCATCCGGCTGACCGGCGAGATCCAACGTGACCCCTTCGCGGGTATCGGCAAGCCCGAGCCGCTGAAGGGCGACCTGTCCGGTTACTGGTCCCGCCGGATCGATGACGAACATCGACTGGTGTACAGGGCCGACGAGAAGGAAGTGAAGATCCTCAAGGCCCGCTACCGCTACGGAAACGATTGAACGCGTAAGCCACCAGGCACCGACAGGCCGTGTCACCAAGTGGCCCCGCCCCCTCCGCAGGGTCCTAAATCCGCCAGCCCGCCGCCCGTCTCGCCACGATCAAGCACTGGTGCCCGCGTTGTCACATGACAATGCGGCCACAACTCCTTGATCGTGGCCGCAGGGGTCCGAAATCCGCCATGAGCACAGGCGGAAGCCGACTTTGAGATATGGGCTAGTCGACGTGGCCTTGGCGGATGCGGGCGAGCCAGGCGGCGGAGCCGGCGAAGTCGGCGTCGGTGCGGCCCTTGCGGGGCGGGGCGCTGTCGGCGCCGGCGCGGGGGTAGGAGCCGAGGAAGCGGACGTCGGCGCAGATCCGGCGGAGGCCGGCCAGGGCCTCGCCGACGCGGGCATCGGCGACGTGGCCCTCGCAGTCCAGGAGGAAGCAGTACTGGCCGAGGCGTTCCTTGGTGGGGCGGGACTCGATGCGGGTCAGGTTGATGCCGCGCACCGCGAACTCGGTGAGCACCTCCATCAGCGCGCCCGCGTGGTTGTCGGCGATGAACGCCACCAGCGAGGTGCGGTCGTACCCGGTGCGCGCCGGCAGCGGCCCGGGGCCGGTGACCAGCACGAACCGGGTCACCGCGTCCGGGTAGTCGCCCACCTCCTTGGCCAGCTGGACCAGCCGGTGCCGGTCGGCGGCCAGCGGCGCGGTCAGCACCGCGTCGAACTCGCCGGCGGCGGCACGTACCGCGGCGTCGGCGTTCGACCGCACGGTGGTCACCACCTCCGCGGACGGCAGGTGGGTACGCAGCCAGCCCCGGCACTGGGCCTCGGTGACGGGGAACGCGCCGACCGTCCGGACCTCCGCCAGCGCCACCTCGGCGTTCGCCGCCAGGCAGAACGTCACCGGCAGCAGCACCTCGCGGGTGATCAGCAGCGGCTCGCCGGCGGCCAGCGCGTCCAGGGTGACCGCGACCGAGCCCTCCACGGAGTTCTCCAGCGGCACCAGCCCGGCGTCGGCCCCGCCGGACCTGACCAGGTCGAGGGTCTCCAGGATGGTGGCGGCCGGCAGCAGCGTGCCCTTCGCGGCGGCGGGCAGCGTACGGAGCGCCTGCTCGGTGAAGGTGCCCTCCGGGCCGAGGTAGGCGAAGCGGGTAGTGGCGGTGCTGGCTGCCTTGGGCACGCCGTCAACCCTACTTCCGGCTCGGCTTCCTTCCGTTGGGCTCCCCGTTCACGTCCAGCAGGCCGGGCTGGCCGTTCAGCGCCCTGTCGATGGCTTCTCTCTCCTCCGGCGACAGCTGCACGTCGGAGCGGTCCTTGAGGATGTTCTTGGCGTACACCCTGGCCTCGGACCGGGTGTTGATCGCCGAGAGCACCAGGCCCTGGCCGGTGAGGTCGAGCAGCGCCACCGAGAACGACGTCCGCCCCGCCATCTCCGCGAACGCGTCGTAACGGACCATCCCCACCCGGCAGACCGCCTTGGCGACGTCGCCGCGCAGCCGGATCAGCTCCGTCCGCACGTCGTCGTCGATCCGCTGGTCGGCGGCACCGTCGCCGGCCCCCGGCAGCGGCTGGGCCGGCCGGGCCGCCACCACCGGACGCTGGACGAGGTGCTCCAGGACCACCTGGGACCGGCGGAGCCGGGACAGCCGGCGCAGCGCCAGCGTGGCCAGGCCCAGGCCGATCGCGCCGATGCCCACCCCGGCGAACGCCGTCACCTGGAGTATCTGGTCGGACATCGCACTCCTCCTTGCCGAGAGCATCCAGCGTAGCTACCCCCGGGCGTCCTGCCCGGTCAAACGACGGATGCCTGTGACGGACGCGTAGCCTCCCTGGCGTGGACAGGGTAGAGGTCCAGGAGCTGCTCGCCGCGGTGGCCGACGGAACGGTACCGGTCGACGCCGCAGTTCAACACCTCGCGGGCCGGCCGTTCGCCGTCGACACCGGGTTCGCCCAGATCGACACCCACCGGGCGTTGCGCACCGGCGACCCCGAGGTGGTGTACGGGGCGGGCAAGACGCCGGCGCAGGCGGTCGCCGCCGTCACCGAGCTGCGCCGCGCCCACCCGGCCCTGCCCGCGCTGGTGACCAGGGCCGATGAACAGATGCGGGCGGCGCTGGCGGCGGCATGGCCGGAGGAGGCACGGGTCGACGCGGAGGCCAGGTGCGTGGCGGTGGGACCGCTCCCGGAACCGTCCGGCACGGTGGTCGTGGTCAGCGCCGGCACCTCGGACGGGCCGGTGGCGGCCGAGGCGGCGTTCGTGGCACGGACGGCGGGCTGCACGGTGGAGCGGGTGTACGACGTGGGCGTGGCCGGGATCCACCGGCTGCTGGCGGCCCGGCCGGTGCTGGACACCGCCGACTGCCTGGTGGTGGTGGCCGGCATGGACGGCGCGCTGCCCAGCGCGGTCGGCGGGCTGGTCGGGGTGCCGCTGGTGGCGGTGCCGACGTCGGTGGGGTACGGGGCGGCGTTCGGCGGTGTCGCCGCGCTGCTCACCATGTTGAACTCGTGCGCGCCCGGCGTCGTGGTCAGCAATATCGACAACGGATTCGGGGCGGGCATCTTCGCGGCCAGGGTCGCGAGGCGGAGCGGTTCGAGGAAGGCATGATGGCGGAGGACGTGCTGGGCTGGCTGGACCTGGCCGCGGGCGCCAGCGGCGACATGCTGCTCGGCGCGGTGGTCGACGCCGGCGTGCCGCTGGAGGTGCTGCAGAAGTCGATCGACGCGATCGGGGTGGAGCCGGTACGGCTCCGCGTCGGGCAGGTGCGGCGGCACGGCATCGGCGCGGCCAAGGTGGACGTCGAGGTGGCGCGGTCGACGGTGACCCGTACCTGGGCGAACATCCGCGGCCTGCTGGAGAACGCCGACCTGCCGGAGCCGGTGCGGGCGAAGGCGCACGACGTGTTCCGGCGGCTGGCCGAGGCCGAGGCGCGGGTGCACCGGACCTCCCCGGACCAGGTGCACTTCCACGAGGTGGGCGGCCTGGACGCGGTGGCCGACGTGGTCGGCGGCTGCGCCGGCCTGCACCATCTGGGTGTCGGCGCGCTCATCGGGTCGACGGTGACGGTGGGTACCGGGATGACCCGCGGCGAGCACGGGCTGATCCCGGTGCCGGCGCCGGCCGTGCTGGAACTGCTGCGGGAGGCCGGCGCGCCGATGTGGTCGGGGCCGGCGCAGTACGAGATGTGCACGCCGACCGGAGCCGCGCTGCTCGCCGCCTGGGTCACCGGCTGGGGCGCGATGCCGCCGATGCGGGTGGACGCGACCGGTCACGGGGCCGGCAGCCGCGACCTGGAGGAGGTGCCGAACCTGCTCCGGCTGGTGATCGGGCGGCCGGTCGTGACGGAAGGGGGTACGCCGGCCGGCGGCGAGCTGGTGCTGGAGAGCAACATCGACGACCTGGACCCGCGGCTGTGGCCGAGCGTGCTGGCCCGGCTGCTGGCGGCCGGCGCGGCCGACGCGTGGCTCACCCCGATCCTGATGAAGAAGGGCCGGCCCGCGCACACCCTGCACATCCTCACCCCGGAGAGCGCGGTGGAGGCGGTGCGGGGCGTGGTCTTCGCCGAGACCTCCACCATCGGGCTGCGCGAGTACGCGGTCGCCAAGCGCGCCCTGGAACGCCGCTTCGCCGCCGTCGACGTGGACGGCCAGCGGGTCCGCGTCAAGGTCGCCGTCTTCGAGGACACCGTCGTCAACGTCTCGGTCGAGTACGACGACGTGGTCGCCGCCGCCGGCGCCCTGGGCCGCCCGGTCAAGCAGGTACTCGCCGCCGCCACCGCCGAGGCCCACGCCGCCGGCCTGGACGCTCCCTGACCTGTCCTAGCCGAGCATCGACTCGTACCGGTCGCCGGCGTCGCTGATCGGGCGGTAGTCCTCGTCGGCCGCGGCGCGGTGCAGCGCCTCCAGCAGGCCGTCGACGGGCGGCAGGTCCAGGCCCTCGCGGAGCCGCCGCCGGTCCTCGTCGAGTTCCGGCCAGTCCTCGCGGAGCTCCTCGTCGCACTCGGCCAGCGAGGCACGCAGGGCCGCCCCGCCGTCGTCGCCGAAGGGCTGCGTCATCGCGTCGTGCAAGCTGGGCAGGCCGGCGATGAGCGTGAGCGCGTCACGCAGGCTGGTCGCGATCAGGCCACCCTGACCCTCCGAACTCGCGTACAGCACCGGCCGGTCGTCCCCGGCGCCGACCAGCATGTACGCACCGCCGGAGGCGTCGCCGGCGACCATCTCCAGCGGCTGGCCGCCGGCCAGGTGGATCGGCTCCGCCGGCCCGTTGGCCACGCGCGCGATGTCGAAGTCGAACTGCCGCAGCAGTTCGGCGAGCGCCGGCGTGGTGCGGATGCGGTCGAGCAGGTCGGTGTCGGACATCCGGCGACCGTACCGGAACGTCCGCCCACGGGTGGATCAGGTTCGGGGGGTCATCGTGTAGCGGAGTTTGGCCATCATGTTCTCGGCGTTGGGGGTGATGCCGCTGGTGTCGAACAGTTCCTGGACGCGGTCGGTGAACTGGGCCGGGTCCCAGCGGGTGCCGCCGTTCTCGATGGCGGCGACCGAGGTGAAGGGCTGGTACAGCTCGACCGCGTCGCCCTGGACGCCGAAGACCTTGCCGGAGATGTGGCTGGCGGCGTCGGAGGCCAGGTAGGCGACGAACGGGGCGACGTTGTCCGGATGCCAGAAGTCGAACTCGTCCTCGGCCAGCTGGAAGGCGTCGTCGCCGTACGCGCCGACGGTCATCCGGGTGCGGGCGGCCGGGGCGATGGCGTTGCAGTTCACGCCGTACCGCAGCATCTCCATCGCGACGATGGTGGAGAAGGCGGCGATGCCGGCCTTGGCGGCGCCGTAGTTGGCCTGGCCGAAGTTGCCGAGCAGGCCGGACGTGCTGGCCGTGCAGACGATGTGGCCGCCGCGCCCGGAGTCCTTCCAGTACGCGCAGGCGGCGTGGGTCGGGGCGTAGTGCCCGCGCAGGTGCACGCGGATGACCGCGTCCCATTCGTCCGGGGTCATCTTGACGATGGTCCGGTCCCGCAGGATGCCGGCGTTGTTGACCAGCGAGTCGAGCTGCCCGTACTCGGTGATGGCCCGCTTGACCAGCGCCTCGGCGGCCTCCGGGTCGGAGACGTCGCCGGTGTCGAGCACCGCCCGCCCGCCGGCCTCGGCGATCTCGGCGACGACGGCCCGGCCGGCCTCGGCGTCGAGCTCGTTGACGACGACGGACGCGCCCTGGCGCGCCAGTTCGATGGCCTCGCCCCGGCCGATCCCGCGTCCGGCCCCGGTGACGATCGCGACCTTACCGTCCAGTAGTCCCATACTCGGGGAGCCTATCCGGAGGCCGTCCGCCGACGAAGTGGGACAGAAACCTTCCCTTATTACATAACCTGTGGTGAAAATTCACAGACGCGGTGTGTGCCGCGTCGACTTCCGCACCCCGGGAGAGACCCATGCCCCGACTCCTACTACGGTCCGGACTAGCCGGACTGGCTACCGTGGCGCTGCTGGCGCCTGCCGGCGCGGCACTCGCCGACGGCCCGACCACGGACACCAAGGTGCCCATCAACTTCCACCGCTGGACCACCTACCGCGACTGGCGTTCCGGCCAGGCCCAGGGCCTGGTCGCGCTTCCCGGCGATCGCACCGGGGTGGTCCTCGCCCATCCCGCCGGAACGACCGACTACACCGACCCGCACACCGGGGTCACCAAGAGCTGGGAGTACGGCACCTGGCTCTCCCCGCGGCACAACCTCAACTTCGGCGCCACCGAGCTGGTCGCGTCCTGGAACGCGAACACGCCGGCCGGCACCTGGCTCCAGGTCGAGCTGCACGGCACGTACAGCAACGGCCAGACCACCCCGTGGTACGTCATGGGTCGCTGGGCCTCGGGTGACACCGACATCATGCGGACGTCCGTGGACGGCCAGCAGGACGCGTTCTCCGACATCTCCACCGACACCTTCGAGATCTCCGACCCGACAGCCACCGACGTGCGGCTCACCGGGTACCAGCTCAAGCTGACCGTGTACCGGACGCCCGGCAGCCACGTGGTGCCGCGCGTCTGGCAGGTGGGCGCGTTCGCGTCCAACGTGCCGGCGCGCTTCGACGTGCCGGTGTCCACGCCGACGAAGAACAAGGCCGTGGAGCTGCCGGTGCCGCGGTACTCGCAGGACGTGCACTCCGGCCAGTACCCGCAGTACGACGGCGGCGGCGAGGCCTGGTGCAGCCCCACCTCCTCGGAGATGGTCATCGAGTACTGGGGCCACCACCCGACCACGCAGCAGATGTCGTGGGTGGACCCGAGCTACGCGGACCCGTCCGTGGACCAGGCCGCCAGGATGACCTACGACTACCAGTACGAGGGCGCGGGCAACTGGCCGTTCAACGCCGGTTACGCCTCCTCCTACGGCCTGGACGCGATCGTCACCCAGCTGCACTCGCTGAACGAGATCGAGCAGCTCGTGCGGCACGGCATCCCGGTCGTGACCTCGCAGTCGTTCCTGGCCACCGAGCTGGACGGCGCCGGCTACAACACCTCCGGCCACCTGATGGTGATCATCGGTTTCACCAAGGACGGTGACGTCATCGCGAACGACCCGGCGTCCCCGACCGACCCGGCCGTGCGGCACGTGTACAAGCGGCACCAGTTCGAGACGGTGTGGCTGCGCACCAAGCGGTACCGGGCCAACGGCACCGTCGGCGGCGGGTCCGGCGGCGTGGTCTACATCTACAAGCCGCACTGGATGCCGCTGCCGCCGGTGCTCGACCGCACCAGCCCCAACTGGTAGGTCAGGCGGCTGTTCAGGCAACTTGGGCGAGCCCGAGGACCTGCTCGGCGGCCGGCAGCGCAGCTGCCCTGTCGGCCGCCACCAGGCCCAGCCGGGTACGCCGGTCCAGCAGGTCCGCCACGTCGAGTGCGCCTTCGTGACGGACCGCCCACAGGAGCTCCGCCCCGGTCACCGCCAGCCCCGGCGCGACCGGGGCGGACAGCTCCGGACCCGCCTCCGCCAGCACGGCGGCGGCCTCGGTGCCGTACCGCATCACCAGCCGGTGCGGGACCCCCAGCCCGGCGAGCACCGGGCGCGGGGCGGCGCCGACCAGCGGCAGCCGGCGGGTCCGGCACGGCCCGGCGGCGAGGCCGGCCCTGGCCACCGCCGCGTCCACCGCGTCGGCCGCCATCTGCCGGTACGTGGTGAGCTTGCCGCCCGTCGCGGTGACCACGCCGTCGTCCGACACCAGCACCGCGTGCCGGCGGGACAGGTCGGCGGTGCTGTCCCCGTCGCCCTCCAGCAGCGGGCGCAGGCCGGCGTACGTGCCGAGCACCGCGTCCGGCCCGAGTGGCGCGCCGAGCACCGTGGACAGCGTGTCCAGCAGGAACGTCACGTCGGCGGGGTCGGCCACCGGCTCGTCCGGGATCTCGCCGTCCACCGGCGTGTCGGTGAGGCCCACGTAGACCCGGGTGTCGTCGGGCTGCGGCAGGGCGATGACGTACTGGTTGTGGCCGCCGGGCACGCGCACCGACAGCGCGGCGGGCAGGCCGCCGAACGCGGCGGAGTCCAGCACCAGGTGGGTGCCCTTGGACGGGCGGAGGCGGATGCCGTCGGTCAGCGTCCCCGCCCACACGCCGGTGGCGTTGACGACCGCCCGCGCCCTGACCGCGAACCGGGTGCCGGTCCTGGTGTCGGTCACCTCGGCCCCGTCGCCGGCCAGCGCGGTCACCCGGCAGTGGGTGAGGATGCGGGCGCCGTACCCGGCCGCGGTCCTGGCCAGCGCGACCACCAGGCGGGCGTCGTCGACGAGCTGGCCGTCCCAGTACAGCAGGCCGCCGGACAGCCGGTCCGGGGCGAGCGCCGGCACCAGCCCGCACGTCTCGGTGCGGGACAGCCGGCGCGGGCGGGGCAGCGTGGTACGACGGGTGCGAGCGTACCGGCGCAGGCCGTCGCCGACCTGGAGGCCGAAGTACATCCAGGCGGCGGACCGCCGGGAGATGCCGCTGGTCAGCGGCGTGAGCATCGGCAGCGCCCTGGTCAGGTGCGGCGCGGTGCGCTCCATCAGCAGGCCGCGCTCGCGGGCGCTCTCGGCGGCGATCGCGTAGTCGCCGCTGGCCAGGTACCGCAGGCCGCCGTGCACCAGCTTGGAGCTCCACCGGCTGGTGCCGCTGGCCAGGTCGGCCCGCTCCAGCAGGGCGACCGACAGGCCGCGGCTGGCCGCGTCCAGCGCCACCCCGGCGCCGGTGACACCGCCGCCGACCACCAGCAGGTCAACGACCTCCCCGGTGGCGAGCGCGGCGAGCTCCCGGTCGCGGCGGGCGGCGTTCAGCGCCGTGTCCATCAGCTCGCCTCCCTGAGGTAGCCGTCGAGCAGCCGTTCCAGCTCGCCGTCCAGGTCGATGCCGTCGCGCTCGGCGATGCCGGCCGACAGCACGAAGGACTGGGTGGTGACGAGCAGCGCGTACGCCTGCGCCGTGGGGTCGCCCTTGCCGATCGAGCCGTCCTCGTGACCCTCGGCGACGACACGGGTGTACTCGGCGAGCACCGCCCGCTGGGTGCCGCCGAACCGGTCGATGACGAACGTGAGCAGCAGCTCGGGGTCGACGTCGACGACCTTGACCCACAGCGGGTGGGCGCGCAGCCGGCGGACGCCGAGCAGGATGCGGCGCACCAGCCGCTCGCGGGCCGTGCCGGCAGGCCCCACCTCGGCCTCGATCTCCGCGAGCAGGGCGGAGAACTCCCTGGTCATCAGGTCGAAGACGAGCGCGGTGGCGTCCGGGTAGTGCCGGTAGACGGTCATCCGGCTGAGCCCGGCGCGGCGGGCCACGTCGGTCAGCGTGGTGCGGCGGACGCCGTACCCGAGCACGCAGTCGCGGGCCGCGTCGAGGATGCGGTCCCGGCTGTCGCTGTTACGGATGGACGTCACATGTCACACTGTACGCGTGACGACGGAGATCTGGGAGTGGGGCGGCCGGCGGCACGGCCTCTCCCGGGCGACCACGAAGCTGATCCGGTCCCGGCTGGGCGAGCTCCGCCCGCACCCGCCGGCCGGCCCGGTCCGGCCGCGCCCGTCCCGGCTGCCGGCGGAGGCGTGGGCGGCCCTGGTCGCCGCCACCGGCCCCGGCTCGGGTGGCGGATGGGTCCGCGACGACCACGACATCCGCAGCGGGCACGCGACCGGCCGCAACTACCTGGACCTGCTCGCGCTGCGCTCCGGCGAACCGCTGGACGCGCCGGACGCGGTGGTCTTCCCGGCCGACCACGCCGAGGTCAGGGCGGTACTGGAGGCCTGCGTGGAGCACCGGGTGGCGGTGGTCCCGTACGGCGGCGGCACCAGCGTGGTCGGCGGGGTGGCCCCGGAGCGGGCCGGCTTCGCCGCCGTGGTCGCACTCGATCTGCGCCGGCTGGACGCGCTGCGGGAGGTCGACCCGGTGTCGCTGACCGCGCGGCTGCAACCGGGGCTGCGCGGGCCGGAGGCGGAACGGCTGCTCGCCGCGCACGGCCTCACCCTCGGCCACTACCCGCAGAGCTGGGCGCGGGCCACCCTCGGCGGGTACGCGGCCACCCGCTCGGCCGGGCAGGGCTCGGCCGGGTACGGGCGGTTCGACGAGATGGTGGAGGCGCTGGTCGTCGCCACGCCAGCCGGCGACCTGCGGCTCGGCCGGGCGCCGCGCTCGGCGGCCGGGCCGGACCTGCGGCAGCTGATGCTCGGCTCGGAGGGCACGCTCGGCGTCATCACCGAGCTGACCGTGCGGGTGCGGCGGCAACCCGAGGTGCGCCGGTACGAGGGCTGGTCGCTGCCGTCGCTGGAGGACGGGCTGGCGGCGGTGCGCCGGCTGGCCCAGGACGGCCCGACACCGGACGTGGTCCGGCTGTCCGACCCCGAGGAGACCGCGGTCACGCTCGCCATGGGCGGACCGGCGGCCGGGCTGCTGGGCCGGTACCTGCGGGTGCGCGGCCAGACCGAGCCGTGCCTGCTGGTCGTCGGCTGGGAGGACACCGCGGAGCGGGTGCGGTGGCGGCGGCCGGGCGCGCGGCGGCTGCTGCGGCGGGCCGGCGCGGTGCCGCTCGGGACCGCCGTCGGCGACGCGTGGCGCAAGGGGCGCTTCACCGGGCCGACCCTGCGCGACGACCTGCTGGACGCCGGGGTGATGGTGGAGACGCTGGAGACCGCGGCGCCCTGGTCGGCGCTGGCGGACCTGCACCGGGCGGTACGGGAGGCGGTGACCGGCGCGCTGGCCGAGCCGGCGACCGTCATGTGCCACGTCTCGCACGTGTACCCGACCGGCGGTTCGCTGTACTTCACCGTGCTGGCCCGCCAGCGGCCGGGCGCGGAGGCGGCCCAGTGGCGGGCGGCCAAGCAGGCCGCCTCGGCCGCGATCGTGGCCGCCGGCGCGACGATCACCCACCATCACGCTGTCGGCGCCGATCACCAGGCCTACCTGGCCGCCGAGGTCGGCGACCTCGGCGTCGACGTCCTCCGGGCGGTCAAGGCCCGGCTCGACCCCACCGGCATCCTCAACCCCGGCAAGCTGATCCCGCCGAGCTAGGCTGCCCCGCATGGGCAGGTACCGGGTGGACAGCGAGGTCGGGCAGTTGCGGACGGTGCTGCTGCACCGGCCCGGCCCCGAGCTGCTCCGGCTCACCCCCCGCAACAACGACAAGCTGCTGTTCGACGGCATTCCGTGGGTGGCGCGGGCGCAGGAGGAGCACGACGCGTTCGCCGGCGCGCTGCGCTCGCGCGGCGTGGAGGTCCTCTACGTCACCGACCTGCTCGCCGAGACGCTCGACGTGCCGGCGGCCCGGGAGGCCACCATCGCCGCGGCCGCCGACCCGCTCCGGCTCGGCGACGCCCTCGCCGTCGAGGTGGCGCGGTACCTGCACGACCTGCCCCCGGCCGAGCTGGCCGGCACGCTCGTCGCCGGCATCGCGCACGAGGAGCTGCGCACCGGCGCCGGCCTGGCGTACACGCTGATGGACCGGCACGACTTCGTCGTCGACCCGCTGCCCAACCTGCTGTTCACCCGCGACTCGTCGGTGTGGATCGGCGACCACGTGGCCGTGACCAGCCCGTCCATGCCGGCCCGGCAGCGCGAGGTGACGCTGACCGGCGCGATCTACCGCCACCACCCGCGCTTCGCCGGCACGCCCACCGTGTACGACGCGGGCATGGCCGACCTGGAGGGCGGCGACGTGCTGCTGCTCGGCCCCGGCGTGCTCGCCGTCGGCGTCGGCCAGCGGACCGTACCGGCCGGCGTGGAGGCGCTGGCCCGCACGGTGTTCGCGAAGAACCTGGCCAGCACCGTGCTGGTGGTGCCGATCGCGCAGGAGCGGGCCACCATGCACCTGGACACCGTCTGCACGATGGTCGACCGCGACGCGGTCGTCATGTACCCCAACGTCGCCGGCAGCCTGGCCGCGTACCGGCTCACCCCCGGCGAGGTGGAGGGCGAGGTCGTGGTCGGGCCGCGCGAGCCGTTCCTGCGCGCCGCCGCCGACGCGCTCGGCATCGAGCGGATGCGGGTCATCGACACCGGTCTCGACCCGGTCACCGCCGAGCGCGAGCAGTGGGACGACGGCAACAACACGCTGTGCGTGGCACCGCGGCTGGCGGTCGCGTACGAGCGCAACACGGTGACCAACGCGCGGCTGGAAGAGGCCGGTATCGAGGTCATCCGCATCGCCGGATCCGAACTCGGCAGCGGGCGCGGCGGCCCGCGATGCATGAGTTGCCCGATTCTTCGCGACGTGGTGCTCTGAGGCCAGAAGGCGTCCACCCTGGACCGTGGACGCCTTCTGGGGGAGAACCCGAAGAAGGAGGCCATGATGGCGACCCTGCCGGCGCTCCGGCGGCACACGGCCGCATCACTGGTGCTGTCCGTGGTGGTAGGAGTGGCACTGGCGTACGACGCCAGCGTGCACCTGCGGAAGGCACCCGACTACGCCGGGGTCAAGGGCGTCGAGCAGCACTGGCTCGGCATCGACATCCCGGCGATCTCGATGGAGACGCTGTTCAAGATCCAGGGGATCGCGTGTCTCATCGCGGCCATCGGCATCGTGCTGCTGCGCCGCTCGTGGGCGTGGCGGTTGGGCGCCGGTGTCGCCCTGCTGTCCCTGCTGGCCGTGCTGGCCAGCGTCTACACCCCGTTCCCGCACCTCGGCCCGTTGCCGAGGTTCGACGAGCAGACGTGGGCGGTCTGGGGGAAGAAGTCGAGCGCGTTCGCGGAGCTCGTCGCCGTGTGCGCGGCCATCGCCGCCGACACCAGCCATCGCTGGGGCCCGCAGCACTGACCGGCTAGCGCTGCTCAAGCACCGCCCAGACCGTGGTCCCGTCGGCGGTCGACTCGACACCCCAGTCGACCGCCACGGCCGCGACGATCGCCAGCCCCCGGCCCTCGGTGTCCGACACCTGGGAAGGCCGGGGGCTCGGCGTACCGTTACCGCCGCCGTCCCTGACCTCCAGGCGCAGCCGGTCGCCGTCCACCGACCAGCGCACCTCGACCACGCCGCCGGGCAGCGGCCGGCCGTGCCGCACCGCGTTGGCGACCAGCTCCGACACCAGCAGTGCGGCATCGTCCACCAGCGCCGGCGGCAGGCCGGAGTCCGCCAGCTCGGCGACGAGTCGCCTGCGGACGACCGTACTGGCCACCGCCTGGTGCGGCGCGACCACCGTGCCCACCGGACCTCCCGCTCGCACGCGCAGCACAAGACACACTGTGCCCCGGAAGTGACCCCATCATGCGCGTCCCAGCGCGCGGAGTACATCCGTCGGGCGGTTCGTGATCACGGCGTCGACACCCGTGCGCAGGACGGCGCCGATGTCGTCGGGGTCGTCCACCGTCCAGCAGTACACCTGGTTGCCGCGCGCTCGTAGCTTACTGACATATTCGGGATGAGAGCGGACGATACGGACACTGGGTCCGGCGATCCGCACCCCCTGCGGCAGCGAACCGTCCCTGCGGAACGGCAGCACCTTGTTGAGCAGCAGCACCCTCGGCACCTGCGGCCGGAGCAGCCGCATCCGCCGCAGCGCGACCGGGTTGAAGCTCATCACGGTGGCGACGGCGTTGTCGGGGTCGAGCGGCTTGCTCATGCCGTACTGGTCCAGCAGCTTGACCAGCGTCTGCTCGACCAGGCCGGCCCACCGGTTCGGGTGCTTGGTCTCGATCAGCATCCGGACCGGCCGGTCGTGGTCGCGGACCAGTTGCAGCAGCCGTTCCAGGGTGAGGACGCGGCGGTTCTCGTCCAGGTCGGGGGCTTCCGGCGCACTGTGGTGCCAGGAGGCGAAGTCCAGCTCGGCGAGGTCGGCGAGTTCCAGCTCGGAGACGATGCCGCGGCCGTCCGAGGTCCGGTTGACCTTGCGGTCGTGCACGCAGACCAGCTGGCCGTCGGCGGTCAGCCGGACGTCGCACTCCAGCGCGTCGGCGCCCTCGTCGAGAGCTCGCACGTAGGCCGCGAGCGTGTGCTCGGCGTACTGCGCCGAGGATCCGCGGTGGGCGACCACCAGCGGCCTTGAGGGAGGCACGATCTCAGTGTCTCGCGCCGGGCGCGGTCAGATGATCCTGGGGGGCCTGCCGTCCTCGCTGGACAGGGCCTTGCCGGCGGCGGCCCAGGCACGCATCCCGCCGTCGAGGTTGACCGCGTCCAGACCCTCGTTGCGGAGGTAGGCGGTGACCCTGGCGGAGCGGCCGCCGCTGCGGCAGACGACAACGAGCCGCGCGTCGTCGGGGATCTCCGGCAGCCTGGTGGGGATGGCGCCCATCGGAATGTGCAGGGCGCCCGGCACGTGACCGGCCGTGTACTCGTCGGGCTCACGGACGTCGAGTAGCACCGATCCAGTGTTGACGGCGTGAACATCCACGGTCGGCACCTGCGGCGGCTGCGGCATCACGATCGCGTTCTCCTCGTGTGGTTGGGCCCCGGTGCCGCCCATCCTCACCCGGAAAGCGCGATCCGGTCCAGCCTGGCGCCGGGCTTAGCGCCAGTTGTCACTGTTCGGCGAGGCATCCTGGGGCTGGCCGGGCGGCGCGTCGCGCACCCAACGCTCCCCGGTCCACCGCCAGCCGCCGGTCGTGTCGTTCGGGTTGGCGGCCGGCTGCTGCCGGCCGGGACCGGAGCCGCTGAGCTGCGGCCGGTTCTGGCCGCCCTGCTGCTGCCAGTTCCCGGTGTCGCGCTGCCAGCTGCCGGTGTCCCGCTGCCAGGACCCGGTGTCCTGCTGGGACGACCACGATCCGGTGTCGCGCTGCCACGAGCCGCTGTCCCACGGTCCGCGCTGGCCGACGTACGGCCGGTCCGGGGCGGCCGGGGCCTCCGGCCCGGGCTGCTGCGGCTGCTGCGGTGGCGGCTCCGGCGGGCCGGCCGCCGGCCGGCGGCCCCACTGCGGCTGCGGCGGGCGCTGGCCGGAGCCGCCCGGCGGGCTGCCCGGCGGGCTGCCCGTTGGGCTGCCCGACGTGCCAGGTGGCAGCGCGCCCCTCGGCACCGGCGGATCGGTCCACTGCCGCCGGCCGCGTGGCTGGATGGACTGCCACTCGCCCTCGTCGCCGCTCCGCGACCCGCGCCGGCGCGCGGCCCTGCCGGGCCGCTCGCGCGCCGGTTCCTCGGGAGACGGCGGCGGCGGGTACGCGGGTTGGCCCGGCTGGCCGGGCTGGCCGAACTGGCCCGGTTGCGCGCCGGGGCCCTGCTGGCCGTACCCCTGCGGTGGCCCGTAGGCCTGCGGGACGCGCGGCGACGGCTCCGGCGAGCGGTACGGGTCGTTGCTGCCGAACGGGTCGCCGCCCGGCGGCACCCCCGGCGGTCCCTGGTAGTCCCGGCGGGCCCGGCCCGCGCTGGTCGCCCACACGTCCTCGCGCTGCCACGACCCGCGCTCGTACGTCGCGTCCGGCGAGGTGTGCGGCTGGAACATGCCGCTGGACTCCAGCTCCATCGGCGGCCGCGGGGTGGCGAACGCCTCCGCCGCGGCCTCGGCGGCCATGTCCTCCTGCTCGGTGGGCACCACCAGCAGCAGGGCGGCCAGGCTGAAGAACAGCACGGCGAAGTGCGGGTTGCGGACCGCCGAGCTGAGCACCTCGCCGCCCAGCGCCACCCCGAACACCGCCGCGACCGGCCAGCGGCGGGCCCTGCCCACGAACAGCCCGGAGACCGGCACCGCGTAGAACGCGACGAGGCCGAGCAGCCCGGCCTCGACCAGCACCCACAGCACGCCGGAGTGCGGGTCGAGCGCGACCGACAGCGCGGAGTCCACGTGCTGCTTGTGCCAGCCCCAGCCGCCCCAGCCGGTGCCGTACAGCGGGCTCCTGCCGAACAGCCGGAACGCCGCCGAGGTGAGGCCGTCGCGGGTGGCGAAGGTGTACTGGTTGGCCAGTCCGGCGCCGAACACCAGCGCCTGCAGCGACTGGGTGGCGATCATGCCGGCGGCCATCACCAGGCCGCAGACGGCCTGGGTGGCGGGCTTGAAGGCGATCCGCTGGCGCATCACGACCAGCGTGGCCAGCCCGACCAACATGCCGGCGGCGAACACCGGGCTGCCCCAGCCGGGCACCTGCACGACCTTGTCGGCCACCACGACCCGGCCGAACAGCCGGGCGTCGGTGACGCCGAAGTACGCCAGGCCGAGCACCAGCCCGACGGCGCCGAGCAGCGTCATCGCCACGACCACCGCGCGGCCCCACTCGCGGACGGTCTCCCGCCAGCCGAACGAGGAGATCCGGCCGGCCGTGACCGCGGCGATCAGCAGGCCGCGGACGGGCACGGCGGCGCCGGCCAGCACGGCGGCCAGGCTCGGGTCGTGGCTGTGCAGGCCGAGGAGGGTGAACACGACGGCGAGCCCGGCGAGTAAGATCAAGTACGTGCGCAGCCGGGTACTACGGGGAATGCGGGGTGGTCGCGCCAGCACCATCAGCAGCAGGACGATGTCCGCGCCGATGTACGCGGTGGTCCGGTTCGAGCCGAGGTCGCCGTCGGGGAACAGCGCCACCTGCGGCAGGACGTGGTCGGCCGGCGGCGGGGCGACCAGGTAGGCGACCAGCAGGACGGCGAACGAGTTGCCCCGGCTGAGCCAGTAGGCGGCGCCGAGGACGGCCACGTACAGGCCGACGAACGCGACGGTGCCGGTGTTGCCGTTGCGGAGCTGCCAGGCGACGAGGGCGCCGAGCACAATTCCGAGCACGACGATATGGACGGTGCGGGGCGCGGGGGGCGCCTCGTCGCGCGCCACCGGAGGCCCTGCCAACGACAGGTCCGGCGAGAAGCTCATACCACCACCGTTACCGTTCGCCGCTGAACTGTTCTGAATAGGAGCCGTTCTGGTTAAGGTGCTCAGGAACGTACACCGCCGCACGGAAGTGAGCGCCGATCCACGTGTCCCAAATCACTGAGCACCTTAGCGCGCTTCGCTTGTCAGTGAAGCATGCGCTGGTCGCTGCACTTGTCTGCGGGGTGGCGGGGGGACTTGCGGGAGCGGCTGTCGGCGGGCTGCTGCCGGCGACCTACAGCGCGACGGTGACCGCGCAGACACCGCCGACCAATGTCAACTACAACGAGCGGTACCTGGCCGGCGGCCATGATCGGATGGACCAGCTACGGGCACTGGCGCTGCTGCGCACCGGCCGCGCCAAGGACGTGCTGACCGAGGCCGGGGTACCGTCCGGCGCGGTCTCGCTGAACTGGCACGAGGGCCCGAGCCGGATGAGCGTGCAGCTCACGATCACCGCGCACTCGGCGGCGCGGGTGAACCAGGCGGCCAACTACCTGTCCGGCGCCGCGGGCGCGAGCGGCAGCGACCTGTTCTCCGACAACGTCCAGCAGAAGCCGATCCTGGTCTTCCTGAGCTGGAGCCTGGCCACCCAGAAGTCGCCTTCGGTCGGGACGCTGGCGCTGGCCGGCGCGCTGCTCGGCCTCGCGGCGGGCGCGCTGTTCGCGCTGGCCAGGGCGCTGGCCTGGGCCTCGCCGGACTCGCTGCTGCGGCGCGGCCGGCACCGCCAGCAGCGCAACTCGCTCTAGTCCACCCGGGCCGGCCTACTTCTTGGCGGCGGCGGCTTCCTCGGCCGTGGTGGTGACGCGCAGGCAGCCCGCCGTCGGCATGACGACGCTTTCATGGCCGTCATCCCAGCGGATCGTAATCATTTGCCCACTCACAGCAGTCACTTCGCCATTCCGGGTCGGCATGCCGACCCTCTCGGATTCGATCTGCACGCGGTCGCCAATCCGGACATTCATTGGGCCCACCTTTGCGCGCTCGCCCCAGATGGTTCACTGCGAGTATTCACAGGATTACGACACGGCCAGTCTGGCCCGGCGCAAGCCCATAAGCAAGATGGAAAAAGTCGCCCGTTCCTACGTTGGAACGAACGACTTTTCTCACTCTGGGGTCAATACGCCCCATGTCTCCTGATGACGGCGAAGACCGTCTTCCAGAGGATCATGAAGTCGTACGTGAGCGACCAGTTGTCCACGTAGTACAGGTCGAGCCGGACCGCGTCCTCCCAGGGCAGGTTGGAGCGGCCGGAGATCTGCCACAGGCCGGTGATGCCGGGCCGGACCAGCAGCCGGCGCTTGACGTCCTGCTCGTACTCCTCGACCTCGGCCGGCAGCGGTGGCCGGGGCCCGACCAGCGACATGTCGCCGACCAGCACGTTCACCAGGTTCGGCAGCTCGTCCAGGGACCAGCGGCGGAGGAACCGGCCCACCCCGGTGATCCGGGGGTCCTCCTTCATCTTGAACAGCACGCCATCCAGGTCGTTCTGCTCCAGCAGCTCGGCGCGGCGCTGCTCGGCGTCGGCGTACATCGAGCGGAACTTCCACATCTTGAAGGTCTGCCCGTTGCGACCGACCCGCTCCTGCTTGAACAGCACCGGGCCCGGGCTGGTGAGCTTGACCAGGGCCGCGATGACCAGCAGCACCGGCGAGAGCAGCGCCAGGCCGATCACCGCGGAGAGCCGGTCCACCACGGTCTTGACCACGTGGTTGAAGCCCTCGAACACCGGCTCGTCCACGTGCAGCAGCGGCAGGCCGGCGACCGGCCGGACGTGCACCCGCGGCCCGGCCACGTTGGTCAGCGCGGGCGCGACCACCAGCCCGACGCCGGTGCCCTCCAGCTCCCAGGCCAGCCGGCGCAGGCCCTCGGCGGACACCCCGCGCTGGCCGCAGACCGCGACCATGTCGGCCTCCAGCGTGTCCACCGCCGACAGCACGTCGGACAGGCCGCCGACCACCGGGATCGCCGGGCCGGGCAGGTCGATCCGGCCGGACCGGCGGGTCAGGCACACGCCGACCGGGATGAACCCGGCGTACGGCTCCCGGCGTACCGCGGTGATCAGCTCGATCACGTCGTTGAGGTGGCCGACCACCAGCACCCGGTGGCAGAACTTGCCGGCGCGGCGGGCGGCGTGCAGCGCCTTGCGGGCCGCGTACCGGAAGATCAGCGCGAGCAGCGTGGCGCCGGGCAGCGCCATGCCGATCACGCCACGGGACGCGTTCATCTGGGCGGTGAAGAACACGAAGCAGGAGATCGCGGTCAGGCCGACCGCGCCGTGGAACACCCGCTTGAACTCGTCGGCCCCCAGGCCCAGGTACCTGCTCTCGTACGCCCGCGCGGTGGCCATCGAGAACACCCAGGCCAGCGGGAAGATCGCCGCGAACTGCCAGTACGTGAAGCCGGAGATCGTCGGCAGCTGGCTCACGTCCCGGTCGAAGACGTAGAACCGCAGGTAGACGGCTGCGATACCGGCGATGACCGCGGCCAGCAAGTCCAGCCCGAGCACCGCGAACCGGTACAGCTTCGCCCAGTCCTCGCTGGACCGCCGCGGGGTGGGCACCTCGGCGGCCGGCGCGCGGGACTCCCGGGGGAAGGTGGTCAGGACCGACTCCACCGAGGCCGCGTCGAGCAGCGCGGGGCCATCGTCACCGTTGTCGTCCGTGTCGGGGCGGTTCGGCCGCAGGTCGTTCCGTTCCGTGTCGTCGGGGCGGCGGGGCCGCCGGACCAGTCCAGGCGTGCCGCTGTGACCGTTGGCGCCGACCGTGTCGGGCCGGTCCCCGGTCACCTCGCCCGGAGGCACGGACGCGTCGTCGCGCCGTGTCGAGGTTGGCGAAAGGCGCCTGTTCAACCTCGGATTCCTCCCACACCGTCCTCGAGGGTGGTACGCGACCGGTCAGTGTACCGATCACGCGATTCAGGTTCGATTCAGCGTGGATCTAGCGCCCGTGCGTGGAGTCTGTCACCGCTCGCGGGTGCCCCCGCACCCATTCCACCATGGTGTCGGTGGCCACGGCCCTGAACAGCTGGTCCGCGCCCGGTTTGTCCAGTTCTACCACAGTCCCCGCGCCCGGCACCTCCACCCCCGCCTCCGCCACCGGAACCGTCACGAACGTGAGGTCCGATGGCCGCAGGTGACGAAGATTCCAGGCGAGATCCCGCAGGTCGAGGCCGGAGTCGGCGGTCAGCGCGCGGCTGGCGCCGTCCAGCACCGCCCCGGCCCGGCGCGGGTCGCTCACGATCGACAGGTCCGCGGCGCGGGACAGCAGCGCGTGCAGGAACTGCTGCTGGCGCGCCTCCCTGTCCAGGTCGCCGCGCGGCAGGTTGTACCGCTGGCGCACGTAGTCCAGCGCCTCCGCGCCGCCGAAGTGGTGCGGGCCGGCGGTGAACGTGCGCTTCGACCGCGGGTCGTAGACGGTCCGGTCGACCGCCAGGTCCACCCCGCCGACCGCGTCGGTGACCGCGGTGAAGCCGGCGAAGTTGATCTCCAGGTAGTGGTCGAACCGGATGCCGGTGAGGTCCTCGACGGTCT